>JAKIUE010000112.1 GCA_021647715.1 Sulfurovum sp.
TCACTATGGGCATTGTAGTTATTGCTACGATTCTGATAGCACTGGCATTAAGAGAGTATGGCTCTGAGAAGAAGTTAAAAGACCATAATTATTTAGATTAAGAGATGGCAAGAGAACATTACATAGGTATCATGTCAGGTACCTCACTAGATGGTGTAGATGTAGTACTGTGTGAGATAGACAGTCACTCCTGTACACTTATACATAGCATAGAATACCCATTCCCCTCAGAACTAAAAGCAGAACTTTTATCTATGATAGCAGGTACTTGTACCCTAGAAGAAGTAGGGCGAGCTGACCATAGTTTGGGTGTGTTGTTTACTGAGGCTGTGGCTTCTTTACTTGTGTCTCACAACATAGATGCCTCTACCATCACTGCCATAGGCTCACATGGGCAGACACTTTGGCATGACCCCGTAGGTGAGTATGCCTTTAGTATGCAGCTAGGTGACCCTAACATCATCTCTGTCAAGACAGGCATACCAGTTGTGGCAGACTTTAGACGTAAAGATGTAGCACTAGGTGGGCAGGGTGCTCCTTTTGCTCCTGCTTTTCATGAATTTATATTTAATAATATTAAATCTTCTGTATCTGTAGTAAATATAGGAGGTATGGCAAACATCACAGTGTTGGCAAAAAACAATAATGAAAATCTCATAGGCTATGATACTGGTTGTGGGAATGTGCTGTTAGATATGTGGATAACCAAGCAAAAAGGTCTTAGTTATGACATAGATGGCGTATGGTCAAAGAGTGGAAAGATAAATTATACACTCTTAGATACCATGATGACAGATGAGTATTTCTCGCTACCATACCCTAAAAGTACGGGACGTGAGAAGTTTAATGAAGCTTGGTTAGATGATATGTTAAAGGCTACCAATAAAGGGATACCCCTGCAGGATGTGCAACGTACATTGGTAGAACTTACGGCACTGAGCATAAGCAACGAAGTATTGAAGTTCAATAGTGATATTGTTTTACTTTGTGGGGGTGGAGCTAAAAACACTTTCTTAGTAGAGCGTATAAAAGCACTTATGCCCAATGTTGAAGTAAGCATAGCACAAAATGCAGATGAACTAGAAGCGATGACTTTTGCATGGCTGGCATATAAACGCATACACAAAGAAAAAGTAAACCTCAAAGAGGTTACAGGGGCAAAAGAAAACACCATTTTAGGAGCAATATATGCATGATGAGTTAATAGGGTGGCTAGAATGGCTTGGCATCGATGAGCCAGAACTAGAAGCACTCTGTGGTGATGCCAGCAGTAGACGTTACTACCGTTTAAAAAAACCACAAAACATCGTGATGGATGCAAGTGTGCAAAAAGAGGTAGTGCCTAGGTTTATAGGTATTGCTATGTTGCTCCAACAATCTAAGGTACGTCTACCTACAATCAAGGCATTTGAACAGCATAAAGGTTTTATGATGCTTGAAGATGTAGGCTCAAAGCATCTTATAGATGCCTTAGATACATCTCATAGATCTGCATACTATGATAAAGCCATAAAGACATTGGTACAGATACAAAACACACCTTCTAAAGGCTTAGAACCTTATGATAGAGGCTTTTTGTTAGATGAGATGAATCTCATGCCTCAGTGGTATATGAAAGAGCATTTGGGCAGAAGTGTGGAGTGTGTTGAAGGGCGTATACTCTTAGAGAGCTTTATGTTAATTATCAATGAGGTACTCGCACAACCTCAAGAGATATTTGTACATCGTGACTATCACTCTCGTAATCTTATGATAGACAGTAATGATGAGATTGTCGTCATAGACTTTCAAGATGCAAAATCTGGTGCACTTACGTATGACTTGGTATCATTGCTTCGTGATGCCTATGTAGAGCTAGATGCTCAAGAGATACAGCGACTGGTATTGCTCTTTAAAGAACTTAAAGGTTTAGAGGTTGATGATGAGACGTTTATGCGTTGGTTTGACTTTATGGGTCTGCAACGGCACATCAAAATACTAGGGATTTTTGCTAGACTTAGCATACGTGACGGAAAAGATGCGTATTTGGATGATATACCTTTGGTTTTGAAGTATATTTTGGAAGTAGGTTCTAAGTATCCAGAGTTGGATGGATTAGTAGCTCTATTAAATAATGTGTAATAAACTGGGGATATAGACTAATGAATAAGAATACATCTTTACCTGGTTGTGATGGTGAGAAGATACTGCAAAAAAAGTTTAATACTATCAAGGATGCTTTAGCTTTTTATAATAACCAAGTTATTACTCACCTTAGTGAACTTATGCAAACGTTTATACAGCAACAAGAGATGATGTTCATCTCTACATCAGATGCAAAAGGTGAATGTGATGCTTCTTTTCGTGCAGGAGAAGCGGGTTTTGTCAAGGTATTAGACAGGCATCATATAATTTATCCTGAATATAAAGGCAATGGTGTTATGGCAAGCATGGGAAATATCTCTGAAAATGCTAATATAGGATTACTCTTTTTAGATTTTTTTGAAACAAAAGTGGGTTTACATGTGAATGGAAAAGCAACTATTATTCCTAAAGAAAAATTAAAAGAAACTCTTTTATCATTTCCTGAAGGTTATTTAGAACTTGAGAAAAATCGTGATAGATTTAAAATTGTCTCATATGTCTTGATTGAGGTAGAAGAGGCGTATATTCATTGCTCTTTACATATACCTGTACTTAAAAAAGTAGAACCAAAAGAGTATGAAAAAAAATTTCCTAAATATTCAAAAGGAGGTGATGCTTTTTGTGTTTCTTCTGAGAATAGACCATGGAAAAAAGAAGAAAACTAAGGAAATATAATGAAAGCGATGATACTAGCAGCGGGGCTTGGTTCTCGTATGAGGCCACTTACAGATGTAACACCAAAACCTTTACTCAAGGTTGGTGGTATTCCTCTCATAGTGTGGCATTTGGAGAAGTTGGCTCATCAAGGCATTATTGATATTGTTATAAACATCGCACACTTGGGGTATCAAATACCTGATACATTAGGTGATGGTTCTTCTTGGGGTGTAAATATAGCGTACTCTGATGAACAAGAAGAGGGTGGTCTTGAGAGTGCAGGGGGGATAGTAAAAGCCTTGCCACTATTAGGTGATGAGACTTTTTTAGTTGTCAATGGTGATGTCTTTACTGATTATGACTTCCAAGCCAATAGAAAGTTACCAGAAGGTGTATTAGCGCATTTAATCCTCGTACCCAACCCAGAGCATAACCCTGAAGGAGATTTTGCTTTAGAGGGTAACCTTGTAGTGGACAATCAACAATATACCTATTCGGGTATAGGCTACTACTCTCCCAAACTCTTTGAGGGGGTACCCTATGGTAAATCAAGTACTATTCCTTTACTCAGAGTTGCCATGAAAGAGGGAAAAGTAACGGGTGAACTCTATGAGGGAAATTGGCAAGATATTGGTACACCTGAGAGGTTAGAAAGAGTGAATATAGAACTTATGAATAGGAATTAAATAATATATAATATGCTTATTAAATACTATTTAAATACTTAGCAACTCCATCCTCATCATTACTATGAGGCAACACTATATTTGCTACGGCCTTGACTTCATCTAACGCATTAGAAACTGCTACAGCAGTGCCAGAGAGTTCAAACATACCTATGTCATTGACTGAATCACCAAAAACTGTTGCTTCATGAGTGTCTCTACCTAAATACTCCATGACTTTTGTGAGGGCATGGGCTTTGTCACCTTCTGGGTGCAGTAGAGTGAGGAAGTGGCCTCCTCCGTATTTTTCTGGAGAGAGTTTTGCTTCAATGGTGTTACCAAATATTTTAACGAATGCTTCATATAAAGGGCGTAGTTGTTCTTCATACCCAAAGTAAACTATCTTTAGATTTTTATCCATCGTTCGATTTTCAGGATTAAACTGCATACGTGGATCATCCTTGTATCCTTTCAATACTTCCTTTTGGTAGTCATTGAGTTTTTTAGGGTAGAGGAATGCTTCATGAAGGTCATTCTCTTTCACACCTATAATAAATGGGTCTATGCCATGTTTTGATCCTATGTCAACTATGGCATCTCCGATCTCTTTGTTTAAAGTTTTCATATCTATAAGTTTATGCTCAGATGTGATGATAATAGTACCATCTAGCAAAATCATAGGTGCATTGATATGGATTTTTTTAAGTAGTTCTGTAGATTTCGTAAAACTTCTAGCAGTGGCTATGCCCATGAGGGCATCATGAGATTTGTTGTTCCAAACATCTGCAGAAAAATCACTGATACTCAAATCAGAACGTAAAAAGGTATGATCTAAATCAGTGATATATATAGGTTCCATATTATTTAGTATGGTTTGATTCGCTTAAGCCTTTTGGCTGATGCTTACTCACATCAAATCGGCTGGTGAGAGACATGAAAAATTCTTTAAGAGCGTATGCCATAGCACCAAAAACAGCTTTTGTTTCATGGTCAATCGCTGGGGTTTTTGCAATCTCAAGTAACGCTTCTAGTTCTTCTATAGTAAAATCTTTAGAGGCATAGAGTGTTTCATTTTTAGAAGTTTCTATCATCATCTTTAGATAGTCTTTTTGGACAAGTTCAAGCATTTTGTCATTCATTCCTTCGCCACCAATACCATTTTTCATAAGTGGTTTCATGAGTTCATCAAAGAGTATCATCATCGCTTCTTTTGAGTAGAGTTTTTTGGTTATTTTATCTACTAAATCTATACGTGCACTTGCTTCAGGTGTATTTTTGAGTGTTTTTACATAGGAACTTGTTTCGTTGTTTTCATGTTCTTGCGCTTCGCTACTTGCTGAGACAAATTGTAATAAAACGACATTTTTATAGTTTTCCAAAATTTTTGTCATTTCATCTTCACTTATATTTTTTTCTAGATACTCTTTAAAGCGAAGCGATAAGAGTTGCATGTCATAGGTATTATCAGCTTCATTGTCTGCTTTATTTGTACCTATAGATTTAAAGGCATTTTGCATAGCAGAAAATTGTGATTCAAGTGCGATAAGCTCCTCTTCAGCACGAGAGACTG
>JAKIUE010000113.1 GCA_021647715.1 Sulfurovum sp.
AAAAAAGACACCTGTAGTGGTGGGAGTTGTTGCTCATAAACTCCCTAACTCATAGATGGCACATCAGAATTGATTGTCATCTTCTTTGTGCTATTTGTCTCTGTACTGTTTTTATCTGTTGATTTTGTCTCATTGGACTCTTGTGTCTTATTGGTATCTTCTTTTTTTAACACTTCTTCTTTACTCTTTATAGATTTTGTACTTTTTGAAGTGTGTATATTTATAGTGGGTACTACTATTTTGTTGGTTTTGCTTTTTTTCAAAGAAACAACTAGTCTTTTATCTTTATACTTGGCACTCATACTTCCTTCATCTGCATCTCTTGGTAGAGGAATACTTTGCTGATACATACGCATAGAACTAGAGCTACTGTAACCATTGGCTGTTTTATTTTCATGTTTTTCTATGATTTTAGCGGTAATAGCCATCACACCATCTTTACTATTAATATCTATTTGGTTCTCTTTATTCTCAGGTATGTTGGTTACATATTCATAATGATTCCCCTTATCTATAAAGCTTTGTTTATTGGCAATTTTATAGGTACCTAAAGGACTTACAAGTTTTGTTGTACGTTGCTGCATTCTTTGATGCATTTGATTAAACATCTTATCCATATTTTGTTGCATTTGCATCATTTCTTTAAAGATATCATCTCCAAATGGATCATTAGCCTGCAGTGAAAGTGTAGCCACAAGAGGCAACACAAAAAGTGAAAGTTTTTTATTTAGCATGTTAGCTCCTTATATTTTGATACTCAAAGTATAGGAGCTATAGTTTAACCGTTTTTAAATACTTAAATGCTAAGAATCCAAGATTCATCTTCTAAGACACATGTATAATATACATATACCCTCTTAGTATCTATAAATACATCTATATGAAACTTTCCATCGCCTCTTTTAAAGACTGGTTTTGCATACATACCATGTTTTCTACCTAGTGAGAGATGTACCCCCCCCCACACACATAATAGTATTTTGCATGACTGTATCGTTTGTATAATATGTGGTATTATACCCATATCACGGTTTGAGTATTAAATCATCCATGTAAAACTCAGAAACCTTACTTTTACCCATCACTGCCATAAGTGCGTGTACTCCATGAAGTAGTTCGTCGTGGTAGTTGGCAACATGCTTTGCTTTTTCTAAAACCAAATACTTACTACGTTTTCCTTCATCCATGGTTGCCAGTCCAACTGGACAGTTTCTTCCTCCTGCACCTGAACATTCTCTTGCACGTATACAACCAGCCGAAATCATAAAACCTCGAGCAATATTTATAAAGTCTGCCCCATGGCATAATAGCTCTACAATATCATCAGGCGTAAGTACTTTTTCTGCTGCAATTATTTTTATGTCATTTTTTAGACCATACGTTTCAAGTAAGGATACTACTATATCTAAAGCTTCACGTATAGGCAAGCCTATTTTAGACATCATTTCTAGTGGTGCAGTAGCACTTCCTCCATCTCCTCCATCTATGGTAATAAAATCAGCGATACTTTTTCCTGACTCTTTTCGGGCTTTGAGTGCTTTGGCATAGGTCTCAAAATCTTCTTTTGTTGATATGACTATCTTGTAGCCTACAGGTTTACCTGAGAGAATTTGAAGCTCACTAATGAAATCAAAAAAAGTATCCATATCTGTTGCATAAGGGAAACGGTTTGGACTGATAAGGTCTTCATGGGCTGGGATACCTCTGTAGTAAGCTATGTCATCACTTACTTTAGAAGCCAATAGCTTTCCACCTGTTTGTTTGGCTCCTTGTGCTAGCTTAACCTCTGTCATCCGTGCAAAACGCATAACTTTTTGGTAACGAACAGCATCAAACTCACCTTCGTCATCGCGTACACCATACAGTCCTGAACCCATCTGGAAAGTAATATCTGGTACACTCAGCGGTATTTGATGAGGAAAATATTCAATGTTTATATCCCAGTCAATACGAAAATAGAGTAATTTAATATTATCAAATATAAATGAGCCTCTGTCATTTTGTCTCACAACCATTTTACGATAGACTCGTTGAGAGACTTCTCTATTACTTACAAGTCTCAAAATTCTATACACCCCTCGTGCAAACCATGTACCTCTTTTTATTTCCAAATAATCAGTACATTCACAATCTTCTACATTGAGTGTAGCTAGGAAGTTCGATGTAAGCCCTCCTTCACCTGTATTTATGGGAAAATTACCCCTAAACGCACCTCTGGCAAAAGCTCGTGTTCCTTCAGGTGATATAGCACCATCACTCATGGCAGAACGTCCTATGATACTTTGACTCACGAAAGGCATGTCTCTGTTTAGCCCAAAGTTCACTGTAAATTCATCTTGTACTTCATCTACTTCTTTTACAAAGTTTGCATGTTTAAAGAGTGTCTTTTCATTGCCATAAGGTTTAGATGGGGAGAAAGAAAGATAGGGGTTTTTTCCTGAGGCAACCTTGTTTATCCATTCTAGTTTTTCAAATGATTTATAAAAAGTCTCATCACCAAAATACTGACGCATAGGGCCACGCAATGCATAAAACAAGTAACGCATACGCCCTATGAGCGGGTAGTTTATGAGTAGTTGATTTTTTCTTTGTATAAATCTATCATATATAAATATAAGCAATAATACTAAGACCAGTACAACCAACATTACTTTGAGCAAAATACCCCAATCTGCAGACAATAGAGGAATATGTGTAAGAAATTTGTCATTATTCATGTTTGTCCTTAAAAAGTAAGTTGTCTAGCGAATATTTACCCGCACCAAATGATACTATCATAGATAAAAATAACAAATAATATAAGGGAATCTCAATACCGTTATTTGCTACTGCAAACCCATGTTGTATATGTACAAAACTTATAGCACCTAACATTATAAATGCAAGTAATATAGAGATATATCGTGCAAAAAGACCTAATACTAACAGTATAAGACCTATTGTCTCTAGCCCTGAAACGAAGTAAGCAAAAAAAGTATGCAATGGTATATCTATACTTTCAAACCATTTCGAAGTTGCATGTATATCATTTATTTTCAGTAGTGCAGGCTTTGTAAAACCATAGGCAAGTACCAGTCTAACTACCAATATAATAAGATGCTTTGGATATGAAAATAAAACCGAAATTTCTCCCATGACGTTCTTCATAGACTCTCTCCTTTAAGCTACACAGATGTTATATAAGATTAGTATACAATATTCATTGTGTATCTTTTATGCACTACTCCAAATAATGATATTATTTTGAAAAGATTTTTAACCCTGCTTCTCCTACTAACCCCTCTCATACTTTGTGCCCATCATAACGTAGCCCTACAAGTTCTAGGTTCAGGTGGGCCAGAGATGGGAGATAAGCGTGCATCATCAGCGTATGTTATATGGGTAGATGGTAAAAGCCGTGTACTCATAGACTTTGGTGGAGGGGCAAGTTTACGCTTCGAACAGACCAACGCGAAGATAGAAGATCTAAAAGTGATACTCCTTACTCACCTACACGTAGACCACACTGCAGACTTGCCAGCCTTACTAAAATCCGCTTTTTTTACTAGAGCTTCAGGTAAACTACACATCTTTGGTCCCCATGACAATAAACTTATGCCAAGTACCGAAGATTTTGTTGAACGTTTATTTGAAAATGGTGATGGGGCATGGCAGTACCTAGGTGACCACCTAGATGGTACAGCTAGACTACAACTCAAAGCCCATGATGTAGATGAAAGTAAAAAAGTAAAAGTCATCTACAACCATAATGGCATCAAAGTCTCAGCAGTGAGTGTACATCATGGCATTATCCCGGCCATTGCCTACAGAGTGGACATAGGAGACAAAAGCATTACATTCTCAGGAGACATGAACGGTGACTACCATACCTTGGAGACTTTAGCAAAAAGAACGGATATACTCGTAGCCCACAACGCAGTACCCAAAGGTGTAAAAGGTGTAGCAACACAACTACACATGACACCAAATATCATAGGTCAAATAGCTAAAAAGGCTCGAGCACAAAAACTTGTACTATCTCATAGGATGCTACGAACACTTGGGAAAGAAAAAACGACCAAACGTGAGATACGAAAGTCATATAAAGGCTCTTTAACATTTGCCAATGACAAGAGTTATTATAAGCTTAAGTAGTAGCTTTAAACCGACATTCCCCAAGGGTAATAGTCTTTCCTTTGGATACTTCGGCTAAAATATACGTGAGTGTACCATCAGCATCAGCTTCTGGCATCTCTTCAGCAATCATACGTAAGGCATCTTTGTAAGAAGTTTTTGTCCACTTCTTTTCATACGTATATTGTGTAAGTAGTTCCACTGTTAGACTAACCCTAGTTCTGCAAAGATTGGTTCCACTTTGAGCCACCATTCATCAAGCGTATTATTTAGTTCAGAGAGAGCAGCTTTTTCTTCTCTCCACTCTTCTATTTTTTCTAGTATCAGAGGTTTATCTACTGCATCAATATGTGTGGCATTTTCTATAGCTTCTACTGCTTTATTTATTTTCTCTTGCATCGGTTACTCCTTTCTCTTATTTTAGTTCAATCTATTACTATTGTCAATAGTAACTTGTTATTAATTTATGCTACTATCTGACTTAAAATATAATGTATTGGAGTATTGTTTATGTTGGAAATTATTGTATCTGCTATTTTAATATCAACACTACTCAATCTTTTTTTAAAAAAGTTTGATATTCCAACTATTATAGGCTATATTCTCACTGGAACCATTATTGCCTATGCCTTTGGGCTACATCATACAGTACACAGCGATGAACTTAAAGAGATTGCTGAATTTGGTGTCGTTTTTCTTATGTTTACTATAGGATTAGAGTTTTCTGTACGGCAACTCAAAATAATGAAAAAAGATGTATTTGTCTATGGTGGGTTACAGGTGTTACTTACCTCTGCACTTTTTACCTTTATCGCAAAT
>JAKIUE010000114.1 GCA_021647715.1 Sulfurovum sp.
AACAAAAAAGCCAATATCATACAAGCCAAACAGATGCTTGAAAACCTCATGGGAGCTATTCCTAGTCTAAAAAGCATAGATGTGGGTGTGAATTTTATAGAAGCAGATCGTGCTATGGATTTAAGTATTATCACATCATTTGAAAGTAAAGGTGGGCTAGATGCCTATGATGAGCATCCCGAACATCAGAAGGTGGTTGCTTTTATACAATCAGTTGTCGAATACTCTAAAGCCTGCGACTATCATAGAGACGCATAGGTATCATGAAAAACTATAAAATAGAAGCATTTGAAAATTTGGTGGATGCTTTTTCTTCTCTTCCCTCTGTGGGCAAAAAAACAGCCATACGTTTAGCCTATCATGCAGTGATGGAAGATGGCTTTTCAGCGATGAAATTAGCACATGCCCTAGAGACAGGTGTAAATAGCATACAACGCTGTAGTAAATGCCACAACATGAGTGAAGATGAACTTTGTAGTATCTGTTCTGACCCTTACCGTGATAGCACTAAACTGTGTATAGTACAGTCTGCTAAAGATATTTTGACTATAGAGGAGAGTGGACAGTTTAAAGGTGTGTATTATGTAGTGTCTGAAGTAAGAGATATGGATGAGGCACATCTTTTTTACGCAGTGGGTGGAGTAGATGAGATTATTTTTGCTTTTCCACCAAGTATCGCAACAGACACAATGATACTTTACATCGAAGATAAACTTAAAGGTCTAGAAATACACTTCACTAAGATAGCCCAAGGGGTACCTACAGGAGTGGAGCTTGAAAATATAGATATTATGTCACTCTCACGTGCTTTAGAATCAAGAGTGAAGATTTAACTAAATAACTTAGTAATCTCTCCATGCCCACCAGTAAGTATTTGTGGGTTTTCTATCCCATATATTTTGTACAAAGTAGCAGCGATACTATGTGGTTCAAATTGATACGTTCCACTTTTAGGTTTGAGATAAAGCCTATTGATTTGTCCTGTATTTTCTAACACAGTTTCACCTACGATACCTTTATGATTAAAGTACCCTTTCCCTCCTAGAACATAAAAATTTTGTAAGTTTCCATGATCCCATCCAAGAGCAGAGTTTAGGTTGACATTTCTTCCAAATTCACCAAAAACCATAATGTTTATATTTTGCTCTTTCCCCACAGCTTTGATGTGTGCCATGGCAGAGACAAGGGTTCGAAAAAGGCTCTCTGTTCGTTCGACATAACTTCTAGCTTGATCATGGTCATCCCAACCACCTAATCCACCTGTACCAATGGTGATGACTTTTGTGTCAGGGTTTTTGACAAGGACTTTGATAGCAGTTTCTATTTTACCGGCAAAGCGATTACTTTCTGGGTAAGCATCAGCACCTAACTCAGGTGTCTTTGACGTTGAAATATCATTTATAAAAGCACCAAGTGAAGCTCTTTTAGAAAATGCATCTTTTATTTTTCCACCTTTGTTAGTTTGTTGTGCTAAGGTATCCATTGTTTTGTGAAATTCTGCATCAAAACCTGTTGTTATGTGATTATAATTTTCTATCTTTCTTTCTGATTCTGTATAATATCTCCAATCTCTTGAATTACGACTATAGGGGTTATCTAAATTTTCATCAAGGCCTACAGGTTTTAAAAAACTATTTAGAGGTTTTCGTCCTTCTGTGAAGAATGTAGAATCTCCTTCGAGTGTGACAAAAGGCATACGTGTATTTTCATTTACTACACCATTTGCTTCAAGTACTTGAGCTAAATTAGCAAGAATACCTGCACTGTTTTGGTCAAAAGAACCTTTTTGGTTTTGTACCGTACATTCACCATGTGCCTTATTGTTTTCGGCTTCTCTTATTTTAGAGTAGCAAGATCTAAAGAGAGTCATGTCTCCATCTGCTAAGAGTTTTTCCATATGTATTCCACCTGCTTCTTGCCAGCAGTTATTGGCTGTTTTTGTGATACCTCTAAAGTAGTTGTCATAGTTACTTTGGGAAGCAGATTTTATTTCATCTATATTGGTGAGGTTACCACCTAATTGACTGGCTCCTCCATACATAAATATCATAATAGTCTGAGCATTGTTCGTACTATTTACAGCAGATGAAAATGTAATTTCACTAAGGTCTAAGTCTTTTGCAGAGCTAAAACTTGGCATGAGCAATGCAGTCCCTGCTACGAGGGATAGTTTTATAAACTCTCTTCTTTTGATAGTATTTTTTCGCATCTTATTTCACCTCTTTATGTGTGTATGTTTCAGATAGTCTTGAGATGTAGTCTAAAACGATAATAGTTATATTTCTTTTTAGCACTTCTCTTTTTTTATTTTGAGTTTCAGGGTCATCATCTGCTCTAAACATGTTAAACGTATAAGAGAGTATTTGGTTCCCTGACTCACCTTTGAGCATGTGTGTTCTAAAGAGTGCTAGTTCTGAAGTTGTAGCATCTCTAGATATCATAGTATGAAATAAGTATTGAACCAATGAATCTAGACTAGCAACGACATCTTTTCCATCAAAGATAAAGTTTTCATTGGAGATAAAACTTTTATCCCAACCTTGTCTTTGCCATGTATCATATTGGTTTTTGTACATTGGATCAGAAGACCTAAGTAAGACATCTTCTCGCATAAACTTATGGTAGTTTGCAAAGGAGAGTGTATCAAGTGGCACACGGTTACGTTTTCCAAGTTTATATTTCATGGAAGCTTGGTGCATTTTTTCAAGGGAACTTTTAAAAGTATGCATTAAATTATTTCTATGCTTAAAGTTTACTTTCTTAGCTGTTGAGAAAAAGAGTGCTTCTGCACTCTTAGGGCTAGTAGAGCGCAAGAGATACTCTTCAGAAAATACAATCTGCAATAAAATATCTTGCCATGTCTCAGGCTTACTAGAGACTATGGTGTTTGCAATCTCTGTTTTTTTGGCAGCACCTTTAGTCGGGAAGAAAAAATCAACCAGTCTTTTTGTCACACCAAAGGTAAAGACGTTAGACTTTACCATTTCACGGTAAAAATCATCACCATTTTTGATAGTAGTTCCAAAAAGGTTTATGGGCTCTCTATTTTGATTGAGACTTACTACTAGTGTATCATGGTCTCTGTCTAGTTTCCAGTTTTTAAGTGCCTTTCCTGCTAAAGGAACATGAGAGTCATCCATATCAAATGTAAAAATTTCTAACATCTCTCTACCGTTGTCCTCTGGACTTCTAAAACGTCTCCAGTTGTCTTCACTCATCATATGAACATAAGTCGTATAACGCATACCACTCTCTTCTTTTAACATTGTTACAAGTCTATTATAGACTCTAGCAATGTTGGGTGTGTGAGAAGATTCTAGTTCATATGCAGGAGAAAACATAATGGTTTGTGTTAAGATATATGCTGACCAGTTATTGATATAGTAAGAATCTAACTCTGTCATAGTATAAAAACGTGAAAGAATATCTACAGCAACTTGCTCATTATAAGTATTTCTTGAATAGATGTTCTCATCAAGTATATGTTCTTCTAGTACAGCCTCATCGGTTCGGTCTTCACTCAGTGCATTTAAAGTACTTGAGATGAAGTTGCCAGTAGCTATTTTTTCTTCCAATACTTTTAGAGGGTATCCAAAAAAAAGTGTAGAGAGTAGTTTATCAGCTACTTGGCGTTTGTGTGTTTGTGATAAAGCATTAAATTTTGCATCTGAAAGTGGGTTCAGTGTATATTTAGATGATGGTAAATTCTTATGGTAAAAGGTAAGACCTTTATAGGCTACATCATACACAGAAGAACTATCTCCTCCATTTTGTTTGGACGAAGCATGTGATGTGTTGTCAGTACTAGTTCCACAATTATTTAGAAGAAGTGATAAGAAAATAAGAGAAATGAACTTTAACACAGGATGAGGTTTAAACATTAAGTATCCTTTTATGATACTAAACATAAGTACTGAAAAGGGAAGAATTGTACCAGATAGAAATAGTATATAACTATTGTCATTTAGGTAACCCGGCTGTCTTTGATTAAAAGACCCCGTGGCTTTCTGTCCCTATCTCACGATAGGTTTAGCTTTATCATTTAAAATTTAATGACAGTATGACTTTAAAAATGTCAAAAATGTCAAAACCAAAACCTCACACCCACCAAAAAGTTAGTCTCATTCACAGGATTAATATCTTGTGTATTACCAAATGTTTTCTCCCAAGTTACACCAATATAAGGTGCAAACTCTCGTACAAACTCATAACGTAAACGTAAACCTGCTTCTACAGAGGAAAGTCCTGAACCAAGCCCAAGCTCTGCATCATCCTTAGTATAAAAGTCAGCTTCTATAGAAGGAGTAAGTATCAGCTTTTGAGTGATGAGTGCTTCGTACTCTGCATCTACTCTCAACCCAATGTTGCCATCACCATTAAAGAGTAAGGCAGCTCTTGTTTCGAAATAATATGGGGCTAATCCAGAGATGGCTACTTCACCCCATGTTTTAGAGGCATCAGCAGTTTTATCATAAGCAAGTCCTATCTGTGCATCCCAAAACGGGGCTATGGCACGTGAATAGACCAGCTCACTTTGTGAACTCTCGAGCCCATCTGCTGTGGCTTCTCCATCACTATAGAGGTAGAGTTTGTCTATGTCGTAGCCTATATAGAAACTTCCTTCCCAGACTCTTGTTTTTTCATCATTGTTTAATACTTCAAATCTATCCATAAGAAACATAGTACGTAGTGGGTCATCTGCCCCACCTGCATATGTTGTTTGGTTTAGACTCATTATGGCTAATATACTTAATACTATTTTTTTCATTTTTAATCTTTTCATTTTTTGCTCCTTTAACTCACAACTACTTTTCTAAACATACCTGACATATGGTAGAGTAGGTGACAGTGGTATGCCCACGAGCCTTTGGCATCTAC
>JAKIUE010000115.1 GCA_021647715.1 Sulfurovum sp.
TTACCTAAGACTAAAGTATCATCTTTGAATAAACCAATATCTTCAGGTTTTATGATTTCGTAGGTCTCTTTATTTTTCAACATACCATCTTGGTGTATACCTGATTCATGAGAAAAGGCATTCTTCCCTACTATGGCTTTGTTTGGTTGTGGTTCTATACCTGTGATATTAGCTATTAATCTACTTGATGGGTAGATCTCTTTGGTATTGATGTTTGTCGTGTAATTAGCAAAGACATCTGAACGTGTTTTTAACGCCATGACTATCTCTTCAAGTGCAGCATTTCCTGCACGTTCACCTAAACCGTTGATAGTACATTCTACCTGTCTAGCACCGTGTATTACCGCTTCTAAAGAGTTAGCAACCCCTAAACCTAGGTCATTGTGATTATGCACAGAAATGATGGCTCTATCACCTACATAGTTACACATCTCTTTCACCATAATACCTATCTCAAATGGAAGTCTAAATCCTACAGTATCGGGTAAGTTGATGGTACTTGCACCTGCTTCTATAACTGCATCAGATATCTCTTTCATGAAGCCCATATCTGAACGTCCTGCATCTTCACAACT
Source organism: Sulfurovum sp. (assembly GCA_021647715.1). Classification (GTDB taxonomy): domain Bacteria; phylum Campylobacterota; class Campylobacteria; order Campylobacterales; family Sulfurovaceae; genus Sulfurovum. The sequence continues at coordinate 576 of JAKIUE010000115.1, forward strand.
AAACTCAACATCTTCTGCAAAAGTACGTGCATATTCTACGGCACGTACAGCTCTTTTAATGACTTCATCAGGAGTCATTTTTAACTTATGTTCCATATGTATCTTTGAGGTTGCTATAAATGTATGAATACGTTTCATATTTGCTTTTGCTATGGATTCTCCTGCTGCTTTCACATCAGCATCTGTAGCACGTGCTAAAGAACATACTGTAGAGTTTTTTACACGCTGAGCTATTTTGTCTATAGCATCAAAATCTCCAGGACTTGCCGCTGCAAAACCTGCTTCTATGATATCTACACCCAAACGCTCTAATTGCGCAGCGATTTGGATTTTCTCTTCGGTGTTCATAGATGCCCCTGGGCTCTGTTCACCATCTCTTAATGTCGTGTCAAATATTAATATTGTTTCCATGTTCTTCTCCTTGTAAGTGAGGCAAAGCCACACTTAAATTCCTCTCACTAAAGCTACACCTAACGGTGAGAAGTATATATCATACTTTTAAAAAGTACGGGTGTAAAAATTATCTAATTCTATCTAAATTGTGGTTAGTATTAGAAAAGAGTATTTTGTAAAATAAAATGTGGGATAGTTAGACTATTAGAGTGCGAGCAGTAGCAGGAGAGAACTATTTTCTTTTGTGAAAATGTTTGTATATGTTATGATGTTTTTCATAATACTCTCCTATTTATTTTTGTTAGTATACAGAAAAAAAAGTCAAAATACAAGAGATAAAGATTATCTTTTAATATGTATCTTTCTTTTACTAAGTGTTCGAAGTGCTCTGAGTGGCCCATAAACTACATAAAGAAATACAATAAGCGCAAAACCTTCTGCTGAAAATAAGTAAAGTAATGAGGTGACCAAAACAAGGGCTATCATCGTTTTAAATACCAAAGGCTTATCAAGTTCTATTTTTTTAAAAGAAGGATAACGAAAATTACTGACCATAAGCATAGCCACGACCAATGACAAAAGAAGTAAAGTAAATGCATAGCCTTCTAATGCATATTTGTTAAAAAGTAATATCCACATAGAAACAAAAATAGCTGCTGTAGGTATGGGAAGCCCTATAAAGACATTGGGATCTGCCTTAGCTGTAGAGATGTTAAACCGTGCCAAACGTATGGCTCCAAAAATAACATAGAGTGCGGAGACTAAGATACCAAACTTTCCAAATTCATGCCCTATAAAGAAGTAAAGTAGCATAGCTGGAGCAATGCCAAAAGAGATGATGTCTGCCAAAGAATCAAATTCCACACCAAATTGACTAGTTGTGTTTGTCATACGAGCTACACGTCCATCTAACCCATCAAATACAAGTGCTAAAAGTATGAGCCATGAAGCATCAATAAAATGACCTTGACTCGCCTTAACAATACTTATAACTCCTACAAAAATGCTACTTGCTGTAAACAGATTTGGTAGGATATAGATAAGGTTTGATTTTTTCATCTATTTATTTGTTCTTGTCTGTGTCTTCTTTTTCTTTCGCTTCTTCAGCTGCTAGTTCTGCATCAAAGGCTTCTTTTTGTGCTTTAGCCATGGCTTCAGATTTAGCGATTTTATCTCCATGTGCTAGACGACTTTCCATATCATTTTCTTCTTCAAACTCAGCGATAATAGAACGTACTTTTTTACCTTCTATCACCTCTACATCCAATAGTACAGCAGTCATGTTTTCTATGGCTTGGCTGTACTCTGTGAGCGTTTTCTTCACAAAGTTATAACGTTCAGTGAGTGTACCTTTAATAAATGCATCCATCTCTTCTGCCATTTTTTCACTATAGTCTGTACTTACTGCTCCACCACCTAAAAATGAGTTAGTAGAGCGTGAAAGTACCATAAGTCCAGCTACGTCAGTCATACCATAGACTGATATCATATCTTTGAGTATAGCAGTAGCGCGGTCAAGGTCATTACCTGCACCAGTACTTATCTCTTTTATGAACACTTCTTCTGCTGCACGTCCACCTAGGAGGACATCTATCTCAGCCATGAGTTCGTGCTTTTGTTTTAAAAATCTATCTTCATCATCTGGAAGATGTAGTGTATACCCTAACGCTCCAAGTCCACGTGGAATGATGGAAACTTTGGTAACACGCGTAGCACCTTTGGTAAGCTCAGCCATAAGGGCATGACCACTCTCATGGTAGGCTACAATGCGTTTTTCTACTTCTGAGATCTTACGGTTTTTCTTTTCTAGTCCTACAAATGAACGCTCTATGGCTTCAAGTAAGTCAGCTTGGTCTATCTCTTTTTTGTTGGCACGACCTGCAAGGAGTGCACCTTCGTTGATGATATTTGCTAAGTCAGCACCTGCTAGTCCAGCAGTTTGTTTGGCTACGACAGAAAGGTCAACTTTTCGAGAAAGTTTCACGCCTTTTGAGTGTACTTTTAGGATGGCTAAACGTCCATCAAAGTCTGGTTTGTCTACCAGTACTTGTCTATCAAATCGACCTGCACGAAGTAAGGCAGCATCTAGGATCTCAGGTCTGTTGGTGGCTGCTAGTACGATGACAGGTGTGTCTGTACCAAAACCATCCATCTCTGCTAGGAGTTGGTTAAGGGTTTGTTCACGTTCATCATTTCCACCCATTTGACCACCACTTGCTCTAGATTTACCAATGGCGTCTATTTCATCTATAAAGATGATAGAAGGCGCTTCTTTTTTTGCTTGTGCAAACAAGTCACGTACACGTGATGCTCCAACACCTACAAACATCTCTATAAATCCTGAACCACTTACAGAGAAGAAGGGTACAGATGCTTCACCAGCTACAGCTTTAGCAAGCAAGGTTTTACCCGTACCAGGAGGTCCTACAAGTAAAAGACCTTTTGGAATCTTCGCACCAAGTTCCATGTAACGCTCTGGGAATTTAAGGAAATCGACTATCTCTTTGACTTCATCTTTTGCTTCTTCTACCCCTTGTACATCTGAGAACTTTGTATCTGGTTTTTCTGAGTTTATAAGTTTGTCCGCTTTGCCTGGGTTACCTAGCATACCACCCATACCTTTAGACATCTTCTTAGCAAGGAAAATCCAAATACCAAAAAAGATGAGGATAGGAAGTAGTGAACCAAGAAGATCAGAGAGGAATCCTCCTCCCATAATACCTTCATATTTGATATTTTTTTCTTCTAAAAGAGGAATAAGGTCTTTATCGTATGTTGGGATATTTTGTGCAACAAAACGGGTTGTTTGTCCATCACTTTCAGAAATGGCTTCTATAGTAGTAGGGGTAAGCTTTACAGAGGTAATCTTACCTTTTTCTATCTCTTCTCTTATTTCAGAGTATTTGACAGATTTTGTTTGTGTTTTATTATTTCCCCCATTTAGCATGTTACCAAGGCCTTCACCTTCACCAACAAATGATTTGAAAATCAATATGATAACTATGGAAAAAATAGCAAATGCCAAGAGTGGGTTGTTATTAAAAAAATTATTGTTATTGTTGTCGTTATTATCGTTAGCCATTCGCTAGGTATCCTTTTACTTTATGGTATGATTTTACTATCTATTTCTTATAAACAAGTGTTACCCACTCATCTTTTAGTGTTCTTCTCTCTAGGGTTAAATCTGAGAAAGACTCTTTTACTAGGTCTTCTTTTTTATCTAAAATCCCTGAGAGTATAAGAAAACCATCTTTTTTACAAGATGACTTTAACTCTTTTGCGATAAACCTTAGTACATCTGCAATGATATTTGCAATCACTACATCATAAGTATGCTCAGCTCTATCTACTGAGCCTTCCCAAAGTTTGTCATAGTCTTCTTCATTTAAAACAAAGTTCTTTTCACAGCTTTGAACCGAAATAGGGTCTGTGTCACAGAGTTCAACAGACGCACCTAACTTCCTACAAGCCAAACCTAATATACCCGAACCACAGCCTACATCAATGACCAAATCTTCTGCTTTGACATACTCTGCAATAGCAGTTAAACAAGAAAATGTTGTCGCATGATGTCCTGAGCCAAAGGCTAGAGCAGGGTCTATTTTTATGTTTATCAAACCTTCTTTTGGCTCATACCAACTAGGATAGATATAAAACTTCCCCGCTTCTATAGGTTCTATAGAGTCTTGGTACTTTTGAATCCAGTCTTGATTTTCTTTTTCTTCCAATAAGTAATGCATCT
>JAKIUE010000116.1 GCA_021647715.1 Sulfurovum sp.
GTATTGAAGGTTCTGAGTTTGTTTTATATTTACGCGAACAAGGCTATGAAATTCCCGTTATCTTTCTTACAGCAAGAGACAAAGACTCTGACTTAGAAGAAGGCTTTGTAAGTGGGGGTGATGACTATATGACCAAACCTTTCAAGGCAAAAGAACTACTCCTTCGGGTGGGTGCTTTGTTAAAGCGTTCAGGAGTGAAAGAAAGTTCAAAGATTAAATATAAAGATTTAGTACTTGACTTGCATCAGAATATTTTGAGTATAGACAGTAAGCCTATAGAGCTTACAAATCTTGAATTCAGACTTTTACATACTTTCATTAAAAACCCTCACCAGCCATTAGACAGAGATTTTCTTCGTGATGAAGTCTGGGGTGGGGACTCTGTAGATTTCCATGATAAGACTATCAATGTAGCTATGAATAGACTGAAAAAGAAGATAGACCCAAAGGGTGATAAAGAGTATTTTGCTCCAGTGTGGGGAGTAGGATATAAATTATTGTGATCTCTTTTTTTTGAGATGAGGTGAAAACCTAACTGCAAAAAATCTAAAAATAAAGAATGCAAAGATTACTAAAAGTAAAAAAAGTATGTCATTGTAAGGCTTGTTTGGCATAGATGAAAGTATGACTACATCTCGAATAAGAAATATAATAAAAACATCTAAAATATAACGTAAACGTAATTTTCTTTTTTCTATAAACTCTATGGTCATATTGACTACTTCCATAATAACGATAAACTCCAACATTAAAATAATAGCTTTATAAAAAGGATAATGTGTCGTAAGTATTGTAATAAATATAATGATAGCCAGTAGTATAGGATAGCTCTTTTTAAGTAAATTCATGTGTGATTGTAAAGAGAAAGCATAACAAATTGGTAACAAGAAATGTAACCAAAATGTTTCCAAATTACTTTATACTTCTCCTAATCCAAATGGATATCACACTTTTCTAAAGGAAAAATAATGACATTTAAACAACTACTTACTACTGCAGTAATAACCTCAGTAACACTTACTGCATTGAATGCAGATGAACTTAAAGGTAGAGGAGCATCTTTCCCTGGACCACTCTATAAAGCATGGACATCAGAGTATTATGCGGCAACAGGGAAGAAGATAAACTATACACCAACAGGTTCTGGTGATGGTGTGAAGTCCATTAAAAAAAGAATGGTAGATTTTGCAGGTTCAGACAAGCCATTAAAATCAAAAAAACTTAAAAAAGCAAAACTCTATATGTTCCCTTCTGTGGTAGGGTCAATTGTCCTTTCTTATAACATTGATGGTGTAAAAGATGGTGAATTAAAGTTAAGTCGTGCAGCTATTGATGCTATCTTTACAGGGAAGGTAACACACTGGGATGATGCAATCATTAGCAAAGAAAATGCTGGACTTAAGCTTCCACATGAGCCTATTACCACTTGTGTAAGAGCAGATAAATCAGGTACTACTTTTAACTTTACGTATTTTTTAAATAAAATCAATCCTAATTTTAAAATAAGCAAAAAACCAACATGGAAAGCAGCAAAAGTAGTAGCAGGCAAATCAAACTCAGGTGTATCAGCAAATATTCAACAAATCAAAAACTCAATTGGATACATTGAATACTCTTTCAAAATCAAGTTGGGACTTCCCGCAGCTCAAATAGAAAACAAAGAGGGTAAGTTTATTAACCCAACAGTACAGTCATTTCAAGATGGTGCAAAGTACGCTACGTGGACAGCAGACAATGATTTTTACGCAGTCATAAGCGATCCAGAAGGTGCTACTTCGTATCCTATTGTGGCTGCTACGTTTATCCTCTTACCTGAAGAAAAGAATAAAGAAAATAAAGAAGTGACGGCATTTATAAACTGGGCATTTACAAGTGGAGATAAAGCTGCTTCAGAACTTGGTTATGTACCACTTCCAACTTCCACTAAAAATGAGATTAGAAAATATTGGGAAGCTAAAAAGATTAACTAAGATGACCTGTTACCAAATTGTTACCAACTCTGTATACAATCCATCCATTATAAAAAAAGGCTTTTAAATGGGTGGAAAACTCTTTCGTAATTTCTCATTTTTTTCAGCAACACTCTCTTTTTTTCTTCTTATAGGTATATTTGCTATACTGTTTACCTATGCACAAGAAGCACTTGCAGAGTTTGGGTTTGATTTTTTGTTGTCTGAGACATGGGAAGCAGATGAAGATGATGAAGGTGGGATTTTTGGTGGGTACATTCCTATCATTGGTACATTGCTTAGTACACTCATTGCTATGACTATAGCAGTACCTTTAGCTATGGGAATTGCTATATTTTTAACAGAAGTTGCTTCAGTAAATATAGCAAAATCAGTCTCTGTAGCCATAGAGTTACTCGCAGCTATTCCAAGTATTATTTATGGTATGTGGGGGTTGTTTTACTTTGCACCCATTGTCCAGTCTACAGTGGGCGGTAATGGGGTAGGCTTACTTACAGCGGGTATTGTGTTAGCTATTATGATTATCCCTTTTATGGCAGCTATTACTAGGGATGCTATGAACACTACACCGCACGTACTTAAAGAATCTGCTTACACTATGGGAGCTACGAAGTTCGAGGTGATAAAAGATGTCATTTTGCCTTACTCTAAGGGTGGTATTATTGGTTCTATTATCTTAGCTTTAGGGAGAGCACTTGGAGAGACGATGGCAGTAGCATTCCTTATTGGGTCAGTGATGAGCACAGTGAAACATGTGACTGATCCTACCACATCTATACCAGTGCTACTAGCTAACAATTTTGCAGAAGCCGAGGACTTGGAGATGAGCTCTATGTATTATTTGGCACTCATTTTATTTGTAGTAAGTTTCGCCATTATTTCTACAGCAAAGTTTTATTTTTTAGGTAGAAAACCAAAATGATATATAACATAAAAAAGGTGAAGTGATGAATAGACTTATTTTAAATAAAGTAATATTAGTACTCTCAACACTCTCTGCAATTATAGGCATAAGTTTTCTTTTTTGGATACTTGCGACACTTTCTTACAAAGGTATAACAAGTATCACATGGAGTACATTTACTAATGACCTTGTAAACGGAGGCATAAGAAATCTACTTGTAGGGCAGTTTACTATGGCTATATTGGCTTCAGTTATTGCTGTGCCCATAGGGATGATGGCTGGTATATACCTTAGGGAATATGGGCATGGAAGCAAACTAGCTTCAGTGATACGTAACCTTTCTGATGTGATGATGTCAGCGCCTTCCATAGTCATCGGTGTTTTTGTCTATGCCATACTGGTGGCGGGTACAATGGCTACGCAGGGATTGTGGCACTGGCCATTATGATGATACCCATCATTATCTCTACTACAGACAACATGTTGTCTCTTGTGCCTATAGAACTTAGAGAAGCAGGTATGGCACTTGGAGGTTCTAAACATAAAATCATACTTCAAATAGTCATCAAGGCGGCTAAAGTGGGTATATTAACAGGAATACTTCTTTCTTTTGCACGTATTATCGGGGAGACAGCACCTTTGTTATTTACGTCAGCTAATAATCAGTTTTTTACGATGGATCTAAGTGGGCAGTTTCCTTCTCTAACGGTGAGTATATATAACCTTGCCACGTATCCTGATGAAGCCAGCAGAGAGTTAGCATGGGCAGCAGCATTTATATTGACCATGATTGTACTATGTATTAATCTCATGGGCCGATTTCTCATTAGAAATAAAAAATAAGGACATTTAGAAATGGCAAAAGACAAAGTATCAAAACATAATTTGGTCATGGACATCAAGGATTTTACATTTACGTATGCAAGTGCTCAAGTTCCATCACTTAAAAATATAAATCTTCCTGTAGAGGAAAATAAGATTACAGCGATGATAGGCCCCAGTGGTTGTGGAAAATCTACACTGCTTAGAGCGATGAACCGTATACATGACTTATATCCTGGCAATACGTATAAAGGTGAGATTAACCTTTATACAGAGCAAGGAGAGGCCAAAAATATTCTTAAATTAAAAAAAGAGAATGATTTTATAAAGCTTCGTCAAGAAGTAGGAATGATATTTCAAAAGCCCACACCCTTTCCTATGAGCATCTTTGATAATGTGGCGTACGGATTAAGGTTATCTGGCTTGAAAAATAAAAGTATTCTTCAAGGAAAGGTAGAAAAGGCATTGAAAGATGCAGCGATTTGGGATGAGACAAAAGAGAGACTTAAAGAGTCTGCGTTAGGACTTAGTGGAGGACAGCAACAACGTCTTTGCATTGCTAGAGCAGTAGCACTTAAGCCAAGAGTCCTTTTGTTTGACGAACCAACTTCTGCACTAGATCCCATTTCTACAGGGGCGATAGAAGAGCTTATATCTGAACTAAAAAAAGACATTTCAGTAGTCATCGTGACCCATAATATGCAACAGGCATCAAGGCTTAGTGACTATACTGCTTTCATGTATTTGGGTGATTTAGCTGAGTTTGATAAAACAGAGAAAATATTTCTAAACCCAAGTAAAAAACTTACAGAAGACTACATTACGGGAAGATTTGGATAAAAAAGAATATAAGGAAATAAAATAATGTTATCGCAATACCACGAAGCAAGACATAACGTACGAGGACAAATAATCGAAGTTGTTCAAACTTTAGCAC
>JAKIUE010000117.1 GCA_021647715.1 Sulfurovum sp.
AAGTTGGATCTTCTGATTGGCTTGAACCTAATCTTGTGGATGTATTACGTAACCCACATAATAGAAGCGTTGTCATTTTTCCTTTGGCTTTTACCTTGGATAATTCTGAGACAGTATTTGAATTAGAGATAGAGCATAGAGAGATAGTAGATAAAATAAAGTATGATGACTACATAGTAGCCAAATGCATGAATGATTCAGATAAATTTGTGGAGCTTATCGTTGAGAAAGTCAAAGCTATATAGGTACCAAATCCAGTTTAAAATCCTCTTTTGGCTTGCCATCATCATCTCTTATATATTTGCAGTACTTCCAGCTGATGTAGCACCAAGTATTCCAGAACTTTCAGATAAAGCACATCATGTCTTTGCTTTTGTTGTGTTGGGGTTATTGCTTCGTTTAGGCTATAAGGTCAACTATTGGTATGCTTTTATCATTTTAGTTGCGTATGGAGCATTTATAGAGTTTTCTCAACTTTTTTCTATCAATAGATTTGCAGATGTAAAAGATATCTTAGCTGATCTTGTAGGCACTTTTATTGGTTTAAGGTTATATAAGTATCTGAATAAAGTAATGTAATGCAAACCATTCAAGTTGCCACTACCTCTACGACAGAAGTCAATCGTTCAAAATTTATTACACATCTTATTCCCATAGAAGAGTATAAAGGTTTACAAGAGAAACTAAAAAAAGAACATCCTAAAGCAAATCATGTTGTTTATGCACTACGCTACCTTAATAACTTTGACCAAATAGTTGAAAATAGCTCAGATGATGGGGAACCAAAGGGATGTGCAGGAGTGCCAGCTTTAAATGTATTAAGAGGTGAATCACTGATAAATTGTGCTGTACTGATAGTACGCTATTTTGGTGGGATAAAACTTGGCACTGGTGGCATGGCTAGAGCCTATGCTTTATCGGTGAAAGAGGTTTTGTCTGTAAGTAGCATAGTCTCGTATGAAAAGCATGTTAAGTATGTATTTTATACAAATTATGCCAATGTAGATAAAACCCTGTACAAACTAAAACAGCTTGGACTCACACAGTATGAACGAGATTTTGGTGCCCAAAAAGTAAAGTGGGAATTAACAGGGAGTGAAGAGAAGATAAAAATATTGAAAGAAGAGGGTTAATAACTCTTCTTTATGTGAATATACTTTTAAATTTTATAGTGCATCAGTATCTTGTTCATCAGTTCTAATTCTAAGTACCGACTCAATACTACTAACAAATATTTTACCATCTCCTATTTTTCCTGTTTTAGCAGCTTCTGCTATAGCATCAACGGCTTTCTGTGCATATGTGTCATCTGATACTACTATTTCTATCTTGACTTTAGGGATAAACTCTACGATGTATTCCGCACCTCTATACAGTTCAGAATGACCTTGTTGACGCCCATATCCTTTCACTTCAGATACTGTCATTCCTTCGATACCTGCTTCAACTAAAGCGTCTTTCACGTCTTCGAGTTTAAATGGTTTGATAATTGCTTCTATTTTTTTCATAATTTGAGTTCCTTTATATTCCTCTTTTAAATTCTGCATAGGCTTCAAGCCCACACTCTTCTATGTCTAGTCCTTGGAGTTGTTCATCATCTGAGGCCCTAAATGGTGTGATTTTATTAATAATATAGATAAGCATAAATGACGATGTAAATGCAAAGACACCTACCACTAATACACCTTTGAGTTGTCCCCATAGTGAGACATCTGCAAAGAGTGCTACAGCAATTGTTCCCCATATACCATTGAGTAGATGAACAGATAAAGCACCAACAGGGTCATCTAATTTTAGTTTATCAAAAAGCCAAACACCATACACCACAATGACACCACCTATAGCACCTATGTAGATAGGCGCATACATATTAAACACATCAGCACCTGCAGTGACAGATACAAGACCACCAAGTGCACCATTGAGTATCATCGTAATATCAAGCCTTTTATATTTGAAATACATAAGTAAGCCAACCATGATTGCACCAGCAAGACCACCTGTATTGGTATTCATAATTGTTAAGGCAACTAAGTCAGCATTTTCTTTACTTGATATTGAGCCAACAGATCCACCATTAAACCCAAACCAACCTATCCATAAAAGAAGGGCTCCTAGTACAACAAGTGGTATATTGGATGCAGGGATTACCCGAATTTTTCCATTTTTATAACGTCCACGTCTTGGTCCTATGATAAGTATAGCTGCAAGTAGTGCCCAAGCACCAGTAGAATGTATCACCGTACATCCTGCCAAATCATGCATAGATGAGATATCAAATAGTGTACCTTCCAAGATGTTTGCTCCCCAAGTAACATTGACTACTAAAGGGTAGATGAGGGCAGCCATAAGTACTGTGAAAAAAGTCAAAGGTACAATGCGTGTTCTTTCACTCACTCCTCCAGACATAATATTTACTGTTTTCCCCACAAATGCCATTTGAAATAAAAATGCAGCCCATTTACTCATACCATCATTATCCCAGCTTCCAAAAGCCAATGAATAACCTATAAGCATAAATGCCATAGAAGCCACAGCATATATCATTATATTTGTAGTCAGTACTGCTGTGACATTCTTAGTTCTTACGAGTCCTGCTTCAAGCATTGCAAAACCTGGTACCATAAAGATAATAAGTGTCATTGCAAATAGAGCAAAGAGTGTGTCTATAACATAATTCATTTCCATTTTCGTATATTTCCTTAAAATTGAAGTATGCATTAGTATATCAGTTCATAGAATAGATAAAAAGGAAAGAGTGATTATTAATGTATCAGTAAATTGATTAATTTTAATTTAGGATGAGAATATATGATTAAAAATTAATCATAGGTAGCTAGAACTATAGATAAGGAATTTCCTTATCTATATGTATTTAGAGGGCATCCGTGTCTTTTTCATCTGTTCTAACTCTTAAAACAGAATCAATGGTACTTACAAATATTTTCCCATCACCAATTTTCCCAGTTTTTGCTGCTTCTGCTATCGCATCAACAGCTTTTTTTGCATAGTCATCAGTAGAGACTACAATCTCTATTTTAATTTTAGGGATAAATTCAACCACGTATTCAGCACCCCTGTAGAGTTCTGAGTGACCTTGTTGACGTCCGTAACCTTTTACTTCAGATACTGTCATACCTTCTATGCCTGCTTCAACGAGAGCGTCTTTAACGTCTTCTAGTTTAAAAGGTTTAATTATTGCTTCTATTTTTTTCATTTTATTTCCTTATAAATTTAATTCTTTTTCGCCATGTATTGACTCGTCAAGACCTGTTGATTCATCCTCTTCAGAGACTCTCGCCCCACCAGTGAGTATAGATGCTACATAGTAAACAATAATGGTTCCTATAAGTGTCCATGCACCAACAATAGCTACAGATTTAAGTTGCACGATAAATTGATCCATAACTGCTGGTTCCAAACCTTTTGTTAATGATTCTTTTAATGGTCCATCCCACAAGAGATCAGTATCATGTAAAGCAAAGAATGCAGTTGCAAGTGCACCCCAAAGACCTGCTAGGAAATGGATACCAAAAGCATCAAGTGAATCATCATAACCAAAGATTTTTTTGAGTTTAATGACACCAAAGAATGCTATAATAGCCCCAACGATACCGATAATAAATGCACCACCTACACCTACAAAACCAGCTGCAGGTGTAATGGCAACAAGTCCAGCGATGATACCTGAAGCAATACCAAGAAGGGTAGGTTTTTTGTAGACCAACCACTCTAGAAGCATCCAAGCAACTGCACCAGCAGCTGTAGCAATAGTAGTAGTAAGTACAGCTACACCAGCAATAGCGTTTGCCCCAAATGCACTTCCCCCATTAAATCCATACCAACCAAACCATAATAGAGCAGCTCCTGCTGCTGTAAGCATGATAGAGAAAGGTTTCATAGCAACTTTGTTGTGCCCAAGTCTTTTACCCACCAAGATAGCAAGAACAAGACCAGCTAACCCACCATTCATATGAACAACCGTTCCACCAGCAAAGTCAAGAGCACCTTCATCAAAAAGGTATGCACCATCACCACCCCATACCATATGTGTTATAGGTGCATAAACGACAAGTCCCCAAAGTACTACGATAAGCATCCAAGTTGAAAACTTCATACGTCCAATCACAGAACCAGAAGCTATAGCAATGGTAATGGCTGCAAAGGTACCTTGGAATGCAATAAATACATACATAGGGTAAGTACCACTAAGATCAGTCCATTTTATACCATCAAGTAGTATATGGTTAAATCCACCAAATACATTTTGAAGTGTCGCACTTTCGTTTGTCCCAAAAGCGATAGAATAACCAGCAATTATCCAGACTAAGAATGCTACAACAAAAGCACCCATAACCATGGCATAGGTATTTAGTACATTTTTAGATCGTGTCATGCCACCATAAAAGAGTGCTAGACCAGCAGGAGTCATCAGTAATACCAGTGCTGTTGATATCATCATCCATGCTGTGTCCCCTGAGTCTAATTTATCTTCTGCTATTGCAAAGATTGGCAAGAACAACGCCATTAGAGCTGAAAGTTTTAATTTCATGCTATTTCCTTTTAATTTAATTTACAGATAAATTTTAGCATCTTAAAAGAAAAATAGTTAATATTAGTGATTAATTT
>JAKIUE010000118.1 GCA_021647715.1 Sulfurovum sp.
ACTGTGTCACTGTTACTAGCCTCTATGGGTAGAGTAGTAGCAAAACATGGGAATAGAAGCATCACTTCTAACTCTGGCTCTACTGATGTACTCGAAGCTTTAGGTTTGAACTTAGACTTAAGCATAGACAACAAAATAAAAATGCTTGAAGAGACAGGGTTTTGTTTCTTTCCTGCTACAGATCATCATCCTGCTATGAAGCACATCATGCCTATACGTAAAAGTATAGAACATCGAACGATTTTTAATCTTTTAGGACCACTCACTAACCCTGCAGGGGCACAGAAGTATTTACTAGGTGTATTTGATTTCTCTTATGTAAAAGTGATGGCAGAAGCACTCTTAGAGCTAGATACTAAAAGAGCGTATGTAGTCTCTAGCCTTGATGGCATGGATGAGATAGGCATCAGTACAAACACAGCGTTTGCTTATGTAGAAGATGGACGTATCAGCGAGGGTGAAATTCACCCTGAGACTTTTGGTTTTAAACTGGCTTCCAAAGAGGCGATACTTGGTGGAGATGCCAAACATAATGCACAAATCACAAGAGACATTTTCTCAGGAGAAGTATCTGGAGCCAAACGTGATATCGTGGTACTCAATGCAGCGTTTGCTCTTTTTGTAGATGGAAATGTGAGAGATGTAAAAGAAGCCATAGAAATGGTAGAATCACAGCTTGATAGTTCTAAAGCAAGAGAACATTTAAACCTCATGGCTGACGTTTCACAAAAATTGGCATAAATTGTATGAAAATAATTGCATCTTTAGATGAATTACATAAAGTTGTAGCATATTTAGAAACGACTTTAGAAACGAATGCTATCGTGCTCCTACGAGGAGATTTAGCAGCAGGAAAAACGACGCTCACACAAGCCATAGCAAAAGCAAAAGGCATAGCAACAGAGGTAACTTCTCCTACTTTTTCCTTACAACAGTGTTATGAGGGAGAAGATGGTAATAGACTCTACCACTATGACCTCTATAGATTAGAGCATGAGGAGTTTATGCAACTGGGTCTTTTTGAAGAGTTTGAAAAAGAGGGTTGGCATATGGTAGAGTGGGGCTCTGATACGCTTAAATCCTTTTTAGAAGGTGTTGGCTATAATGTGACTATGATAGACATAGAATCTTATGAAAACAAAAGAGAGTATATAATACATTGATGCATACATTAGAAGCCAAAAATCTTGCAAAAACCATCAAAAAAACAAAGATAGTACACGATATCTCACTCTTGGTAAAAAGTAAAGAGATTATAGGACTTTTAGGACCAAATGGTGCGGGAAAAACGACTTCATTTTACATGGTATGTGGACTCACGCATGCTACCGAGGGCAAAGTTTTTTTAGATGGAGAAGATATTACCAAACTTCCTCTTAGTACGCGGGCACAAATGGGCATAGGCTACTTGGCACAGGAGTCTAGTATATTTAAAGATTTAAGTGTGGAAGAAAATCTTCTTATAGCAGCAGAAGCACTAAACTTATCCAAAGAGACCATACAACCTCGCATAGAAAAACTCTTAGAAATATTTAATATTGAACCCATACGTTCACGTTTAGGCATACGTCTAAGTGGAGGAGAGAGAAGAAGGGTAGAAATTGCTAGAGCATTGGTAGGTGAACCTAAGTTTTTACTGCTTGATGAACCATTTGCAGGGGTAGACCCCATTGCTGTTATTGATATACAAAATATTATACGCCAATTGGTTGAACTAGACATGGGCATACTTATTACTGATCATAATGTACGTGAGACACTTGGTATATGTGATAGAGCCTATGTCATGCGTTCAGGTGAGATGTTAGCAACGGGTACTGCCGATGAAATAGCCAATGATGAAAATGTACGCAAATATTATTTAGGTGAACATTTTAAGTTTTGATGAGACTACAAAAAGTAAAAATGCTTTTAGATGAAGAAGTAGAAGCTCGAAATAAAAGCAGTGAAATCTCTCTAGACAAACCTGATCCCCTTTTGATAGCCAAACGCTATAATGATGAAACTATTTCCCTTATTTGCGCTTTGTTTGCCTATGGAAATGCGAAACTTATTGTAAAGTTTTTACAAAGTTTAGATTTCTCATTACTAGATAAAAGCGATGAAGTGATAAAAAAGTCAGTCACTTCACACTATTATAGATTTCAAAATGCAAAAGATGTGGCTTCACTCTTCATAGCACTTAAACGTCTTAAAGAGATAGACAGCATAGAAAATCTTTTTTATGAAGGCTATAAAAATGACGAAAGTGTACTTGAAGGATTGTGGCATTTTATAGAGACTGTAAAATCTGTTTATCCTTACAAAAGTAGGGGTTATGATTTCTTAGTGGGCTCTGTACCTAAAAAGCAGAGCGGTATGGGGACCTATAAGCGTTATATGATGTATCTGCGGTGGATGGTACGTAAAGATAACCTTGATTTGGGTTTGTGGAGTAAGATAGACAAAAAAGATTTACTTTTGCCTTTAGATACACATACCTTTAAAGTTTCACAGCGTTTAGGGCTTTTAAAACGTAAAACCTATGATATGAAAGCAACGATTGAAATCACTAAAAGATTACAAAAATTTGATAAGTCTGACCCTATTAAATACGATTTTGCACTTTATAGACTAGGACAAGAAAAATTACAGTAATTCTTGGCAGGTATTAAGTACAAAAAAGTTATAATCTTCACAATAATTTTACATATGAGGATGTTTTATGGAAGGTATATTTACTTATCTAGGTTTGATTTTTAATCACCATGATTACCCACAGCTTTTTTTTGTTCTGCACTTAATTTTGACGACAGCTATTATTTTATTTATTGCGAAAATGGCTACAAAGAGTCTTAGAGCTGTGCCAGATGGTACACAAAATGTTGTTGAGGCATTCCTTGGCGGTGTTATCTCTATGGGTAAAGATGTTATTGGTGAAGAGAAAGCACGTAAATATTTACCTTTGGTAGCGACTCTTGGTCTTTTTGTACTGATTAACAATCTTATCGGTATTATTCCTGGATTTGAATCTCCGACATCAAGTATCAATGTAACATTGGTTCTAGCACTTGTTGTATTTGTGTATTACAATTATGAAGGTGTAAAAGAACAAGGAGCATTAAACTATGTAAAAAGTTTTGTACACCTTGGTGAAATGAACCCTATCGCCAAATTTGCAATGTCACTGCTCATGTACCCTATAGAGTTTGTATCTCACCTTTCTCGTATCGTTTCTCTTTCATTCAGACTTTTTGGTAACATTAAAGGTGATGATTTGTTTTTATGGGTACTTCTTATGCTAGTGCCTTGGATTATACCTATTACTCCATTGGTACTTCTTACGTTTATGGCATTTTTACAAACCTTTGTATTTATGATTCTTACCTATGTATACCTTGCGGGTGCCATAGCCGTAGATGAAGGTCACTAAGAACATAGATGAGATTAGGAGATAAACCACTAGGTTTCCTAGTCAGTTTTTTATTGGGTGTCGCTTGGGCATCTGTTTTTGTAGGTGCTGTTACCTCTTTTTTACTTTTTTATAAAGAGACTTTCTTTTATGCACTGGTCTCAGCTTTTATAGCTATGCTTCCTGGAATTATCGCTATACTTGGACTAGAACATTTTATTACCAATAAAGAAAAGCTTGATGAACTTAAAAAACAAACAGAATTACTAGAAAAAAAACTTTTTCACGATTAAAACACAAAAGTATGTTTAAATCCTATACAAAGGGATGATATGTTTAAAATGATGCTACTTTCTTTTTTGATAATGATCAATATATATGCAAAAACAATGATGGAAAAGTATTCTGTAGAGTATGGAATCATTGGCGAGATAGCAAAAGTATCTGCTAGTATGAAAACCAATAAAAATAGTTATGTCATAGATGCCAACCTAACTGTTATAGGTTTTATAGCCAATAAAGCTACAGATAATCTAAAAGAAAGACACATCTCTAAAGGACATATCTCTAAAGGTAAGTACATTACTGATATGTATCAAATGATTAAATCTTATGGAAAATATAATGCTACAACCATATACAGAACAAACCACAAGAAAAAGTATGTGACAAGAGAGTATAAGAAGTGGAAAAATGGAAAGCTCATAATACATGAGAAGTTGAAACTAAAATATTATGCTACCCATGATCTAACCAATATATTTATGAATCTAGCACAATACAAAATGCAAAAAACAGGTAAAGAATATGTAAAGAAAGTAGTAGGAGCAGATCGTAAAAATGGCTCAGTACTCTTATCGTTACCTACAGCTAAAGAAGCATATAGTATGAAAAAAATATTAGGTAAAACGAAAAAAGGTGAGTGGTATGCAAAACTCATTATGCAACGACAGGTGTATGACTCTAAAAGAGGGGAACTTGAACTCAAAGTTGGGAATGATGGCATGCTAGAAATGGCTGTATTAAAAGATCTTGTTTTCTTTGGTGATGTTAGGATTATAAGAGAGTAAAAAGATTTAAAAATAGATGTAAACTCCATCAAATAACCAAAACGGTATAATCATTGTAACTATTTAATGAGGATATTTACTATGTTTGAAACCGTTATCGGTCTTGAAGTACATGTACAACTTAATACAAAAACAAAACTTTTTTGTGCCTGTCCTAC
>JAKIUE010000014.1 GCA_021647715.1 Sulfurovum sp.
CGTTTATATCTAACACATCTGAACAATTACCGATTATCGGATCATGATATATTGTACTAGGTACTGCGCTACCTGTAACATAGGTAAGCCCCTTTGGCAATACATCTGTCACCTTTACATCACCACTCTCGCCAGTATTGCCAGAGTCATTGGTATAGGTCATCTTAAGCGTATAGGTTACATCATTTCCAACCGTTGCTGCGTTACGGCTTTGAAATTTTTTGATACGTACTTTTGCACTAGAGAACATTACTCTATCGCCATAGTTTCCACTATGTACGCCAGGATACACACCAGGTTTATACGTAGGTAAAGACCAGTTTTCACCTGAAAACTTATGTGCAGCATAATCGACTATGATATCACCACTTTGCATAGCTTGTCCAACTGCCAAATCTATATCGCGTACCTTATGGTTTATCCATATACGTGCATCAGCTCCAGGTGTATGTTCATATCCTGGTTTTAGCGAGATACGTACTTTGGTTACACCTAGTTTTTCACCATGTAATGTCTCAGAACTATTTATCACCGCATCAAAATCTTCACTCCATACTACACTAGGGTCAGTACACTCTGTTTTAATCGTCTCTCTTACATCTGCAGAAGTATCCCCTCCTTGAGAAGGTAAAAAACGCTTATCTACATAGGTATTTGCATACTCTACTTTATAAGGAATAGCATCTGGTCCATTTCTTGCAGTGAAGTTTGTATCATCTCCTTCATAATGAATACGAAACATCACTGGCCATTCAGGTTTCCCTGCATAGATGGCAGAAGAGGTCACAGAACGGATGTATGTATATTGTGTATTATCTTGTGTGGGCTGAATTTTGAGGCGGTACGCATCTATTACATCACAGAATGTATCTTCAGTATAGGAGGCTCCACCTGTATTGATTGCATATAAATAACTACTAAATTCTGTCTCTTTTGTGATAAGTCCATCGCCAGAGCGTGTAGAGGAACCAGGGAAGGTCCATATATCTCCCCATAAACTTTGAATGGCACTTGGACTATGTATACCTCTATAATACTTATTCCAATACCCTGAGGTATGATACAATGTTATAGCATGTGTATTATCTTCCTCACTTTCTGTTTCACCTGCAAAGTTACTGTTCCCTGTGGGTGTGGTGGGATCAAAATTAGTTAGCCTATTTGTCAGTGCGTATCGTCCATCATCTGAAGTTCCTAGCGTATTGTCATTACCTAAACGAACATCTTCTAGTGGGATAAAAATATATATACTTCCTATAGCAGCTATCGCACGGTTTATAGGTAAAATAGTTTGATAATATCCTTTAGTTGGGTAATGATTGAGCGTTGCATTAACATGCTTTACTTCTATATCTATACTATTGCCTACTTGCGTACAAGTGACCTCTTGTTCTGCTTTGAGTGCTCGTATATTATCTTCAAGTGTGTTGTTCCCATTTTCATCTTTGGCATGGCCAGGTAAACACCCTGATCCCATACAAGAGACTGGGTTTCCTGATCCAGTGTATCCATCTCGTTCACGGTAACGTCCATTCATGGAACAATCTGCAATCACAGCATTGGGTGTGAGCCCTGACATGTCATCACTAAAGGTAAAAGTGGCATCTTCTCCCATGGATTCATTGCCTACTATGGGGTTTACACTGTCTGTCTCACCATTTACTTCATCTGATTCTATGGTAAAAGTGTAGTCAACTATCCAGCCTTTTGTCTCTACCCCATGAATCATCATCGTCTCACCTGACCAAGCTTTATAGATACCTTTTTGTATATTCCAGCGTGGTGATGCGGTGACTGTGAGTGAGTTACCATCGGTACTATCACTTTTAGTAGTGGCTTGATCAGCAGAGATACTAAAAGTGATGTCGCCAGGTTTTACTCCATGAGGGGCACCTCCTAAGACTCTTACATTTAAAGCTAAGTCTTCTGCTTTATTATCTTTATTTTCTATATCAAACTCTTTACGTACACATACTATGGTTTGTCTATCTGCAGAGATACTTGAAAGTATAGGATCACACAGACCTGTAAGCTCCACCCATTCGTAATAGTGTTTTCCCTTAGTAGTTGGAAGCGTACCTGTTATGGTCACTGTGTCTTCTCCACCAGTATCTTTGTTCCAATTCCAAGCTGCTATCATGGTAAAGACATCATTGGTACGTATGGTCAAATCGCCTGTATAGTAATCGTCTGTACTGTCTATGGTATTGTTATTATTAAATCCTGTATCTGCTGAAAAGTCACAGCCAGGTGTTGGGTTTGAGGGACACACTACCTTTCCGTTTATTTGGTCTGTACTTTGGTTAATCGCACCTACAATTCCCCCTGAGTTTCCATAATAGGTAACAAGGTCAATCTGTGCTGCATGTGCTGTAAATATACAAACCATATATGCAATAAAAAACTGTTTTACTTTCCAAGTCATTTTCATTTATTTCCCTCTATTTTCCAACTATTTTTCGATGCATTCCATGTAATAGTATAATACATTCTATCTTTTTTTGCTGTTTGTGCAATAAGCGTATAAGAAAAAGGTATAGACTGAAGTTCGAGTTCATTTTTGCCTTTGACTTTTATCTTTCGTATGTGTTCGTTGGCATTAGGCAGTTCTAAAAGTTTGATAGCTTTGTCTTCTAGCTTACTCTCTATTATAGGGTAAGCGTAAAGTCCATTATCTCTAGCAGATCCAAGAAGTAAAAACTTCCCTTTTTCACTTTTAAGCAGTGACATACTCAAAACATCTACTCCTTCAAATGTTTGAAGTATCTCTTTTGTTTCAATATTTATATGATAGATAACCCCTTTTTGACTTTGATAGTCTGACTCATCAATAGCAGCCACCCAAAGTGTGCCATCATCACAGTCATAGGTAATGGCATTGATTCCATAAGGATTATTTGCAGAAGGATGTACATCATCAAAGTGCATGAATATAGAGAGTTTTCCCGTCTTAGCGTCTAGTTTATAGATGTTTTTTTGTAGATTAAAAGTGGTAGGATGTATAGAGATAAAAGGAACAGGTACAAGATAAATATTACCCTCCTTATCTACAGTATAGGTAGAAAAGTGTTCATACTGTTCCCATCTTTTAGGATGCAAGGTTTGAGAAAAGTTTTTACCATAATGTAGGGCTATACCTTTAAAACGTTTTTGAGAAAGGTCTATGATGACGGGTTGGGGTATGTTCATACTCGCTAAAAACTGAGGTGGTTTGGCACATGTTTTTTGTTTAGAAAATGTCCCTATACTCTTTGTCTCTTTGGGGGATACTTTATCTATTTCTTGACTTTTATTTTTTTGATTCACTACAAAATAAGCGGCAATCCCTACGACAAATAGGGTAATAATTATAGGTATATATTTGCGCATTACTTTGCTTCCTTTATAGGTATAAACTTGGGACCTACTGTACAAGGCCATACTTTTATCTCTAACTTTCCATCATCATCTATGCGCGTATCTGCCCAGCAATACTCCTGTCCCTCTTTGGCATCATTTCTAACATGAGGTACATACCACAGTACTAAATCATCTGATACTATAGAGGCATTGTCTTCAATGTAACGCTCCACTCCCTCTTCTTCTGGCTTACAACAAGAGCCTAGTGTGAGTAAATCTTGGTCCCCCTCTTCAGCCTTAAATGCCGTTATAAAAAGTGTGGCATTATCTCCTCTACTTTTGTCACCAAACTGTCCGTCATTTGATTCTAGGTAGTAGCCTTGTTTTTGTGAACCACTTGAAGTTACCTTATAGGCATAAGGCTTTGTATTTATGACTTTTTCTTTAAACTCATGTGCAACAACTTCCCATGTATTGTTTTTCATCTTCCAAAAAGTCTCTTTTTGGTCGATATCCATATCTATACGCATCACAGGTCTATAAAGAGCATTGTCACCACAGCCTCTACCTTTATTAACCCCAACTACGCGAAACGAACCATCCTTATAAAACTCAAACCTATTCTCATAACGATAATTACATGCCATAGGCCATTTAGGGTTGCGAAAGTCTTGTGTAAGCATGAATCCATCTGAAGTGTTCAGCTCTTTTACCTGTGGACCATTAAAGGGAAGCACCACAGAGGTAGAGAACATCGGACATCCCATGGCATCGTTATACCCAAACATATACTCTCCGCCCTCTCCTCTGACATACTCAACACGTCTACCTTCTACATACGTCTGTGTTGTTGTATCAAGGTTTTCTCCACCTTTTTGCTTGTAGCTTACATGCCAATCTACTATCTTTGCAGATTTGAGGACTTTTTTTCCTTGATACGTGACATCTCGTATCTCTAACCCATCAGAGCCTGTAAGTCTATAGGTTATTTTCCATCCATTTTTTTCTAGCACTGTGTCTTTTTGACAATAATTTTTCATAATGTGACGGTTTTGTAATGACCTCTCTGAGATACATGCTGGTGTTGTCGTTTTACCAAGTCCTGCCCACTTAGCCGCCGCAAACCTAAGTTCAGTCAGATCTACCACTGCCCAAAGTGCCTGCTCTTTTTTGTGGTCTGTGAACGTAGGTGCTACACATAAATGTGTGGTATTCTCACAAGGAGATTCTTTCATGCTTCCTCTCACATTTGCCATAGTGATGTCTTTTTTACGAGGCGTAAATCCTAACTCTTTTTTGACCTCTGGTGCATGCAAGGCAATCTCTTGTGCGATACGTGTGAGTCGCAAGGAGATGTCTGGCTGCATATTTGGATACTGCTCTAGGGAAAGTAGTTTCATATGCTCTACATCCACAATAGCACGTGTAGTAGCATTGGTCACAAAATTATATTTTTCTGCTTGATAACAAGTGTTACTTTGACATGTTTTTTGTGTTTTTTCATCCATAGAGCTTATGATGGCTGGCAAAATTCGCATCATCTCGTTATGCAAAAGCTTCGTACCTTGTTTTGTGTCTTTTAAAAACTTAGGGTGCGTAAGTAAAAAATCTTGTACTTTTTGTGCATCTGAATCTAGCTCATTAGAAGGAAGTGGCAATAGACTTTTACCTTCTTTGATTAATGCTCTTAACGCAGAAAGATAGGCTTTAACACTGGGGATGTTTTGATAAATATTATTTTCATATTGAGGAAGAATAATTTTTTCTTCTGTACTCTCTGTCGTATTTTGACTTATAGCCTCATCATTACTTTGAGGTATAAACCAATAAAGTGCCATAGCAATGACAGCTATAATCAATATGCCAATACTTATTTTAATCTCTTTTGTCATTAACCGTCCATTTCAAAATAATAAGGTTCTTGCATTTGAATAAAGATTATAACACCAAGAGCTAAAAGAAAGAGTATCACAGCATTGCCTTTATCTTTAGAACTAGCTAGAGTTTGCCGCATAAACAAAGCATAAAAAGCAGAGAGCAAAAAGAGTACTAAAAAAAGATGCTGTACACGAAAACCATAATAAAAGTCCATACCTGTAGCCATCAGTGCTATAGAAGATGCAAAAATACCCTGAGCCCATATATTTGATGGTGTAGTTCTAGGGTCAGTGAGCATAAATAAAGTAAATACTGTAAAAGAGATAGAGTAAAAACGCTCATAGATATCCTCAAAAATAATAAGAGGGTCAAAAGAGACAATGAACAGATATTGAAAACATAAATAACTAAACCCAAATACCACAGATATTAACCAGCGTTTTGCTTGCCATAAAATAATGATTCCCAGTAAAAGTACAAGATACAAAAGTTTTACATTATCGCCAAGTTGTCCTAGTACTATATGTGCTTTATCATAAAAAAGTAGCAGTGCCATAATGAGTGCAAAATTAGAAGGATTAAAAATATGTGAGTGCTTAAAACGTAAAAAATGTTTCTGTAAAAGTGCCAAAGTAATCACACTAAAATATACCCAATAGTCTGAACTAACCATCATTAGCATTACCCCCACAGCTGTAGTAGCTGACGAGTATGAAAAGTACTCTATGCTTTTTTCTTTAATGAGAATAAGTAGATGTTCTACACCCACAGAAAACAATAAGATAAAGATAAGCATACTCTCTGACAAATAAATATTTGCACTAAAGTAACCTAGCAAAAGCAGAAAAAGGAGATTAATAAATTGTTGTAGTTGTAAATTAGGCATTATTTTTAGCGTAGTGTAACATAGTCACTTTGAAAGTGACCAAAAAAAAGCCTACCACTTAAAAGTGGAAGGCTTAATATAATAGGTTTATAAGAGAATCCTATTACTCTACCTCTGCATCGATGACATCGTCATCGTCTGCTTTTTTAGCTTCTGGGTTTGCACCACCTTGTTCTTTAGCGTACATAGCTTCAGCAAGTTTGTGTGACTTTTCTGTCAAGGCTTTTACTTTCTCTTCTATCTGTTCTTTGCTAGCAGAGTCGTCTTTCAATGTCTCTTCCAAGTCAGCAATCGCTGCCTCGATAGCCTCTTTTTCTGTAGCATCGAAGTTTTCACCAAGGTCAGTAAGAGACTTACGTGTTTGGTGCACTAGTGCATCTGCTTGGTTTCTAGTTTCTACTACTTCTTTTCTCTTTTCATCTTCAGCTTTGTTTGCTTCTGCATCTTGTACCATTTTTTCTATCTCTTCGTCACTTAATCCTGACGAACCAGTGATTTTAATCTCTTGAGATTTACCTGTACCTTTATCCGCAGCTGATACTGTAAGTATTCCGTTGGCATCGATATCAAACGTTACCTCAATCTGTGGCACACCACGTGGTGCAGCTGGGATATCTCTAAGCTCGAACATGCCTAGTGATTTGTTATCTTTAGAGAACTCACGTTCGCCTTGAAGTACATGGATACTTACTGCTGGTTGGTTGTCTTCTGCTGTTGAAAATACTTGTGACTTCTTCGCAGGAATAGTTGTACCTTTTTCGATGACTTTTGTAGTCACCCCACCTAAAGTCTCAATACCAAGAGATAGAGGTGTCACATCAAGCAATAGTACATCTTTCACATCACCTGCAAGTACACCACCTTGGATAGCCGCACCAAGCGCAACCACTTCATCTGGGTTCACAGATTTGTTAAGCTCTTTTCCAAAAAACTTTTTCATCTCTTCTTGTACTAATGGAATACGTGTAGATCCACCTACCATAACGATTTCGTTAATATCACCTGTGCTAAGACCCGCATCTTTAAGTACACCTTCTACTGTTTTAATAGTAGATGCTACTAAATCACCGATAAGTGATTCGAACTTCGCACGAGTAATTTTTACGATAAGGTGTTTAGGACCAGAAGCATCTGCTGTGATAAACGGCAAGTTTATTTCTGTTTCCGTTGATGATGAAAGTTCTTTTTTTGCTGTCTCTGCTGCATCTTTCACACGTTGCAGTGCCATTACATCAGCTTTCACATCTATACCCGTATCTGATTTGAACTCAGCTGCTACGAAGTCGATGATTTTGTTGTCAAAGTCATCACCACCAAGGAATGCATCTCCCCCAGTAGCCATTACTTCAACCACGCCATCACCAGTTTCAAGTGCAGTAACATCAAAAGTACCACCACCAAGGTCATACACTACTATTTGCTCTGCATCTTTTTTATCAAGACCATAAGCAAGTGCTGCTGATGTTGGTTCGTTGATAATTCTAAGTACATTTAGTCCTGCTATTGTTCCTGCTTCTTTGGTTGCTTTTCTTTGAGCATCGTTAAAGTATGCAGGTACAGTAACAACTGCATCTGTCACAGTCTCTCCAAGGTATGCTTCTGCATCTTCTTTCATTTTCATGAGTACTTTTGCAGAAATCTCTTGAGGTGTATATGTTTTACCTGCTACTTCTATAGCACACGCACCTGAACGGTCTACTATTTTGTATGGAAGTTTCGACTTCGCTTCTTTAGCGTTGTCTTCATTCATCATGAGACCCATAATTCTCTTAATAGAGTAAATGGTATTCTCTGGGTTAGTAATGGCTTGTCTTTTTGCAGACTCACCTACCAAAATTTCACCCTTATCTGTAAATGCTACTATAGAAGGTGTTGTATTTTTACCTTCTTTGTTTGCAATAATCTTTGCTTCACCATTTTCAAACACTGCCATTGCAGAGTTTGTAGTTCCTAAATCTATTCCTAATACTTTTGCCATATTATTTCCTTTATATATCATATTATTATCGTAGGGTGTTGTGCCCTCACAACACCAAAAATCCAAATTGCCTACAGTGTGTTGTCATGGGACAACACCCTACACACTATTTACAGGTTGAAACCATCGCAGGACGTAAAATTCTGTCCTTAATGGTATACCCTTTTTGCATCACTTGTACCACATCACCTTCTTTATGCTCGTCACTTTCAACTTGCATGATGGCTTGGTGTACTTCTGGGTCAAACTCACCTGAACAATCTACTTCTTTAATACTATTTTTCTCTAGTATCTTTTTGAGTTGCTCAAAAGTAAGGTTCACACCCTCTTTGATGTTTTTTATTACATCTTCACCTTCTTCGTTACTATTCATAGAGGTGAGTGCATTTTCAAATGAATCCATCACTGCTAAAATGTCTTTCGCGAAACTCTCATTTGCATAAGAGACAGCATTCATCTTGTCTTTTTCTAAACGACGTTTAGAATTTTCAAAATCTGCATGTGCTCTTAAATACTTGTCTTTATAGTCTGCAGCTTCAGCTAGTGCAGCTTCTAAAGGATCTACTTCTGGGGTTTTCTCTTTTTGGATTTCTTCCTCAGGAGTTTCTACCTCTGCCTGCTCTTGCGTCTCAGCCTGAGACTCTTCAAGATTTTCTTGCTCTTCTTGACTCATTAACAGACCTCCTTTATTCAAATTATTGCATTACATTACGTAAGCTTGGAAGTATTATACAACATTGAGTGCCTATTTGTCAAGTACTAGTTGAGTCAATATGACTAAACTAGTACTTTATGCCTTAAATAATCTATTTATGTTATACTTCTATCATAAATTTATAGGGACTTATTAAAAAATATCATTATGCATAAATTATTAAAAGATCAACTCAAAAAATCATCTATTAAAAAGAGTGACTCTTGTTTAAAAACAAAAGAGTTTAAGAAGCTTATTACCTTGATAGAAGAGACCTATGAGGTTAATGATGCGCTCTTTTTTGCTGAGACTTATCAAGAAAAAAAGAATAGCTCACTACTAGAAAGTATTTTTAATGAATCTATAGAAGGCATTATCATTCAAGATACAAATAATAAAGTCATCCGAATGAATGATGCTATGCAAAATATTTTCAACATCTCAAAAAATAATTATCTTGGCAAGCATCTAAACTTTTTTTCTGAAACACTTCCTGCAAAAGTTCAAAAAGAAATAAACCGAGCACTTCAAACAAAGGGTTCATGGCAAGGAGAGGTTGAAGTTGAACTTAATGCATCCCAAATAATTTACGTTTGGCTCTCATTTAATACCTTGCGAGATAGAAAAAATAAAATTAGAAATACAATTATTCGTGTAAATAATATGACTAAAATGTATGCATCAAAACAAAAGATGAAATATATAGCTTCTTATGACAAACTTACAGACATACCAAATCGTGCACTTCTTTTTAAACATTTAAAAAAATCAATAGCATCTATGCAACGTACACGGAGTAATGGGATGTTGCTATTTATAGACATCGACCACTTTAAAGAATTTAACGATAATTATGGGCATCCAATCGGGGACAAAGTCTTGCAGTTTGTTGCAAAGAGAATTCAATCTATCTCTAGAGAAGAAGATATTGTAGGACGTCTAAGCGGTGATGAATTCTTGATTATTGCTGACAATATGAATGACCAATACGGCATTTATACTATGATACATAAAATACTCGATTGCTTTAAATCCCCTCATCAAATAGGTGATTACTTACTCAATATTAGTCTTAGTATTGGTGTTGCACTCTATCCAAAAGATGGAGACACTCCTGAGATACTTATAAATGCAGCTGATCAGGCAATGTATTCTGTTAAGAAAAGTGGGCGTAATAATTATGCCTTTTACACACAAAGAATGTCAGATGTTGCCAATGAATATTACTCTGTTCATACTGCACTTAAAGATGCAATTAACTTACAAGACTTTACACTTGTTTACCAACCACAATTCTCAGTCAAAAATAATTCCATCACAGGGGTAGAAGTACTTTTACGCTGTACGCACGCATCCATAAAAGATGTACCTATCCAACGTCTCATTAATATCGCTGAAGAGACTGGTATTATTCATAATATAAGTAACATTGTGTTAAATATGGTATGTATGCAGCTTTATAAATGGGGTATGCTAGGTCTTACTGTTCCTCCTATTGCCATCAATTTATCTCGTAAAGAATTACATGAAAAGAAGCTTGTTTATACTATTCATAATGCACTTACACGTTACAATTTAGATCCAAGCCACATAGAACTAGAAATTACAGAGAGTGCTTTTTTACATGAAAATAATGACGTACAAAAAAACATTCAAAATTTACAAAAATTAGGTCACACATTTTCTATTGATGACTATGGTACAGGATTTTCATCTCTTTCAAATATAAAAACATTTTCTTTCGATAAATTAAAAATTGACAAATCTTTTATAGATAATCTTGCTAGTGAGAAAGAAGACCAAGTCATAGTCTCAGCGACTATTACAATGGCAAAGAAGCTAGGTCTTCAAGTCATTGCTGAAGGAGTAGAAACCATAGAGCAGGCCAACCTTCTTAAGATTTTCGGCTGTGATGTTATACAAGGTTATTTATATTCTAGACCACTAGTACCTAGTGCTATGGAAAAATTATTACTTGCACAAGAAGTATAAGTTTTTATAGTAAAATTAAAAAAGGATATTAAGAGAACATACACCTAAAGTGGTGCATGTGAAGAAAATGTAGAGTAAACGTTACTTAGTTACGAATACCTAAATCTGTTTTAATTTTGTTCCATCTCGTAAGATTTACTTTTTTCAAGTATCTCATAAGTCTTCTTCTTTGACCAACTAATTTAAGTAGTCCAAGTCTTGAAGAGTGATCTTTTTTATTTGTTTTAAGATGATTCGTAAGATACGTAATTCTTTCTGTAATAAGTGCAACTTGTACTTCTGTTGAACCTGTATCGTTCTCGCCTCGTGCATACTTAGCAATGATATCTGCTTTTTTCGCCTGATCTAAAGCCATGATGACCTCCTGATTGGTATTAAATTCTCTCAGGGGACTTCTTTATATTCTAGCTATTCATAACATCTCTAGCTTTTGTCTAGGCTAGGCACTCTTTTGAAACCCTAGCCGTAGCTAAGGTGAAAAAGAGTAACAACGCATAGGCGAAAGCTAGTGATGCCCGAAGGGTGGGCTTTGCAAAATTCATTATGAACAGCTAGAATATAAAGAAATCCCCATATTGAGTTCGAAATCTTACCACAATAATCTTAATTGATGCCTTATTATTCACTTTTAATGCAAACTAGAGTAGAATAGTCTTAATTACTAAAAGGTAGACACAGATGCTATTAACACGTGCGAGTGAATATGCACTCCTTTCTTTAGATGTACTACGTAAATCTGATGTACCTCTTGGTGCAGAACAATTAGCAACAAAACTTAGTATTCCTAAGAGTTTTTTAGCAAAGATTTTACAAAGTTTAGCCAAAAAAGGCATTCTTGAGTCTCGTAAAGGTGCACATGGTGGGTTCATCTTAGTAAAGGCTATCGATGAGATATCTATCAATGAAATTATCTTTGCAGCAGAAGGTAAAAAACCTGCAGTGTTTGATTGTACTTCGTATGCAGAGAGTTGTCCTAATGGTGCCATTGGTACTTGTGCAATTTCTCCATTTTTAGCAAACTTTCAAACAAAGATAGATAACTTTCTCGATGGTTTAATGCTAAGTGATATTTTATAAATAGACTATTTATCTAGTCTATTGAATCGACCCTACGCTATAATATAGCCAATTTAATTTTTACTAAGGTTTAATGCTTATGCAACAACACGTATATCATCTTTCTCATATAGACCTAGATGGCTATGGCTGTCAATATCTTTCCCAACAATGTTTCGATACTATCGACTGTTATAATGCCAACTATGGTCCAGAAGTACCTGCACGTCTAGGCGAAATAGTCAAAAAAATAGAGCAAGACAAATTTATACATGGAGACAAAGTAGAAGCTCTCATACTCATCACAGACCTCAATCTTACAACAAAAGAAGGTACATGGATAGAAAAAGAAGCCATTCGTATAGGTGCAAAGTTACAACTACTGGATCATCATGCCACAGGAGCAAATGCAGCAGAGCGTTTTGCTTGGTACTACCTCGACACAAAACGATGTGCCACGCTTATCACGTACGAGTGGTTGCAAAAGCATCATGCCTTTGATGAGAACAATGACTTAGCACGCATCGTCAAAGCCATAAATGCCATTGACATTTGGGTAAGCGATGATGAACTCTTTGAATATGGAAAAGTCATGCTTGGTATGATATCTGGTGCTAGAGAAATAGGACGCATTCTCTTCCCTGCCCAAGACAGAGCCTTTAAACTTTCCATGATAGAAGCAGCCAAGCAAAGAGTAAATGAAGAAGATGCACCTATCAAGTTAGATGATGCACTTCATCCTACAAAAAAAGCCTTTTTTAAACAAGACAAAAACGATACTAAAGACAACTTGGTAGCCAATTATGTCACTAACTTACTAACTGCAGACAAACAACGTCTCACCATAAACTATAAAGGTCATAAGGGAATACTTGGCTACAACGTAGGGAATGCTTCTATCATAGGGAATGCTTCTATGGTTGCCAATGAAGATTACGATTTTTACATGGATGTAAACTTTAGAGGAAACTTCTCACTAAGAAGTAACAACAAATTAGACGTTTCAGCTATGGCAGCCCATATAGGAAACGGTGGTGGTCATGTCAATGCAAGTGGTGGTAAGATAGAGGGGTATAAAGATTCATTCGTCTATGCAGATGTACGTAAATTTGTTCAAGCGTACATAGACAAAAAGTGTGAAGAAGGCTAAATCATTGGAAAAAATAAAACGTAGTCTTCTAAAACGTAAAAAAATTGGAATGTTTATTCTTTTGCTTGTTGCGATACTAGGGTATATTATACATATATACTATCCATTCCACCCTCTTTTATATGTATCTAGGCAGTGGCGTATGCCTTTGGTTTACTTCTTACTCGCTTATAAAATAGTAGAGCTAGGTATATTTTATTTTATTTTTTATCATAAACCTTACCAAAAACTTTTAGAGAGCCTGTTTCACACTCATTATGAAGAAAAATTTAAAATAAATGCAAAACGGTTCTTTTTTCTTGTACCACAAGGTTCTATAGTCTTTGGGATACTCTCTTATAAGATTTCGGGAGAGATAGGCTACTTATGGCTATTTTTAGCCATTGCAGCTACTGTGCTACTATTGGTAAATCCTAAAAATTTAAAAGCGTAATATCCTTTACGCTTATTATAAATTATTATTTAAGATACGTAAAGCACCCTTGTACTGGTGTTCCACCCGTATTTAAAGTACGCGTTACTGCTAAGCTACTTAAATCTACTTCATAGAACACCCCATTGTTAGATGCAAATGCATAGAAAAAGTCTCCTGTAGCATCTGTAAAACTTGTATGTGACTGCATTATCACATCATTGATAGATGCACCACTGACTACCAAGTCTTTAATTTTTTTATGCTTTTTACTATCAACGATAGTAATAAAGTTTGCGTTATGATTCGTAACGATTGCCAAATTTCGTTGTGGTACAAATGTTGTATGTCCACTACCCTCTCCCGTAGGAATTTCTCTTATTTTTTTCATTTTTACCTTATTTATAACAATCAAATAACCTGCTGATGAACCGACATAGATATGCTTCCCATCAGGATGCATAGTTGCATGATGTCCACCTGTCACTTCTGCTTCATTTTCAGGTTTATGTCCATGGTTTCCATGTTGATGTGCAGCACGTGTTGCTTCTTCATCAAAAGAGACTGACCCCACGATAGACAGTGTATTATTTTGTAATTTTAATTTTAGAATCGCTGGTGCAATATCATCAGTAGCAGAACCTTCTGCTACTGCATAAAAAGTATCTGTTGGGGTATCCCCTATACTAATACCACCATCCATCCCGTCTGTACCTTTACCTATAAAGTGGTGTATAGATGTAGGGGTATCTAGTGAACTCACAAGCGTAGATGTCCAGGTATTTCCATTTTTAGTTACTTTATATACATCTACTTTACGTACTTCTCTGTCTAACAGAGCAAAAGTATTTGCATTTAACCATACTGGGTGTCCTGTAGCATTAGACCCACCGAAATCGGAAGGAGAGACCAATGTTTTTCTACCTACACTAGAGACTACCATATCTGATTTAGGTTCTATCAGAGAACTCATAGGCTTGTCTACACCACTGACCAATTGTACACCCATCACTTCATTATATGCACATGAGCGTGGTGTATGTGCCAAATCTATCTTCCCAAGCAATTCATGGGTAGTCAAATCAACTTTTTCTATCCATGGTGATTTTCTGGTCATGGTATATAGTTTGTTTAAAGTACCATTTTTACCATCTGCACGTCCTATAGTATAAGGCTTCACTCCTTCGGTATCGATATCTGCAACTATTGCCATATTTTTTATATCTATACCTACTACACGGTTTTGTGTAATATCACCGTAAAATGCAGTGAGTGTACCATCATATTGATTTTCTTGCTTGGTACTTTCGTATATTGAAGATTTATTGTCTTCTCTCGTATTACCACATCCCAATAACATAGACAAGGACAAAACTAAAGTACCTATCTTGTGTATATTCTTCATAGCTTTCATTTTTATTATTTACCTCCTCTTGTTTCTTGTCTCTGAGAGATATAATTCTCCACTGAGGTACGTACATCGTTACACGCACTACTTGCCAAAATCTTTTCTGCATCACTAGAGTGATCATTCATTATTTCACCTTGCGCAAAGAAGTCACCACTTACTACATCACTATGTGCAGAGATGACTTCATAAGCACAGGCAGTGTTGGCTTTTTTGCTCACGACTACATTGGTACCGCTTCGTTCTATGTTGGTAGTATAGAATCCATTATATTTCATATAGGCTTCCATGAGAAATAGCTTATCAAATGCTCTTGGGTTTTTGTCTTCTTTAAGTCTGGCTTCCATAAAAGCGATATGTGATGCCAATTTTTCAGCATTCTCTTCAGTCTTACCAGAAATCGTCCAATCTATACTCATTTTAGCAGCATCTTTAGTAGGTGCTGGGGTTACATTGGCTGTACCATGTTGAGAGTAGTTTGCATGGTTGTCTCTAAGGTAAGGGATATTAGAGCCTTCACCTTCAGCATTATTGCCCGAATTTTGTCCCATTCGACTACCATTTCCTTCTTGTCTATCTGCAGTATTGCTATTGCCACACCCTACCAATAGAAGTGATGATAATAGTGCTGTGCTTGTTAGTTGTATAAGTGTTTCTTTTTGCATGATTGTCCTTTAAATAATGTTATTCATTTTATAGTATAATGCTCCCCAAATTTCAGACCAGTAAAACAATTTGTCTTATTTCACCTCACTATGATGCTTTTGGTAACTTTTTTCTCCTTTTGAGAGAAATTAAGAAAGAACCTACTTAAAAAAGTAGGTAAAAAGAACAAGAAGATACTATCTTCTTCCTCCTCCCTTTGTATTTTGCGGGTATTCTGGATGACAATAGTTTACACCATCTATAGTACCAACTGAACAACAGCCCTCTGTCACTTCCATACCTATAAGGGCTTTATCAAAAGACCAGTAGTGGGGGTAGCTTCCATCTCTAAGTTTTGTAAATACATCTACAACATCTTGAGCATTAGACTCTTGGGCGATAAGCAAATCTGCTTCCAAGTCATTGATATCAGTGACCTCTACCATACATCCTACTTTGAGTGCATCTTCAGGTGATGCTGTGCCCATTTCGTAAAGTGTATCATAAAGTTTTTGCACTTCAGGTACATTAAATTTTCCACTTTCTAAATCACTTGCTTTTTCAAGACCATACTTAGCAGCCAAATCTTCAACAGTTTGCATATGTTTAGTCTCAGAACTCTCTGCTATATTTTTAAATTGAAATAGTTCTTTATTGCTATCTAAAAGATGATATTTATAAAGATTCAAATATACATCATAAGCAAGCTTTTCTTCATTTACCATATATTCAATAGCATGTTCTGCATCTTCAGTAAGTTCTGATATAGGTGAAGCATTGACATCTACCAACCCACCCGTTTGTGGTGCTGTACCATTTTGTCCATTTTGCTGTCCATTAGTATTTTGCGTTGTGGTCGTGGCACTTGTTTCAAGCGTTTGAAGTGTTGCATGAAGGTGTGCTCTCGCCTGTGTTTTTGTCATAGTGGTTTCACGACTTGCAAATTCTAAATATTCATTAGTTTTATTTTCATCAAATGTTGTATTTAACTCTATATTGGCTAATAATTCAGCTTTTGTAGCATCATCAATACTAATACCATTTGTAGCATTACCATCAGTATCACACGACTGCAAAAGTCTTGCTATCTCAGTCACTCTTTGATTATATATCTCTGTTCTATCTACACCAACCAAATCTTGTGGCATTACATTGTTGTCTTGTGGCAATGCAGTGATTTCACCTAATACTAAGTTCCCTAGTCTAAAACGTACTTTGCTCATGTTGCTACATGTAAATGCACCATCTGTTTTGGTTGTTTTATTGTAGTCATTATCAGCGATACAGTCGTAATCTAAATTATTTACAGCAGCATCTATAAAGTATCCTGTAGTTGCCATTGTAGTCTCAGTTGCACCTGCTAGTGGTGTTGCTGTATCTGTAGTACCTCCGCATCCTACAAGTAGTAGTGATGCAAGTGTTGTTGCAATAAACGTTTGTTTGATCATGTCAAATCTCCTTAATAATATGTTTTTACAAGAAGAAGTATAAATCAAATTTGTTACTTTGTTGTTACCTTAGATAAGTCAAGTAAAAAAGTTATTAGCGTATCTTCTACTTTAACTTCTATGGAGATATCTAATTCTTTACAAAGCTTGTCAACAATATGCAAGCCTATGCCTAGCCCACGGTCACTCTCTTTGTAAAAACGTTCAAATATTCGAGTAGGATTTTTTATGCCATAACTGGTATTACTTATAGCAAGTATATTCTCTTGTAATGAAATATATATCTTACCTTGTGCGGTATTATACTTTGAAGCGTTACTTAAAAGATTATAAACAACCCTTGATAGTGCATTTTTATCACTTTTGATAATCATGTTTTCTATATGAGTTTCCCACTTTAAATAGTCATACATAGGTGCAAAAAAGGAAACTTGTTCTTCTATAACCTCTTTTATATCAAATTTTTCACTTTTGTATTGTAGTTCCTTGAGATAGGTATCGAGATTATAATGAAGCATCGCTATAGTTTTTGCACTTTTTGTGATGCTTTCTACTTCATCATTTTTGGCATCCATCATTTTAAGGTTGATAAGTATAGAAGTAATAGGAGTATTTAAGTCATGAATGATATCTTTTATAAATATTTCTAAAAGTTTTATAGACTCACGAAGAGGTTTTAAAATATAGGTAGAAAAAAGTATGGAGATAATCACCGCAATAAATGAGAGAAAAATAAACTGCCAAAACATGGAGGTTTGTAGTGCTTTGCTTAGTAATCTATAGGAGTCTATAGGATAATACACCTTCAAAAGATCTTCTTGTTGATCTGGAAAAGGAGCCAAGATATACAAAGATTCTTCATTTTCTAATAATTCATACACTACACTATTTTCATCACGTGGGGTGATGTCGATATCAAAACGATCATTGTCAAAAGTGAGACTGTAGTTTTTCATCTGCAAAAAAAGGTTTTCTCTAAGATGTTCCTCTTCAATTTTATGGTAATGGTAAAATATAAACAGAAGAAACAGCTCCATCACAAGAAAGAATAGAAAAAAACTTTTAAACAGTGCCTCTTTTTCAGATAACTTTATAGCCTACTCCTCTAACATTTTCAATCTCAATATTAAGTGCTTTTTTTAATTTGGAAATATTTACACGCATAGCCAAATCTGTTGGTTGCTCAAGTAATAACATGAGTTCATCTTTGGTGACGGGGTTAGGATAGTTTTGTACCAAAGAGATAAATATATTTTTTTGAACATCTCCTAAAGATACGATATTCCCTTGTTTTTTTACAATCTTTTGCTGCACATCTATCTCGTACTCTTTATAAGTTATTTTATCTTTAAGTGTACTGGTTTTTGCTTTTATACGAACAAGAAGTTCTTCTGGATCAAAAGGTTTTTTAAGATAGTCATCAGCCCCTGCAATAAAACCTTTGGTTACGGACTCAATATCCACCAATGCACTAATAATAATCGTTGGAGTAAAATCATCCGCTTCTCGTAGAGATGAAAGCAAGTCAATACCATTGAGTAAAGGCACATTAATATCAAAAAGATAAAGGTCATAATGATTATCGTAGCACATATCTACTGCCTCTTCACCATTTTTAGCCCAGTCTACTTCATAGCCATGAAACATTAAATATTTTATCAATGTTTTAGACAATGAAGGGTCATCTTCAAGTAGTAAAATCTGACTCATCTATGACCTCCTCTTTGCCCTTGTCTCATAGGCTTCATCCGGTGTGTTGGACGATTTTGGTTATTGTGCTTTCTTATAGTATTCCCTTGTGATGTCTTCCTTTGTTGAGGCCTATGTTTTGCAAAACTTTTTTGAAGGTTACGCATTACTTCATTTCTCGTTTTTTGGTTCATCGTTCGAAGCAGTATCTTAAGTGCATTCATTTTTACTCTTTTTTCTGATGCTGGAACTTTTTTTATCTCTTGGAGTAATATCTTAATAGTTTTTTTTGTATCCAAATTTTCTTCAGCAAAAAGAGGTGCTGTGATACACGTAGATAATACGATAATAGCATATAGATATTTCAAAGACATCTCTCTGCTCCTTTTTATCATTATAGTCTTTTTCTTTTTAGGTTTCATTTTAAAAAACAATACCTACTGAAAGTAATAATGTATGGTCATAAGAAAGCTCATCAATCGCATACCTATAGGTAGCTGAAGCAAATAGATTTTTATTAAAATGATAATTGCCAAAAATAGATACAGATTGTTCTGCCTCACCATCTGCATAAGTAGACCCAACATAATTGTAGGCAACAGAAGTGTAGAATTCACGTGTTACGCTATACCCTGTACCTATAGAAAATGATCCATAATTTTCATAGGTTTGTGTTGGGCTGTCATCCGTTACTGTGTATCCAGTAAAAAGAAATAGGTTTTGTTTTGCATTCATTTGATAGCTATAGTTTAGAGATGTAAAGTAGTCATTGTCCAAAGATATGGTATCTGTGGTGGCAGTAACGGTGTGATTGCCTTTTTTACCTCGACCTCTTCCTCCTCTTGAAGGATTTGTACTGCTTGACTGTGTACTCATGTCACTTAAGAACCTTGTACCCACAGTCAATTTCAAACTGGCTTTTGAAAAGACAAACATGTAACCTGCACTAAGATAAATATCGCCATCATCATTCAAGTTGTTGTCTGAAAAACTACCCATAGTGGTCGACTGTATATTTGTAAGTGTCATATCCCAATTTTTATAACGATAGTTTGCGGAAAGATTCAGGGTATTATGACTACCATATACATCATCTTGTCTTATTTGTGTACCTACTTGTAGTGTAAATTTACCAAAATAATCTTTTTTATTTTTATCTATGGCACAACCATGCTTATCAACGATAGCATCAAATGATGTATTGGCACATCTATCTATACTGTCTTCTACACCATCGATATCATAATCTTGAAATCCATATACCTGTGTGACTGAAAACAATAATGCTATCCATGCAATTCGTTTTAACATAATCGTTCCTTAAAATAAATTGATAGGAGTATGACAAGTATTTGTTACTTATATGTTAATGCTCAAAACTCCATATCTCCCAACTTATGGAAATGTTAATATAAACTTACTGCCCTTGCTCAGAGAAGACTCCAAAGCAAGGTCTATCCCATACGCATCACAGATACTCTTCACGATACTAAGCCCCACACCAAAGCCACCACTATACTCTGTACCTCTTTTAAACTTCTCAAATATCTCTTTTTGTTTATGCTCTTCTATGCCTATGCCTTCATCTGCTATGCTGAGTACTTTATCTTGTAGCTTTATGGTGATGGTAGACTTGGGTGATGAGTACTTGATGGCATTGCCTATGAGGTTACCGAAGAGTAGTGTGGCTTGTGCTTCTGGCATGACAAATTCTGTTGGTTCAAGTAAGACATCAAAGTCTATGCGTTTTATCTCCGCTAAGGGGCTGTAGTACTCAACACTTTTTGTGAGTACCTCTTTTAAGTCCAGTACCTCAGAGACTTCTTTACTGCTAGAAAAGTTCAGGTACGTTAAAGAGCGGTAGATGTCGTAGAGTTGTTTGGTACTTATGGAGATGTTTTTGAGTGTCTTTGTGGTACACTCCCCTACTTTGAGTGCTTGGTTTGTAGCCATAGAGAGTGAGGTGATGGGGGTGTTGAGTTCATGTGTGACATCGTTTATAAAACGTTCTATCTGCTCTACTTTTTGGCGTACGGGTTTCATAAAGAGTTTTGAGAGTACCCATGCAATGATGCTTAACAATATAGCCATTATGAACATCACAGAAAGAACGAGCGTGAGCAAGCCATTCAATGCTTTAGCTAAGCTATTGGACTGTGTGACAACATACTTAATGTTCAAGTGTTCTCTAGGTGCATCAGAGACAAATACTTCATAGCCATTTTCATGAAAATAGCCTGACCTTTTGGGTACATCATCAAGTACCAGCTTACCCTCTACTACTGTACCATCTGCACTTATGAGTGCTAAGATGATGTCTTTGGGTACTTGCATGGGTTTTAACACACTGCCTTGCATATGAGACATGATGATATCACCAGATTTAACATCCGTAATATGCTGTAGCTTATAGTGCATCTCATTTTCTAAGGCACTCTTTTGTGCCGCATAATACCAGTACCCTATGAGTGCCAAAAACAAAAATGAAGAGATGATGTAGAGTCCTAAAAAACTATAAAAAGACTTCTTTTCTAACTCATTCATACCTGTATCCCATGCCTCTTTGGGTGACTATCTTGTCACTGCCTACTATCTCACGGAGTTTACGTATGTATGAACGCAGTGTCGCATCACTAGGAAGCTCATCAAAGCCCCATATATTTTGTACCAACTCTTCTTGAGAGATGAGACGTTTCTCATGGGCTATGAAGTAGTCTAGTATGGCGGCTTCTTTAGGACGTAGTGTCACTTCTTTTGCTCCATCGCTCACCACAAGCTTACGTGGATAGTAAGTCAAGTCTCCCGATATCTCTATAGGAGCATCTTGCTCTATGTGAAAGAGTACCCTGCTTTTTTCTATGCGAAGTTTGAGTTCTTCTAGCTCAAAGGGCTTTTTGATGTAGTCATGCGCACCTGCATCAAAGCTCTCTTTGAGGTGCTTCGTATCTGCATATGCAGTGATGATGATGGCAGGCGTAGTGTCATTAAAAGAGCGTAACTCCTCTAGCAGTTCTACCCCCGTCTTACCAGGTACGTTGATATCAAAGATAAACAAGTCATACCTACCCTCATCTATAAACTCTTGGGCTTCTGCAGAGTCGAAGGCTCTGTCGGTTTCATAATACTGTTGCAAGTAGTCAGTCACGATGTCCCCTAGTACAGGGTCATCTTCCATGAGGAGTATTTTCATTTTGTTTCCTATTTTATATCTATAATGGTATCATAGGTTTTTTATGTGTAGGTAAAGTGCAGGTGAGATGTAGAGAAGAAGTTAATAGCGTTGTTCTCTACCTCTTAGGCTTTATAAACCCCATTATCTTCTCATCAGTCTCTTGTGTGTCTGAAACCAAATTATCTAATCTTTTAAATACTTCTTTAAATTGTTTATCATTTTTGTATTCTAGTTCCATCATTTTCTTTGCCAATGCATTGTAATGCTTACTAAACTCTCGCAGTTTTGAAAAGGTTCTCATGATGGCTATATTGACATCTATTGCCACATCAGACTTCAATACCGTCGCCAACATATAAACTCCCCGCTCTGTAAAAGCATAGGGATTTACACTTGCATGTTTAAGTTTTTCGAACCGGTCACAATTTGTGACCAGTTCTTGTTTTTCACTCTTAGTCAGTCTAAACATAAAATCATCTGGGAACCTTTTTATGTTTCGTTTAACCGCTTGATTCAGTACTTTTGTCTCTACTTTATACAGCTCTGCCAAATCTTTATCTAT
This sequence comes from Sulfurovum sp., assembly GCA_021647715.1. Lineage (GTDB taxonomy): Bacteria > Campylobacterota > Campylobacteria > Campylobacterales > Sulfurovaceae > Sulfurovum. The sequence goes on from JAKIUE010000014.1 coordinate 22,310, forward strand.
CATCACTTCTTTCCCTCTAAGCGTAAAAATACGACTACCCACTTCACTTTCTACCAGTAATTCATTCACTATAAACTCCTATATCTTTGGATTATTATAATGAATTACATCTATTTTTGGTAAAAATATTTCAAATTGACATATTTTACAACTTCAAATTCCTCAACCTCAACGAATTGGCTATCACCGAAACCGAAGAAAAACTCATCGCTGCTGCGGCTATGACTGGTGAGAGTAGTACCCCAAAGAATGGATAGAGCACACCCGCTGCTACTGGTACACCCAAAGTGTTGTACACAAAGGCAAAGAAGAGATTTTGACGGATATTTGACATCGTGCCTTTACTTAATTTGATGGCTCTTACGATACCTGTCAAGTCACCTTTTACCAAGGTCACACCTGCACTCTCCATAGCAACATCTGTACCTGTACCCATAGCTATACCCACATGGGCTTTGGCAAGTGCTGGTGCATCGTTTACCCCATCTCCTGCCATAGCTACTACTTTACCCTCTGCTTGTAAGGCTGAGACTATTTTAGACTTTTCTTCTGGAGAGACTTCTGCTTCTACTCTGTCTATGCTGAGTTTAGAGGCTACTGCCTGTGCAGTGGTACGGTTATCACCTGTGAGCATGACTACTTCTATGCCTTGCTCGTGTAGTTGTGCTATGGCCTCTGGTGTACTCTCTTTGATGGGATCCATCACCCCTATGAGTCCTGCTGCTTTACCATCTAGGGCTAGAAGCATCACGGTTTGTCCCTCTTTTCTGTGGGCATCAGATTTACTAGGCAACTCACCCACATCTATACCCAGTGCTTTCATCAGTTTGGCATTACCTATGGCTACTTTCACGCCATCTACTATACCTGTGACACCTTGCCCTGTAACAGACTCAAAGTCTTCTGTTTTACCCAAAGTTATACCTCTTTCTTTCACACCTTCTACGATGGCTTCAGCCAAAGGGTGTTCACTAGATTGTTCTAGTGTGGCTACAGCTTTAAGAAGTGCATTTTCATCCACACCCTTTTCTACCTCGACGGTGACAAGCTTAGGCTTACCCTCTGTGAGCGTACCTGTCTTGTCTACGACTAACGTATCTACTTTTTCTAGTACTTCTAAAGACTCTGCATCTTTGATGAGCACACCCATAGATGCACCTTTACCCGTACCCACCATGATGGAGACTGGTGTAGCAAGCCCCAAGGCACAAGGACAAGCGATGATGAGCACTGCCACAGCACTCACAACCGCATACGCCAACCTAGGTTCAGGCCCCCAAATGTACCACGCCCCAAATGCAATCATAGCGATGAGTACCACTATAGGTACAAAGTACCCTGAGACGACATCTGCTAGTTTTTGTATGGGTGCACGTGAACGCTGTGCTTTGGCTACCATATCTACGATTTGAGATAGCAAGGTATCTGCTCCTACTTTTTGGGCCTTTATGAACAATGAACCTGTGGCATTGACAGTAGCACCTATGACCTTGTCACCCTCTTGTTTGGCGATGGCTATAGGCTCACCAGTGACCATAGACTCATCTATGTTGCTCTCGCCCTCTACCACTACACCATCTACAGGCACTTTGTCTCCAGGGCGTATGCGTAATACGTCTCCTACTTGTACATGCTCTAAAGCAATGTCCTCTTCTGTGCCATCTTCTCTTACTATGCGAGCTGTGTTAGGTGCTAGATCTAAGAGCATTTGTATGGCAGTGTTGGTCTGAGAACGTGCACGTAGCTCTAACACTTGACCCAAAAGCACCAAGGCTACGATGACGGCTGCTGCTTCAAAATAGACATGTACCAAACCCCCTTCAAATTGCATCTTTGGTGGGAAAATAGATGGCACTAAAAGTGCAACCATACTATAGAGCCATGCCGCACCTACACCAAGTGCTATAAGCGTAAACATATTGAGGTTCCACGTTTTAACCGAGTTGTACCCTCTAACAAAGAATGGCCATCCACCCCAAAGTACCACAGGGGTTGCCAAAGCAAACATCATCCACTGTACCATAGCCATGTCTAGCCATGCAGGCAGTAGTGAGGGCATCAAGTCAGCTACCATTGCCAGCACAAATACTGGAAATGCCAACACAGCACTCACTTTAAAACGCTTAGTCATATCATCTAGTTCTGCTGTATCTTCTTCTCCTGCTACTGCCACCATAGGTTCTAGTGCCATCCCACATTTAGGACAAGACCCTGGGCCTATTTGCTGGACTTCAGGGTGCATGGGGCAGGTATACATAGCATCACTGTCTACACTTTTAGAGACTCCTACAGGAGGTACTTCTGTGTACTCCAGTGGAGCACATGAACTACAGCTTTCATCGTGTTCTTTTATGTACGTCTCAGGAGCATCATTAAACTTACCTTCACAATCAATCGAACAAAAATAATATGTCTTATCTTCATACCTTGTGTGAAACTTTGCATCTTTTGTGATGTCCATACCACAGACGACATCTTTCATCATTGTATTCATGCTAAATCCTTTTCTATTTATATGGTTTAGAATATTCCTTTTATGTGTACCTTCTGTGTATATAATTGACACATTAGGTACACACAATAGCTCTATAATGCACTTGTAACTAGGAAGCATTTAGCTTCTTAGAAAATTTATTACAAAAGGATAAACGATGAAAAAATTAGTATTGGCAAGTCTTCTTGCGTTAGGATTAGGTGCGGGTTATGCGATGGCAGAGAACAAAGCTGCAGTTGAGTTAGAACATGCAAATAAACTCGCAACAGGTTCTGATAGCGTATCTGGTGATATGTCTAAGATGAAAGCAGCAGGTAAATGTGCTGCAGATCAAAGTGCTAAAACAAAACCAAAAATGAAGAAAAAAACACATAAGCCAAACAAGGCAGAACTTGAACTTGAACATGCAAACAAACTCTCAACTGGTTCTGATAGTGTTGCTGGTGATATGGGTGATATGAAAGCCCAAGGGAAATGTGGAAGTAAGTAAAATATATATACTTCTCTCTACCTCTTCTTGGGTAGAGAGAAGATACTTTATTTTATATGTGCACACTCTATACACATAAGTACTCTAAGATGTCTACATATAAAATAAACAAAGGATAACAGATGATGCAACGAAGATCATTTTTAACACTTAGCAGTATTACTGCTTTATGGATAGTCACAGGATGTGGAGGGAAAAAAAGTGCTAATGGCTCTAGCAATGACATCATTGCATCTAAAAACCAACTACCTATACCTGAACTTTTAAACCCTACAGAAAAAAATGGTATCAAACATTATGACCTTCAGGTACAAAAAGCAAAACATACTTTCTTTGAAGGTATTGAGACAAATACCTATGCGATTAGCAGTACCTCTACACCTCACACCTATTTAGGTCCCACACTTCTCATGCAAAATGGTCAAAAAGTATCGGTAAACTATACCAATGCACTAGGCGAAGAGATAACCATGCATGGACACGGTATGCATGTGCCACCAACTATGGATGGTTCTGCACATCAACCCATCGCTCCAAACCAAACATGGTCAGCACAATACACAGTCAATCAACGTGCATGTACCAACTGGTATCACCCACATACCATGGACAAAACAGCCCCTCAAGTCTACCATGGATTAGCAGGACTCATCATCATAGAGGACGATGAAAGTAAAGCGTTGGACTTGCCTAAACGTTATGGTGTAGATGATATACCACTGGTTTTGCAAGATAGAAACTTTTCTAATGGGCAAATAGACTATGATCCAGGGATGAGAGAGATTATGCATGGCTATACTGCTGATACCTTCATAGCCAATGGTGCCATAGAACCAACCCTTGATGTCGAAGCCAAAGAGATACGTTTCCGTATACTCAATGGTTCTAACTCAACCGTCTATACACTAGGCTTTGCTGATGGTAGAAGTTTTAAACAAATAGCCACAGACAATGCTTTTTTAGAAGCACCCGTTGCACTTACACGGCTTACCCTTTCTCCTGCTGAACGTGCAGAGATAGTTGTGGACTTGAGTGATGCCAAAGGTGCGAGCATAGTCTTAAAAGAGTACAACCACAACAAGACCTTTTTAACTGTCAATGTTAGCAATGATGCTACGGTACAGACAACCCTACCAAGCAAACTAACCACACTAGAAAAGTTGGGTACAAGTACCGCTGTACGAACCAGACCTTTTGTACTCTCTGGCATGATGGGAAACTTTAAAATTAATGGTAAGTCTATGGATATAAATCGCATCGATGAAACTGTACCTCTAGGGGATGTAGAGATATGGGAAGTACGTAACGACATGATGGTAGACCACAACTTCCACATACATGCCACACACTTCATGCTCATAGAACGCAATGGCTCAAGTGCTCGTGTGCCTGCCAATGAACGAGGATACAAAGATGTCGTCTATATACCTGCAAACGAAAGTGTCAAGTTCATCGTCAAAATGGTAGACTACAAAGACAACAAGGTGCCATACATGTATCACTGTCACTTTTTAGAACATGAAGATGCAGGAATGATGGGTCAGTTTTTGGTAATCTAATTTTGGTTATAATGTTACACATTACTAAAAGGAACTAAAATGGCAGAACATGCACTCATACACAATGAAAAAGAGAACACATACGAATTTCACATAGAGGGACACATCGCGCACATCAGATATGACAATCAAGATGGTGTGCTTCACATCACAGAAACCATCGTACCAAAAGCGTTAGCAGGTAAAGGTTTGGCAAAGATATTGACCATTGCTGTGATGGAAGAGATAGAAAAAAAAGGGCTCAAAATGCAGCCTAAGTGTTCTTATACGGTGGCATTTGTAGAAAAAAACCCTGAATATGCACGTTTGTTAGGCTAATACTCAACTCATCAAAGATGTGCACACTCTATGCACACTATTACTCTATCCTTTGTATAACAAAATAAAAAGGATAGATGATGATTTATACAGTCAAAACCACCCAAACTATAGAAATTGTTAAAACTGAACTAGAAGCCAAAGCCAAAGACCTTGGCTTTGGTGTGCTACATACCTATGATTTTAAACAAATTTTGCATACTAAAGGTTTTCCTATTGAGAAAGAGATTACTGTTTTTGAAATCTGTAACCCTCCAGGTGCACAGCAAGCTCTTTCTCAGATAGCTGCAATCTCCGTCTATCTCCCCTGCCGCATCTCCGTCTATGAAGAAGATGGTCATGCGACACTTGCAACCATCGGATTTGAAGATATATTAAGTTCTGTTGATGTCAATGAAGACTTCAAGACACACATGATACTTATTTATGAAAATGTAAAACATGTCATGCATAGTTGGGATAGTAAATGAAATATACTCTAATAAAAGTACATCTTTACATCGCACTTTTCACTTTTTCAACTTCATTACTCTTCTCGCATGGAGGAGAAAAACATGAAAAGAAAAATATTACAGAAGTAAGCACACAAAAAGATACCCCAGTATCTCAAGTGCAGATCACTTCTATAAAATCTTTAGAGAACGAACCTCAAGTAAATGTACCTACTATAGAAGAGACAAAAAAGGCTATTTTCAAAGAGATAAACAGTGCCTATCTCTCAGAGATAAAACCTATCTTTGAGAAAAAATGTTTTGACTGTCATGGTACGCTGCAAAATAAACCATGGTACTATAATATACCTCCCATCTCATACATGATACAAAAAGATATAGAAGAAGCTAAAGAGCATATGGATATGACGAAAGATTTTCCTTTTATCTCTCATGATACACCGTATAATGATCTAAAAAGCATTAAGGAGATAGGTCTAAAAGGTGGTATGCCACCGCTGAAGTACATTATAGGACATTGGGATGCACGTTTAACCGATAGTGACAAAAAAGCATTGGTACAATGGTCACAAAGTGCTATGCAAAAACTAAAAGACAACAAACTAAACACTACATCTGAAGCATCACATTAAGTGGTGTTATATGCACACTTCATACACACTATTACACTATAATAAACTCTATATAACTGATAGAAAGGATACATTATGAATACATTTAATCACGGATGGGGTATGGGCTTTGGATGGCTTATTCCCCTACTCATCATTGCAGTCATTTTTTATGCACTGCAAAATAATAAAAAAGAGAAATCCTCTGCACAAGACATCTTAGATAAACGCTACGCAAGTGGTGGCATAAGTAAAGAAGAGTACGAAGAGAAATCAAGACTTTTAAGAGAAAAAGAACTCAAAGGATAACCCATGAAAAGAAGAACATTTGTCAAAGGGCTTGCAGTAAGCTCTTTACTAGCCGTTGGCACAACCACTACAGCTCAAGCGCGTACGCGTTCGCTGCCTATCTCAAACAAGGACAAGCTTACAGGTAATGAGTTTCATCTTACCATAGACTACACTACTTTAAACCTCACGGGTAATACCGCAGTAGCCACCACAATCAATGGACAAATTGCAGGGCCAACGCTTGTATGGCAAGAGGGAGAGACAGTGACACTACATGTCACGAACAAACTTAAAAAAGACTCCTCCATCCACTGGCATGGACTTATTTTACCCCCTTCTATGGATGGTGTACCTGGCATCTCTTTTGATGGTATCAAACCAGGTGAGACTTTTACCTATAGATTTAAAGTACGCCAACACGGAACATACTGGTATCACTCACACTCTGGATTTCAGGAACAAACAGGCGTGTATGGTGCCATAGTCATCAAGCCTAAAAGAAAAGAGCCGTTTAGAGCAGATAAAGACTACGTTATCCAACTCTCTGATTGGTCAGATGAAAAACCAACAGCCATTTATAGGAAACTCAAACTCATGAGTGACTACTACAATTTCTCTTAAAGAACCATAGGTACCTTCATAGATGAAGTCAAAAACAAAGGACTCTCCAAAGCTTTCTCTGACAGAAAGATGTGGAACGAGATGCGTATGAATGATGGAGATATCTCTGATATCACAGGCTACACCTACACACACCTCATGAATGGGCAACCATCCAACAAACCCTTTACTGCTTTGTTTAAAAAGGGTCAAAAAGTACGTTTACGTTTGGTAAACTCTGCAGCGATGACCTTTTTTGATGTACGTATCCCTGGTCTTAAGATGACTGTAGTCGCCGCTGATGGTAACCATGTGAAGCCAGTGAGAGTTGATGAACTTCGTATAGGTGTAGCAGAAACTTATGATGTCATCGTACAGCCTAAGAAAAACAAAGCCTATGCTATCTTTGCACAAAGCATTGAGCGTTCTGGGTATGCACTAGGTATGCTAACCCCTAGTAGCACACTCCAAGCAAAAGTGCCCGCAATGGATCCAGTACCTAGACTTACGATGGTAGATATGGGTATGGACATGGGTGCAATGAAGAAAAAAGGTGACTCTGGAATGAAGTGTTCTAGTGGTATGGCGATGCCAGCTAAGAAGTCTATGAAAAAGTACAAGTGGGCAGCGATGGATGCACAGAAGTACCCTATCACCAAGCTACCAATGGCTAGAGGGGTGCAGACTACTATGATGGCAATGTCTCCGAAGTACAGACTAGATGACCCTGGAGTGGGACTTCGTAAAAATGGGCGAAAGGTACTCACCTATGCAGATTTAAAAAACCGTTACTCTACACGTAGAGACAAAAAACCTGACAGAGAGATAGTCTTACACCTTACAGGAAATATGGAGCGTTATATGTGGTCTATCAACGGTATCAAATATACCGATGCTCAGCCACTGCAGTTTCACTATGGAGAGCGTCTGCGTATCACGTTTATAAACGATACTATGATGAACCACCCTATGCACCTTCACGGCATGTGGAGTGACTTGGAGACTGGCGATGACAATAGACTGGTAAAAAAACACACCATCATCGTACAACCAGGCTCAAAGATAAGCTACAGAGTCACCGTAGATGCCAAAGGCTCGTGGGCATACCACTGTCACCTACTCTACCATATGTCAGGTATGTTTAGAAAAGTAGTTGTGAGTTAAAGGAGCAAAAAATGAAAAGATTAAAAATGAAAAAAATAGTATT
>JAKIUE010000015.1 GCA_021647715.1 Sulfurovum sp.
AAAACATATTGTGTTGTGAGGGCACAACACCCTACATATAAGGATTTAAATGACTTATAAACTCTCTCAAATCACAAAAAAAATAAACCTAGATTTTCAAGGTAATGACATCGATATAGATGGCATACATACACTCAGTGAAGCCACATCTACGCAACTGAGTTTTTTTACAGATAAAAAATATGCTTCCCAGCTTCCTTATACAAAAGCAGCAGCAGTATTTATAGATGCAGAACATGTAAAACTATTGCCATCTAGTACAATAGCACTTATAACAGATGAAGCCTACTTAAAACTAGCGCTTACTTCCAAATTTTTTGCCCATAGTATCGGTACACAAAAAGAGAAACCAACAGAGGGTAAAAACTGTGATATTGACGATACTGTACGTTTTGGCTCTAATGTTACTTTGGGAGACGAAGTGGTTCTTATGGCGGGGGTGTATGTGGGTGACAATGTGACTATTGCTTCACAAACACTACTGTATCCAAATGTTACAGTGTACCATGGTACAAGTATAGGTAAAAACTGCATAGTACACGCTGGCACGGTTCTAGGATGCGATGGCTATGGTTTTGCACATACGAAGCAGGGTGAACATGTGAAAATTTACCAAAATGGTATGGTTGTACTAGAAGATGAGGTAGAAATAGGTGCAAATTGTGCCATAGATAGAGCTGTATTTGGTCAGACTATTATCCGTAAAGGTACAAAGCTAGACAATCTTATACAAGTAGCACACAATTGTGATTTAGGAGAACACACACTTCTTGCCGCACAAGTAGGGCTTGCAGGCTCTACTACTCTAGGAAGAAACGTTATCATGGGTGGACAGTCTGCTACAGCAGGACATCTTAAAGTGGGAGACTTTACGACCATTGCAGGTAAAGGTGGGGTGACTAAATCTCTTGAAGGTGGTAAAATGTATGCAGGTTTCCCAGCCATAGAGATAAAACTTTGGCGTAAGATGCAAGCAGTTTTAATGAGGCTTGTTAAGAATCATTAGTTATAATTAATTATCAAAATTAAATTTGACCTAAAAAAGGATAAACGAATGAGCGGAACAGTAACAAACATAGATGAAATGACACTAAGCGGTACAAAAGATGGAAAAATCACTATTACAACAGTAGCACAGCCCTATGGCCCCAAATCTGAGTCGGTAGCAAGCATTGGTATTTCACTTCAAGCAGGAGCAGAAGAGCCAGACTGGAAAGTCCATATACCTAAAGCAAATATAGACGCTGTGATTGCAGCACTTACAGAAGCTAAAAAGAGTTTATAACTATTAATAGAACATATTTTGAGCAAAGCTCAAAATATTACGTTGTCACTGGGACTGCTGCAGCAGCAGGCTCATACAACTAGTTGTATTTTTCATATGCATTTTTCTCTTTCTTTAACCCATTATTCCCCCACAATTTGGTACAATTCAGATAATATTATTTTAGGATAAACAGTGTCTATTACCAAAACAATCAAATCAATAATACAAGAACGCATTTTAGTCATCGATGGGGCTATGGGTACACAGATACAAGACCTTGAAGTACCTGCTGAAGCATGGATATGTGACAGGGGTCAAGACCAAGAGGGGTGTAATGAACTGCTCATAGACACGGCACCTGAACTGCTTAAGCGTATACATATGCGTTACGCCATGGCAGGGGCTGATCTTATAAAGACTAACACCTTTGGAACGATGCCTTGGGTACTAGATGAGTACCAGATGGGAGAGCGTGCGTATGAGCTTTCTAAAAAAGGTGCAGTACTTGTTAAAGAGATATGTGAGGAGTATAGCACGCCTGAGCAACCTCGTTTTGTACTAGGTTCTATAGGACCAGGTACAAAACTACCAAGCCTTGGACACATACACTATGATGAGATGTATGAGGGCTATAAGATAGTTGCTGAGGGTCTTATAGATGGTGGGTGCGATATCTTTTTACTAGAGACTTGCCAAGACCCTTTACAGATAAAAGCAGCCCTTCATGCTTGTCAAGATGCCAATACATCTAGAGGTACTGAGCTTCCTATCATGGTATCTGTGACTATTGAGCTTAGTGGTTCTATGCTTATAGGTACGGATGCACAGACGATTGTGACGATACTGGAGCCCTTTGACATACTGTCTCTTGGGTTTAACTGTGGCACTGGGCCAGACCAAGTAAAGAAGCACCTCAAAACACTCTCTGAACTGTGCAAGTTTCCCATCTCAGTACATGCAAACGCTGGACTACCTCAAAACCGTGGTGGGTACACCTACTACCCTATGGGGCCAGATGAGTTTACTGACAAACAGTTAGAGTTTACTGCTTTTGATGGTGTGAGCTTTTTGGGTGGGTGTTGTGGTACGACGCCTCAACACATACAAGCACTTAAAAAAGTAGTAGGTCAGATGAAGCCTAAGCTACCTAGCGGGAGTATAGAGCCTAGCATTGCTTCACTCTTTAATACTACTGAGCTTTTCCAAGAGCCAGCACCTTTGCTCATAGGAGAGCGTTCTAACTCTACGGGTTCTAAGGCGTTTAGAGAGCTTATCATCGCCTCTGACTATGAAGGTACACTTACAGTGGGGCAAGCACAGGTACGTGATGGGGCTCATTGTCTAGATGTGAACGTGGAGTTTGCGGGGCGTGATGGAGCGAAAGATATGCGAGCTATCATGGAGCTGTATAACCAGAAGATACCTCTACCACTCATGCCAGATGCTACGCGTGTACACACGATGGAAGAGGGACTTAAGTGCATAGGTGGAAAGCCTATCATCAACTCCGTAAACTTAGAAGATGGAGAAGAGAAGTTTCATGCTATCTGTAAGCTTGCCAAGAAGTTTGGTACAGCACTTGTGTGTCTCACCATAGACGAAGTAGGGATGGCAAAGACCAAAGAAGACAAAGTCTCTCAAGCAGAACGTATGTATGACATGGCTGTAAATGTTCATGGTGTAGACCCTAGAAACCTTGTGTTTGATATGCTTACCTTTACTGTAGGAAGTGGAGACTTAGAGTACAGAGATGCTGCCATACAAACATTAGAAGCCATACGTGAGTTACACATACGCCACCCTGAAGTAGGCTCAACACTTGGACTGTCGAACATCTCTTTCGGGCTAGATGTCAATGCACGACGTTACTTAAACTCAGTGTTTTTACACCACTGTTTACAAGCAGGACTTACGACAGTTATCATCAATGTGAAGCACATCATACCACTGGCTAAAATGTCAGATGAAGACAAAGCCATCTGTGAAGAGTTACTTTTTGCTCCAGATGAGCAGTCACTTTTTAAGTTCATAGACCACTTCTCAGATGTAAACATAGATGAAGAAGCCAATGACGAAGAGTACGAAGCCATGAACGAAGAAGAGAAGATAGCCAGACTCTTACTCGATGGAGATAAAGAACGCATGATACCTCTAGTAGAAGAAGCACGACACAACATAGAGCCAGACCGCATCGTAAATGAGATACTCATAGATGCCATGAAAGTAGTAGGAGAACTCTTTGGTTCTGGGCAGATGCAGTTGCCCTTCGTCTTGCAGTCTGCTGAGACTATGAAAACCACAGTAGACTACCTAAACCCACACCTTACCAAGCAAGTAAAAGATACAGACACTACGCTAGTCATAGGTACAGTACGTGGAGATGTGCATGATGTGGGTAAAAACCTAGTAGACATCATACTCTCAAACAACGGGTTTAAAGTAGTAAACGTAGGCATAAAAACAGACTTACAAGAGTACCTAGATGTGGTAGAAAAGCAGTCCATCCAAGCCATAGGGATGTCAGGACTACTTGTAAAGTCTACAGCTGTGATGAAAGACAACCTAGAAGCCATGGCAGAGATGGGTATGACTATCCCCGTGTTACTTGGTGGGGCTGCACTTACACGTAGCTTTGTCGATGACTTTTGTCGTCCTATCTACAAAGGCCCTATCTTTTACTGTAGAGATGCCTTTGATGGGGTGATAGCAATGAGTCGTATAGAGAAGTACAATGAAGACCTAAGTACAGTGCTTGATACGCGTATGGCAGGTGACATGAAAGAGCGTGAGGAGAAGGTTAAAAAGAAGATAGTCATACCTCCCTTTGACCAGATAAAGCTACCTGAACGTGAGCCAGTTCCTACGCCGCCTTTTTGGGGCAGACGTGTGCTACAAAAAGAAGACCTAGACTTAGACATGATATTTAACTGGGTAAACCAACGGACAGTCATTAAGTTTCACTGGGGGTATAAGTCAAAAGGTATGAGTAAAGAAGAGTACCAAAAGCTCCTAGACAAAACGGTGTACCCTGCATATGAGCGTCTCAAACGTGAGTTCATAGACAAAGACCTTTTTGAACCTACCATCATTTATGGCTACTACCCTTGTCGTGCAGACGACCAAGACTTGTACATCTTTGATGAACAAGAGGGCTGGAATGTAGATGCCAATGCAAGCAAAGAGCCATTTGAAAAAGTAAAAGACAAAGCTGTAGGAAAGTTCAACTTCCCAAGACAAGGGCGTAAACCTTACAGAGCGTTAAGTGACTTTTTCCATCACGACAGACATGACATCATGCCACTTACTTGTGTGAGTGCTGGCTCTAAGTTTTCAGCCTATGAAAAAGAGCTCTACGACGCAGGTAAATACCTAGAGTACAACATGGTACACGGCTTCTCAGTAGAGCTAGCCGAAGCCCTAGCCGAAGTAGCCCACAAACAAATACGTCTAGACCTAAACATAGCTGACAAAGAAGGTAGTAGCTTACGTGACGTACGCATGAACCGCTACCAAGGTGCTAGGTATTCGTTTGGTTACCCTGCATGTCCAGACTTAGAACAAAGTCAACTCATCTTTGACTTGCTCAAGCCTGAAGAGTTTGGCATAGAGCTAAGTGAGACCTTCCAAATACACCCTGAACAGAGTACGACTGCTTTGGTGGTGCATCATCGGAAGGCTACTTATTATGCGGTGTAGGAGATAAAAATTGATTTTGGTCCAATATTATCATGTGCTCCAATTAGTTTGACTGATCTAACAGCACCTTACGGGAGTTTGAATAAGAAATTAACCTAATCTTTTAAATGATGGTTAGACTAAACAAAAATAAGTATTAGTACATACATTGTATATCTAATTTTAATCTATAATTAAGATTACTTTATGTAAGATTCGTTATTAAAGGCAAAGTACACGAAAGTGTAATATCGCAAAGCCATGGGTCTTTCAAAAGATTGCCAGGTTGTATAGTATTAAAATTATGCAATGTTACGGTAATTATTCAATAACAATTAGCAGTATTTTAATATCTTTTAAATTTTAATAAAGAGGTATTTATGTATAGAATTATCAAGAAAATTTTTGCAATGTTTATATTGTTGGCATTTGTAATTGGATGCGGAAGTACTACTATTACAACTACTATTATGGACGATAGCAATTCTCCTACCGCGGAGACAGCTAAAGAGAAGGCACCGTTAACACTTTCTGAGCTAATTACAGACTCATCTGTAGCTGAATCTGATTGGGATAGTGAGGGTATAGTGAAACTTGAATCAGAAGAAAATATAAATATTCTTTCTTTAGATAGTGACGATGGAAAGGCTAAATACTTTAGATATAACAATTTAAAGCCTTCTGAGATAAACAGTAAATATATTCAATGGGTATTAAAAACAAAAGAAAACTTTGCATTATTCGTAACTATTGAGACTAATAATGGAGAAAGACACTTAATCTATAAAGAAAAAGATACAGGGAAAGGGAAAGTACCTGGGCATAATGAAACACCTTATATTATTAACGGGGTAGGTTCTGATGCAGTAGATGGCGAATGGCATAAATATACAAGAGATATAGAATCTGATTTAAAAAGATATGAACCTGATGCTAAATTAGTGGGTATTAAATCTATAGCTTTTAACGGATTTTCTGCTAAGCTTGCACAAATGAAGTTGTATGATGTTGAGAAATCTGAAAATATAAATAAAGTAGTTAAAGTAAGTGCTCCTGGTATCGTGTTAACATTTGATGATAGTTATGTTGATAATTGGAATAAATTTATGCCTGAATTTAAAAAGAACGATGTTGTAGTAACTTTTTTCTGTCATAAGTGGGCCAGTGGTGAAGATATTACAGAGAGTGAAGCAGCATTACTTAAGACATTTATAACAGATGGACATGAGATAGGATATCATACAAAAGATCATGAAAGTACAAACGATACAAAGTATAGTATATATGAGAGCAAAGAACAAAAAGCAAAAGCATATTTTGATGATCAGATAGCACCAGGCGTTAAAAATATGAAGAGTAGAGGGTTTAATCCTAAGAGTTTTTCGTATCCTTATATATCAGGAACACCTGCGCATAATAAGATCATAAAAAAGGCATTGCCACATATTCGAGAGTTTTTTGCCCATGTTTATGTGATGGATGAAAAACCTACTGTAGGATCGAAAACTATAGATGAGTTAAAAAGCTATTTAGATAAATTTAAAGAAGATAAAGAAATAGGTGTATTCTTGGGGCATGGCATAGATGATGCTACAATATCTAATTATACAAGTGCAGAGAAGATAAAGGAGATAATCAGGTATGCAAAAGAAATTGGTCTAAAGTTTTATACGCTAGAAGAAGCACATCGGATTTATACTAGAGATAGGTAGCTTAACCAAATATTTATAAATAAAAAAGTCACGATTAATATGTGATTTTTAAAATAATAAATATTGTCTCTTTCTGCATAAAAAATAATAACTACGGTAACACCATACTAGAGGATAGTATAGTTTCTAGCTCATTATGAGCACTTACACATTGTGATAACTAAATTATATTTTTGACTTTTTTTGACTTTTTTTATATAGAATACTTCAATCTTTAAAATGGCATATAGCAGATTTATAACTGCCACACTGATTATAATTAATCAGTAAGAGTCATGTAAAGTATTTTAAATGTAAATGAAAAGAGAGGTTTTTTACCAATGAATAGAATGATTAAAAATAATTTTATAATATGTGCATCATTAGTATATCTAGTTGGATGTGGAGGTTCTACGGTACATAGTACGGATAGTAATATAAATAGTAGCTTATCAATGGCAGAGGAAGATGAAACAGAATCATCTAGTTCCAGTTCCAGTTCCAGTTCTAGTTCAAAAGATAAAGATAAAGATAAAACAGAATCATCTAGTTCTAGTTCAAAAGATAAAGCTAAAACACAATCATCTAGATCTAAATCTAGTACCAAGCTTACTACTTTTCTTCGAAACTCATCTGTAACTGAAGCCGATTGGAATGGAGATGGAGCTGTAACGATAGAGTCTGAAGAAAATATAAATATTCTTTCTTTAGATAGTGATGATGGAAAGGCTAAATACTTTAGATATCAAAAGTTAAGTTCAATAGATACAAACAGTAAATATATTCAATGGATATTAAAAACAGAAGAAAACTTTTCTTTAGATGTAGTAGTACAGACTAGAAATGGAGATAGAGTTTTAAAATATAATGAAAAAGATACAGGAACAGGAAAAGGAATACATGCTTATTCCGCGCAACATATCACTCATGGTGTAGGTTCTGACGCAATAGATGGGAAATGGCATAAATATACAAGAGATATAGAAGCTGATTTAAAAAGATATGAACCTGACGCTAAATTAGTGGGTATCAAATCTGTAACTTTTAATGGATTTTCTGCTAAGTTGGCACAAATGAAGTTGTATGATGATGAGAAAGCTAAAAATATAAATAAATCAATTAAAGTAAGTGCACCTGGGATCGTGTTAACATTCGATGATACCTATGTTGACAACTGGGTAAAGTTTATGCCTGACTTTAAAAAGAACAATGTAGTTGCAACTTTTTTCTGTTATAGATGGGGTAGCCAAAGCTATCCAATTACCCAAAGGGAACTCTCTTTACTTAAGGAGTTTAAATCAGATGGGCATGAAATAGGGTACCATACTGTAGATCATCTAAGTACAAGAGACAGTAAGTATGATGGATATAATACAAAAAAAGAAAAGGCAAAAGCATATTTTGATGATCAGATAGCACCAGGTATTGAAAATATGAAGAGTAAAGGATTTAATCCTAAGAGTTTTTCATATCCTTATATCACAGGACAGTCTGCACATAATAATATTATAAAAAAAGCTTTACCTCATATACGAGAATTCTTTGGACATGTGTATCTTACAGATGAAGGTATAGATGGATCAAATACCGTAGCACAGCTCAAAGCTTATTTAGATAAATTTAAAAAAGATAAAGAAATAGGTGTGTTTTTAGGACATTGGATAGTAGAAAGAAAAGATCTTTCATCAATTAGTGATTTGTATAAAACACCTGCTGATAGACTAAGAGAGATAATTAAGTATGCAAAAGAAATTGGTCTAAAGTTTTATACTCTGGAAGAAGCACATAATATATATAAAAATCAATAGGGAATTACACTAGATAATCGTTCAATAAACCAAAAAGAAGCGACACTTCCTATACTATATGCTACAAGGGTTTTCCCTTGTACAAGATACTTTTCTCGCATAAAAAACTTCAAAACATAATAAAATATAGCCAATAAACCAATAAAGAGTATTTGTCCTAGCTCAATGCCTATATTAAAAAAGAGTAAGGATTGTAGCAAATGTTCTTTTGGTAAGTCTAGTTCTGCTAGAACGTTGGCAAAACCAAAACCATGAATGAGTCCAAAGAAAAGAGCTACACCCCAAGGGTATTTTGACGAGAGTCCATGTTTTCCTTTTTTAGCATAAATCACTTCCACAGCTAAAATAACTATACTTAATGCAATAATGATTTCTATGAAGAGTTCAGATATAGAGATGAAGCCAAGTACGCTAGCACCTAGTGTAATACTATGTGCAAAGGTAAAAGCAGTAATGGTTTTTATGAGTGTTTTGAATTTGTAGATGAGAAGAAGTAATCCTAAAATAAAAAGAAGGTGGTCATAGCCTATGAGAATATGCTTGATACCGGAAGAAATATAATTTAATCTATTTTGAGAAGACTTAGTATCATTTTTTATAGCTAAAGTTGGATTGGTAGGGTTAAATTCAGAAAAGTAGGAAGTGTTATTTTCTGAAAAATGAAAAATGACACTACGCGTCTCTTTCTCAATATTTTGAATGGATATACTTTTCCCCATAAGTGTTTCTTTACATTGTAAAGTACTGGTAATAAAAAGAATATTGTTGTCTTGATAATGATCTACCTTAGAAATTTTACAATTTTCTGGGAATAGAGGAGCAAGAGATGTTTCTGTTATATATTTTAGAGGTACCTTCCACTTTGTTTTATATGTATACTCTCCTACTGACACTATTTCTAAATAGCCAGGTTTTATACTATGTCCGTAAAGTGAATTGCAAAGTAAAAAGAAGAATAAAAATAAACGTGTCATATGATTATTTTTCATTTTTAAGCGTATAAGGTGCTATATGTATTTTATATTTCTTTTTAATTTTTTTATAGTAGTTCTCATAGTTTTGTTTAGATTTATAGATAATATATCTATTTTTTATTTCTTCTTTAAGTGTATTAAACGTGAGACTGCTTTCTTGAATATTCTCTATGTAAATAAGATGTATACCGTATCCTGAAGCAACAGGTTTTGACCAGGTTTGCTTGGGAAGTTTTTGAAGTTCTTGGAAAAAAGAGTGACTAAAAATGGAAGAGATCTCTTTTTTTGAAAGTTGAGAAAAGTGGGAGCCTTTATAAAATGGATCTCCTTGACTTGCATATGTTCTATTAAAGTCTTTTTCTTTTACCTTTTGATACATTGATGTAGATTTTTCTTCAATAGAATCATGCTCTTTAGGATTAAAGTATATATGACCAAAAGTAATAGTAGTATGTTTATTTTTTGAAAACATTTTTTTATTTTTATCAAAAAATATTTGTAACTCTTTATCTGAAATTTTGTTAAAATTAATAGGCTCACTAACGATATATTTTAATTTATCTACTAAGATCTTTTTTACACCTTCATCATGTTTATCAAGTTTCATGTTTAGAGCTTCAGTATAGAGGATTTCATTTTCTATATATACTTCTAAAAGAGTATCAAGCTCTTCTTGTGTGGGCGTTGTATTATATTTTTTTTTCCAAAAAGAGATGAGTTTATTAATCTCATCCTTTTGGATTGTGATTTTTTTTGAATTGTTATCTAGTAAAGAAAAGGGTTGAGATTGTGTAATAAAAAAAAGAAGTATCCCTATAATTAAAAAATGAATAAGTGGTTCTTGATACCATTTTAACACACATACCTCCAATAGTTATAAGACTTTCTCTTTTTATGTTTGATGGAATCATATCAAAATTTTAAGAAAATGTATAGGGAAGAGAATATTTTATAGGGTCTTATCTTTTTAAAATACTAGTTAGTATATGATATCATTAAAATGGAGTTAGTAATGGAACTTAAGACAGGACGATACAAACATTACAAAGGTAATATGTATGAAGTTTTGATGACTGCTCAACATTCAGAGACTGAAGAATGGATGGTTGTATATAGAACTTTGTATGATGAACAAAGTATATGGGTACGGCCCTATAAAATGTTCCTCGAAATAGTAGAACAAAATGGTATAAAAAAACCTAGATTTGAGAAGGTAAGTGATGAGGAATAAAGAAGTGAAGTGTCATTTTTGTAAAAATATGATTGAAAGAGGTATCAAAAACTGTCCACATTGCAATACAGTAAATCCAAGTGTACGAGTAAAAGAAGTGATGTTGTGGACATTTGGGATGGTGGTAATACTTTATATAGCAAGTTTTTTTATGCGCTAAATCCCTTCCATTTTATGTACTTCAAATTGTGTGAGGTTTTCTCCTGAAAACTTAAATAAGATTTCTATAGGTCTACAGCATACTTCACAGTCTTCTATGTAATCGCTTGTTTCTTCTGTGTTGTCTAGTATCATGGAAATTTGTTCCCAGCAGTAGGGGCAGGTGAAGAAGTGTTCCATTACTTGTCTTTTTTTGAAAACAGTTTTGTGACCCATGAAGGAAGCATGCAGAAGTTGTCACAGCCTCCATCTTTGTCACATTGAGTTAGTCGTATGTTGCGTATGAGTAGGAAGGCAAACCCAAATGCTACAAAAAGTGTTAATGCTCCTGTGAGGTAGTCTCCGTGCATAAAGTGCTGTATGCTAAGTACCAGCATAATGAGTGTGACGAGGAGGCACATGGGGAAGTCCTATTTTTTATGTGATTGTACTATACTTCTTCTATATATAACTCTAAGGACAGACATGTCAGCTATTATAGACCATTTTCAGACTATTACCCAAATACCTCACTGTTCAAAAGCAGCCGATAAACTTCTAGACTTTTTAGTAAACTTTGCAAAAAGTAGAGGTTATAGTGTAGAAGTAGATGAAGTAAAAAACATCTACATATACAAAGGCAATCCTACTTTATGCCTTCAAGCACACTACGACATGGTCTGCATGGGTAAGGCACCAGTGTTAGAGACGTACATAGAAGAGGGCATAATGCGAGCAAAAGACAGTTCACTTGGTGCGGACAATGGCATGGCTATAGCTATGATGATGCAAAACATGGATGAGGGTTTAGACTTAGAGTTTTTACTCACAGCAGATGAAGAGATAGGACTGATAGGAGCCAATGAAGTAGCCTTTGATTTAAAAGCGAAGTACATGCTAAATCTAGACTCTGAAGATGAAGCAGAAGTCTACATAGGCTGTGCAGGGGGTGCTGACCTTGTGGCAAATAAAGCAGATATCTATGTTGATGGGAAAGGTACGTGCTATGAAGTGGCTGTGAGGGGTCTCACTGGTGGGCACTCTGGGGTAGATATAGACAAGGGGATACCCTCTGCCATTAAAGTGTTAGGAAAGTATTTGGTAGAAAACGAAGTTACTCAGTTGGCAAGTATCTACGCAGGTGAACGTCGTAACTCTATACCTGCGAATGCTGTGACGATTGTTAGAAGTGAAAAAACATTAGAAGATGATGGAGATGTAACAGTACGTGTACTTAAAGAATCCCCTAAGGTACTAAAAGAGGGAGAGAAAGTCATCAAGTTTATAGATGTTTTTCAACATGGAGTACTAGGTATGAATGATGAGCTGGGCATACCAAGTATTAGTATCAATCTTGCCATCATCACAGCAGATGAAAAAGGTGGGGTGCAGATGGAAGTCTCTGCACGTGCTATGAGTGTAGAAGCTTTGGAGTATCTTACCGAATCTACCGCAAAACTTTTTGAATTTTATGGTTTTAGCGTAGATGTACAAGACAAATACCCAGCATGGAAACCAGATGTTTCAGAGTTTACCAATCTTGTGAGTGAAGAAATGAAAGGGGTATTTGGCAAGACCAAAATGATGGCGATACACGCAGGACTTGAGTGTGGTGTCATCGCGGAAAAATACCCCTCTATGAAGTTTGCTTCTATTGGTCCTACTATACGGTATCCGCATTCTACGAGAGAAGAGGTGGATTTGCTTTCTGTTGAGAGGACTTATAAGGTGCTGTTAGGGATTATTGGAAGAGTATAATTATTGAAACAAACATGGAGGTTGGCGATAGCCCATCCATCAATAAAAACAATGTCGTGACGAACGCCTTTGAAAACGGAGTGATTCGAGAGTTACGACGACTTTTGGTTACTTTTCTAGAAAAGTAATGAGAATAACAACGCGTCAGTTTGAATAAAACCCAATTGAAATTACAAAATAAATAAAATTAAACTTTAAAAGTCTGTGAAGTCTTACAATGTGCCTCCATAAAGCATCCTCCACACTCAGGCTTCACAGCCTTACACTTATATCGTCCAAAAAGCACCATCGCTTGATGTAGTAAATGTAACTCAGTCTTAAACTTTTTAGTCAATTCCTCTTCACATTTTATGGCAGTTTTGGCATCACTAAGTCCTAGGCGGTGGGCCACTCTGTAGACGTGGGTGTCTACTGCCATGAGGTTGGCTTGTGCATATTCTATCATGACGACATTGGCTGTTTTTTGTCCTACACCTGCAAGTTTTACAAGCTCATCACGTTCTAGGGGTATGGCACCTTCATAGTTTTCTATGACGGATTGTGCCATTTTTATGAGGTTTTTAGATTTGTTGTTAAAGAAAGAACAGGTGTTAAGGTAGGACTTGACTTCATCTAGGTCAGCGTTGGCAAGGCTTATGGGGTCAGGGTACTTTTCAAAAAGAGCAGGGCTTATGATGTTTACGCGTTTGTCTGTACACTGAGCAGAGAGCATCACGGCAATGAGTAGTTCATAGAGGTTGGCGTAGTTTAGTTCGGTGATAGAATCAGGGTATTGTTCTAGAAAGATACTTTTTATCTCTTCTATCTCTTTTTTGGTTGCTTTTTTTACTTTAACGGGTTTTTTTACGTTTGCCATCAATTCTAACCTTGCTCTAAATGTAATAAGAATAAAATAGTATCACATTAATGAATGATTTACCCAAGAGGTATATAATTCTATTGATAATTTATAATCAATCTAAAGGATATTTAAACATGTTAAAATTCGTAAAAACTTCACTTATAGCTGCAACAATGATAGCAACTACACTCAGCGCATCAGATATTTTAGTGACAGTTAATGGTAAAAATATTACCAAACAAGATGCAGAAGCCTTTGTAACTGCTTCTTCACCAGAGGCACATTTTGCACAGCTTGATGATACACAAAAGGCTATGATTAAAGAAAGACTTATTGAAAAAGCTCTTTTTACAGAACTTGCAAAAAAAGAAGAGATTGAGAAAAAGCCAGAATTTCAAAGAAATATGGAGAAAATAAAAGAAGAACTTCTTGTCAACATGTGGATGAAGTCACAAATGGAAAATGCAGTAGTAAGTGACTCAGAAGCGAAAGAATTTTATAGCAAGAACAAAGAAAAGTTTATGCAAAAAGAATCTGTACATGCAAGACATATTTTAGTGAAAGAAGAAAAAGAAGCACAAGCGATTATTGATGAAGTGAAAGCACTTAAAGGTGAATCACTTAAAAATAAATTTATAGAATTAGCGAAGTCAAAATCAACAGGACCTTCAGCACCTAAAGGTGGAGACTTAGGTACTTTTTCAAAAGGACAAATGGTTCCAGAATTTGATAAAGTTGTATGGGCGCTTAAAGTAGGTGAAATGTCAGCTAAGCCTGTAAAAACACAGTTTGGTTACCATGTGATTTATCTTGAAGGTAAGCAAGAAGCAAAAACTTCAGAATATGCGCAAGTAAAAGATAAGATTATTGCATCATTAAAACAGCAACAATTTGCAAGAAAAATAACAGAAATTGCAAAAGAGCTTAAAAGTAAAGCTAGTATTGTAGATGCAAATGGCACTAAAAAATAGTTTATAATATTTACCTAATGTATAGAAAGAAACATATGAAAAAAATGATACTTACTATGGGGATTTCACTTTTAGTGATACAATCCCCAATAGTAGCAGATAGACTAAAAAATTCACTCACAAATCTTTTAAATGATAAAAACTCTGTTGGTATGGTTAATCTAGATAACCTAAGTATTAATGGAAAGCCCAAACCTACTACAAATTTTAAAAGAAGATCTCCTAATACAATAATATCAACATACAAAGATTATAAAATACGTAAAAAAGAAGCCAATGCTTTTTTAAATAGAGTAACCAAAGGGAAGGTAAAAGATTATGACCGACTCCCTAAAAAACAGCGTAAAATTGTGATTAAAGAATTAGTCAAAATTTATACATTAAAAAATAAAACAAGCAGACCAGATACTGCAATTATTGCGACTGTTAATGGTGTTGATGTGATAAAAAAAGAGGCAGATGACTTTTTAAATAAAATGACAGCAGGAAGAGTCAATGATTTTGATAAACTTGATGAAAAGCAGCAGAAATTACTAATGAACGATTTGGCAAAACCAATTGTATTGAAATTAGTAGTTGAAAATAACCTAACTGTAGAAGAAAAAGATGCTGTATTGAGACAAGTTTGGTTAGACAAAGAGAAGGCTGCAATAGATGTCTCAAGTAATGAGATGTTAGCACTTTATGAAGAGAAAAAGAAAAAGTCATTGGCCGCAAATCCTAATGCAGTGATTCCTGAGTATTTAACGATAGGTAGACAATTAAAAAGTGAAATGATTGAAAAAAAAATTAGTCAAAAACTAATGCATAATGTGAAAATTGAGATTAATTTTGATGATAATAGCTCTACTGATTCAAATAGTTCTATAGTCTTAGATAACAATATGACAATATAAAAAGGAAATAAAATGACAAAAAAATTAGCAACATTTAGTATGGTATTATTTTTGACTTCAACAGCTATGGCTACAACAGTAGCAACAGTAAACGGTATGGTGATTACTGTAGAAGATGCAAATAAAGCAGTAAAAGCGCTTTCCAAGGGTAAAATGACTTGGGATAAATTACCTAAAGATGGAAAGAAACAACTCATTGAGATGATGGCACCTTCTAAGTTAGTTTCAGCTGCAGCACAAAAAGAGTTATCTGAAAAAGAGAAAGAATCTGCACTCTCAGGATTTTGGATGCAAAGAAGTATGTCAAAAATGAGTATATCAGATGAAAAAGCAAAAGTCACCTATGAAAAAATGAAGAAAGCAGCAAAAGTAGGAAAAAGTAAAAAAGAGATACCATCATTTGAAAAATCAAAACAAAGTATTAAAATACAACTAGCACAAGAAGAAATTATAGGTAAGTTAATGAAAAATGCCGAGATTAAAATAAAATAGTTTTATAAATATAAAAAGAGGAGTTGTATATGGGTACAAAAGTATTGGATGTGGTAAACATGGGAGTAGTCGTTGGGGAAGACCTTCAAAAGTTATTTAAAGTGGCAAAAGATGAAGGTTTTGCGATACCTGCAGTAAATGCAGTCAGTACTTCTTCTATCAACGCTATACTTGAATCAGCTAAAAATGTAAATTCACCAGTAATTGTACAGTTTTCTCATGGTGGAGCATCTTTTTATGCAGGTAAAGGTTTACCTTCAGATGAAGGGTCTATATTGGGTGCTATTTCTGGTGCAAAACATGTACATACTGTAGCAAAAGCATATGGGGTGCCGGTAGTACTACATACTGACCACGCTGCTAGAAAACTTTTGCCTTGGATAGATGGTTTACTTGATGCGAGTGAAGAGCATTTTAAAATACATGGTGTACCTCTTTTTTCTTCTCATATGATAGACCTAAGTGAAGAGCCTATAGAAGAAAACATTGCTACTTGTAAAAATTATCTTGAACGCATGTCCAAAATGGGCATGACATTAGAAATAGAACTGGGTGTCACTGGTGGAGAAGAAGATGGTGTAGATAACACTGACATTGATAATTCACTACTGTATACTCAACCAGAAGAGGTAGCCTATGCTTATGAAGAGTTGATGAAAGTCTCTCCTAACTTTACTATAGCTGCGTCATTTGGAAATGTACATGGGGTATATAAACCAGGTAATGTTTCTTTAACCCCAAGTATTCTTGATAACTCACAAAAATTTATTCAAGAGAAATATAATACAGGTGAGAAACCTGTGGATTTTGTATTTCATGGAGGTTCAGGTTCCGAGCTTAAAGACATTAGAGAAGCTATCTCCTATGGTGCAATAAAGATGAACATTGACACTGATACACAGTGGGCATATTGGGATGGTGTACGGAATTATGAATCAAAACATCATGATTATCTACAAGGTCAAATAGGTAATCCTGAAGGAGATGATAAGCCGAATAAGTCTTATTATGATCCACGTAAATGGGTTCGTGCTGCTGAGGAGTCTATGGTGACTCGTCTTGAGAAGGCGTTTGATGATTTGAATTGTGTTGGACGTAACTAACCCTTCACCTATAGATATTATCACCTTTGAAGGTCACTCTTTTTTTTTAAAAAGGGATGATCTTTTACATTTAGACTTCTCGGGGAATAAAGCCCGTAAATTTCACTACTTCTTAGAAAATGATTTTCCTGATATTACTAAAATAGTCTCTTATGGTTCTGCGCAGTCTAATGCTATGTATTCTCTTTCTGTACTGGCTAAGATGAGAGGGTGGAAGTTTGAATACTATGTGGAGCATATCGCTGAATATCTGGTAGATAATCCTCATGGCAATTATAAAGCTGCATTAGATAATGGTATGAAAGTTATCGTAGGTCGGGTTGCCCCCATCCCGACAAATGAAAATGTATTATTCATTGAGGAGGGTGGACGACAAAAAGAAGCCGAGTATGGCATCAAACTTTTAGCCCAAGAGATAGTTTATTGGCAAAAAGAAAATGATATAGAAGTGTTAAATATTTTCCTTCCATCAGGTACAGGGACTACGGCTTTGTTTTTGCAGAAATGTCTTTTAAAACGGCAGTCACATGGGACTGCCCCTACTGTGTATACAAACCCATGTGTGGGAGATAGTGCGTATCTAAAAAATCAGTTTCTAGCGCTAGAAGTAAATGAGAAGTATCATCCTATTATCCTCTCTTTAGACAAAAAACACCATTTTGGAAAACTTTATAAAGATAACTACAAAATTTGGCTAAAATTACAACAAGAAACGGGAGTGGTCTTTGACCTCCTTTATGACCCACTAGGATGGCGAACTTTACTTGCCCATCCTGAGGTGATGGACAAGCCTACACTCTATATACACCAAGGTGGTGTGCTAGGTAATGAGAGTATGCTCCCTAGATATAAACGAAAATATGGTGTGTAGGGTGTTGTACCCTTACAACACCGATGTAATAGGATAACAATATGAAAATATTTTACAGTAACGACGACACTTTTGATGCAAACTTTAACGAACTTTTAGAGCGTGGTAAGATGGATATTGAGGGTGTGACAAACATCGTCTCTGGTCTACTCAAAGAGATACAAACTGAAGGAAACAGAGCACTCAAAGCTCAGATAGCCAAGTTTGACAGATGGGATCCTAAATCTGATGCAGAGCTCCTCGTAAGTACAGACGATATGGCTAAGGCATATGACAACATAGATGAGAAACTTCGTGATGCACTACACTTAGCCTATGACCGCATAGAGGCTTATCACCAAAAGCTTATGCCTAAAACATGGATGGACACAGAAGAAAATGGCACGATACTTGGGCAAAAGGTCACTGCCGTTGATCGTGCAGGGCTCTACATCCCTGGTGGAAAAGCTGCTTATCCCTCTTCACTACTAATGAACGTCATCCCTGCACAAGTAGCAGGGGTAGAAGAGATAGTCGTTTGTACCCCTGCACCTGACAATGAACTCAATGAGTTACTGCTAGCAGCGTGTCACTTATGTAAAGTCACACAAGTTTATAGAGTAGGGGGAGCTTCAGCCATAGGTGCAATGGCATATGGAACGGAGACCATACCTAAAGTGGATGTCATCACAGGTCCTGGTAATATATTTGTGGCAACTGCTAAGAAGTTAGTCTATGGAGAAGTAAACATTGACATGATAGCAGGGCCTTCAGAGATAGGCATACTTGCAGATGAGACAGCGAGAGAAGACTACATAGCCATAGACTTACTAAGCCAAGCAGAACATGACGAGATGGCATCATCTATACTCATTACCACAGATGCTGACCTAGCAAATAGAGTAAGTGACAAGGTAGAAGAGTACCTAGGTACTCTGAGCCGTGAAGAGATAGCCAGAAAGTCCATAGAAGAGCGTGGAGCTATCATTGTAACCTCTACTATGGAAGAGGCGATAGACCTCATGAATGAGATAGCACCAGAACACTTAGAGGTCATCACCAAAGACCCTATGGGCTTACTAGATGACATCAAACATGCAGGTGCCATATTCTTAGGAGAAGATACACCTGAGCCTATAGGCGATTACATCGCAGGCCCTAACCATACACTCCCTACAGGTGGAACGGCGAAGTTCTACTCACCACTGAGTGTTGACAACTTCCTTAAAAAGTCATCTATTATCTCTATGTCTAAACAAGGCATGAGAGAGATAGGTGAGCAGTGTGCGTTGATAGCTAATACTGAGGGGTTGACTGCACATGAAGAGAGTGTTCGGATTAGGTTGAGGGATGAAGTGTAAAGAAATAGCATTAATGCCATCTAAAATTAGAAGAATAAAGCGAATTTTTCCTGATATTGATACGCTTATAGATGATGCTGAAGAATTGCACTATCAAGAATATAAAATTTCTATTTTTACACATATTCTAACTTCAGAGGAAGCACATATATTACTTGATACTGTTTCTAACAATATAGAAAGAAGTAGAACACGAAAGTTACAACAATTTCTTATAGCATTATGTAAAAAATTTGATGCTTATTTAATTATATACAATAATAGAAAACAAACTTTTGAATATAAAAAAATTATTCCAGAAAAAGATATTAAACTTTCTAATTATTTACTACCAAATCATAGTAGGATAAAATTAGTAATACCATCATTGCAAGCAGTATATTTTGAAGATTGTGATTTCACACATTTATTTTATTTTAAAAATAAAAAATTATTGTCAAGGTTTAAATATTTAGTGAAGAAAAAGGTTTATATATTATTTAACTAGGATTACTCGTTCTGGTTCCCACGTTGTACGTGGTAACCGATATTGCAATTCAATTTCCAAAATAAACATCAATCCATCGTTAGATAGTATATACTTGTAGGTCGAAGTGCCCTCACTCCGACGGTCTAAATTTGAACTATTATAAAATCTTTTTTTGCATATAAATGTATGTCGGGATGAGGGCAACCCGACCTACGGATATTTATAATTTCAAATCTAATACACAATATAACTTTTTCTTCAATTCATAATAAAGGTGCTGTGGCAACAGCACCCTACATCAATACACTTCCTTACGATGTTTAATCTTTATCACTTCAACAGTAACAATCTCTTCTTCTATGGAATAGATAACACGATAATCACCCACACGAATACGCCAAAATGCAGAAAGATTACCTACAAGTTTTTTACCTGAGTAAGGGTCATCGCTAAGTGTGGTTTTCATCTTGGTCAAAATGCGTTTTTGCCATGTTTTGTCTATCTTCTTTAAGTCTTTGATGACTTTACGATCAATCTTGAGAGTGTAGCTCAAGGGCATTTTCCAATTCTTCTAGACTTATGAGGTTTCTAGTAGGGTCATTTTGACGCTTTAGTACATCATAATAATCTTCCATGTCATCAAGATAATTAGTAAGTGCTTCTTTTACAAAAAAGCTTTTAGAACGCTGTGTACTTTTTGCAAGGTTGTTGATGCGTGCTTCCATCTCTTCTGGTAGGCGAACTGAAATCATAATAGTTCCTTTGTATGATATGTCATACAAGTATAACAAAATAAAAAAAATAAAGCAAAGTTGTGTTTGTATGTTGCTGAAAGTGTCTGGTTTGGAATTGGATTATATGTGTAAATGTAGTGGCGCGGTGGATGGGGCTCGAACCCACGACCTCCTGCGTGACAGGCAGGCATTCTAACCAACTGAACTACCACCGCGCGTGAATGAAAAACTAAAGTAGTTTTCATTTTGTAAAAAACAACTTTTTACCAACAAAACAAGTTTTGTGAGCTGTCTGCTAAAGACGTTTGTAATGGTGGTCGCTATAAGACTCGAACTTATGACATCTACCTTGTAAGGGTAGCGCTCTACCAACTGAGCTAAGCGACCGTATTTGAACTGAAATTATATCGTAGTAAACTTTGGCGACCCCTAAAGGATTTGAACCTCTGTTTTTACGTTGAAAACGTAATATCCTTGGCCACTAGATGAAAGGGTCATTAGATACCGATAAACAGTTATGTGTTAAAAGTGGTGACCCTTCATGGATTCGAACCATGGGCCCATTCCTTAAAAGGGAATTGCTCTACCAACTGAGCTAAAAGGTCACACAATGTAATGGCGCGGTGGACGAGACTCGAACTCGCGACCCCCTGCGTGACAGGCAGGTATTCTAACCAACTGAACTACCACCGCGCATAAACCTATTAAATGGTTAAAAATATTTACAAAAAGTTACTAAAGCAACCAGTTGCTTGAGCATTCTGCTGAAGAAAACCCAGTGTTAACGTAGAAAGATGAGCTTTGCTCATTTTCGTCCTATCAATGGTGGTCGCTATAAGACTCGAACTTATGACATCTACCTTGTAAGGGTAGCGCTCTACCAACTGAGCTAAGCGACCAAATCAACTTTTGCTACAAAACAAGTTTTGTGAGCCGTCTGCTAAAGACGTTTTACTGAAAAAGTGGTGACCCTTCATGGATTCGAACCATGGGCCCATTCCTTAAAAGGGAATTGCTCTACCAACTGAGCTAAAAGGTCACTATTTCCAAACTTATTACTTGAATAAGTGGACGGAATTATAACCAAGAGTGCCTTTATTGTCAATAGGATTTAGATAAATATTTTAAATTTTTAAATATTCTTCTAGTTTCTCAATAGCAAAGGCTGTAGATTGTTCTTGTATCTCTTCTCTTACTCCATGAAAATGACATGTAAAAACCTCTTTTGAAGTAGGTGTTTGTAGCCCTATATAGACAGTACCTACAGGTTTTTCATCTGTTCCTCCTGTAGGACCTGCGATACCTGAGACAGCTATGGCATAGTTTGATGAAGCAAAGTTAACAATGCCAAGTAGCATCTCTTCGACACATTGGGAGCTTACTGCCCCATGTATTTCTAATGTGTTCTGATGGACACCTAGCCATTGGTGTTTAATTTCGTTTGAGTAGCTAACAACTGACCCATTAAGTATATTTGATGCTCCAGAAACAGCTGTAAAAGAAGCGGCAATTCTTCCCCCTGTACATGACTCTGCAAACGAGATAGTTTGGTTTAAAGAAGTGAGCTTTTGGATGATTTTTTCAACATTAGGGTAATTTATATTCATCTAAATATTATATCAGAAAAAGGACAGTATTTTATAATCATCTTTTAGGTATAATCTCACGATAATATAAGACTAAGGTATTATCAAACATGGAATACAAAGACACACTTCTCCTTCCCAAAACTGACTTCCCGATGCGTGGAAACCTCCCAACGAATGAACCTAAAAAGTACCAAGCATGGTATGATGCAGATATCTATGAGCAGATGAAAGCTAAACGTGCGGATGCACCTATGTTTACGCTTCATGATGGCCCTCCGTATGCCAATGGTGACATTCATATTGGGCATGCACTGAACAAGACACTCAAGGACATCATCTTGAAGTACAACTATTTTCAGGGTAAAGCAGTACGTATGGTGCCAGGCTGGGACTGTCATGGTTTGCCAATAGAGCAAAAAGTTGAAGAGAAGCTTGGTAAGAGTAAAAAAGAAGCGATGCCTACAGAAAAGTTCCGTGAGCTTTGTCGTGCACATGCGAGCAAATTTGTGGACATCCAAAGAGATGGGTTTAAACAGTTAGGTATCATCGCAGATTGGGAGAACCCGTATGTGACGATGGACTTTAAATTTGAAGCGAACATCTACCGTACACTTTGTGATGTAGCTAAAAAAGGTTTACTCGTTGAGAGACACAAGCCTATCTTTTGGTCATGGGCTGCTCGTACAGCCTTGGCTGATGCAGAAGTAGAGTATCAAGATAAAGAAGACTATTCGCTTTATGTACACTTTGAACTAAGTGATGCAGCCAAAGAAACTTTGGGTGTAGAGGGTAAAGCGGGGTTAGTCATTTGGACTACTACACCTTGGACACTACCAGCAAATACAGGTATCTCACTGCATCCTGAAGAGATGTATGTACTTACATCAGACGGTCACATCGTAGCAGAAGCTAGATTTGACGCGATGATAGAAGAGGGTGTTGTAAGTGGGCATGCTTCACGCAAACTTGCTTCTACCGAGATGAAGCACTTACTTACGATAAACCCAGTCAATGGACGCACCTCTAAAATAGTACTTGGAGAGCATGTACTCATGGATGGCGGTTCAGGCTGTGTGCATACTGCCCCAGGACATGGAGAAGATGACTACAGAGTAGGACTCCTCAATGACTTAGAAGTTGTTATGCCTGTAGATGAACGTGGATGTTATGATGAGTCCGTGGTAGGTCTAAACTTACTTCCTAACCCAGAAGAGTTTGTAGGGATGCACATTTTTAAAGCAAATGAGCCTATCTTGGAAATACTTGGTGATAATTTACTTAAACAGTCTATGTTTACCCACTCATACCCACACTGTTGGAGAACAAAGAAACCACTTATCTACCGTGCTACAAACCAATGGTTTATCTCAATAGACGACAAAGCAGAAGGTGCTAAAGATACACTTCGTGACACAGCACTTGATGCCATAGAAAATGTAGACTTCTACCCAAAGACTTCAAAAAATCGTCTCAAACCGATGATAGAGGGTCGTCCAGACTGGTGTATCTCTCGTCAGCGTTCTTGGGGTGTACCTATAGCGTTTTTTAGAATTAAGAGTACCAAAGAAGTTATTTTCGATGCAGATGTATTAGAGCATGTGGCAAATCTATTTGATATGCATGGAGCAGATGCATGGTACTCAATGAGCAATGCAGAGTTATTGCCAGAGGGCAGTAAGTATAATCCTGATGATTTAGAAAAACTCACAGATATCCTAGATGTATGGTTTGATTCTGGTTCTACATGGAATTCAGTCTTAAGTAGCGGTAATTATGATGCAGGTGAGTACCCAGCGTCATTATACATAGAAGGCTCTGACCAGCACAGAGGGTGGTTCCAGTCTTCATTGTTGCTTTCCTCTGCTGTAAATGGTGTATCACCATATAAAACACTCATCACTCATGGCTTTACTGTAGACAAAAAGGGTGAGAAGATGTCTAAGTCTAAGGGTAACGTGATGGCTCCCGATAAGGTCATCAAACAGTATGGTTCTGAAATCTTACGTTTATGGGTAGCACTCTCTGACTATCAGTCTGACTTGAAAATATCAGATGAGATACTCAAACAAACAGCAGAGCAGTACAGAAAGATACGTAATACCTTTAGATTTTTACTAGCAAATGTGGATGATTTGGAATCGTATGTAAGTAATGATGCCTATGGCGAGCTAGACAGATGGATACTTGCTAAAGCAGATACAGTATTTGCCTCTACTAAAGCGAGTTTTGATGCGTATGACTTCTTACGTGGATTTGCCACACTCAATCACTTCATCACTAATGAACTGTCTGGTATCTATATGGATATTACTAAAGATAGACTCTACTGTGAAGATAAAAATGACGTGAGCAGACGTGCCACACAATCAGCCATGGCTCACATAGCCAAAGCGATGTTAGGTCTGGTAGCTCCTGTACTTACCTATACTGTAGATGAGATACTCGAGTACGCTCCTGCACTCTTTAAGGATGGTATGGAAAATGTGTTTGATCTTGTATATGTACCAGTACCTAAAGTGACAAGTTCTTTTGATGACACAGTACTTTTAGAAGCTAGAGTAAAATTCTCAGAAGCAGTGGATAAGCTCAAAAAAGAAAAGCTTATGAAGTCTACACTTGAAGCAGAGATAGCAGGAGACATGAGTATCTTCGCTATAAAAGACTCTAAAGACCTAGAAGACTGGTTTGTTGTATCAGATATGAAAGCAAGTTCAGATACTGAGCAAGTAGCTTCATTTGAAGTAGAAGGAAAAACATTTACCGTACACAAAGCCACAGCAGCCAAGTGCCCAAGATGTTGGAGATTTACAAGTACTTCCCAAGAGTGTGCTTGTGAGCGTTGTGCTAAAGTAGTGGGTGCATAATGTTTGACATGACACAACCTATACAAATAGAAGTCATCATTGGTTCGATTGTATTTATACTTGGGCTTGTGGGTGTTGGGCTTGGTGTTGTGGCGTATTATAAAAAGAAATTACAATAAGTTAAATATTAAGAAGTATACTTACTAATTATGATATAATATAAGTAAGTACGACTTAATAAAGGCTTATTATGTTAAAAAATATACTTGTTGAGCAAAATCTACACTGGAACCATCAACAAAAAAGTTATATCAAAAGAGATAAGCTTGCTAAACTTATCTCCTATCTTCCTTTAAAACAAATTATTACTATCACAGGTATTCGTAGATGTGGTAAAAGTACTTTAGCTAAAGAGGCCATCTATCATCTCATGCAGAGTGGTGTAGAGGCTAGCAATATACTCTTTGTAAATCTGGAAAATCCGTACTTTTTAGAGTATAGAAATAACCCAAATTATCTTGGTGAGATATATGATGCGTATCTGAAGCTTTTCAATCCACAAGGACGCATTTATGTCATTTTTGATGAGATACAATACTTTAACCAGTGGCAAGTCTATATCAAGAGCAAGTATGAGAGTAGCGATATCAAATACATCATCACAGGCTCCAACTCTTCTATGCTTTCCAATGAGCTTAATACTCTACTAAGTGGCAGAAGCCTCAATATCCATCTTGATACTTTTTCTTTTCGTGAGTTTTTGGTGTTTAAACAGATACCTCATACTACAGAACTAGAATGCATCAGTAACAAAATAGAAATTTATAAAGCCAAAGAAGAGTATCTGAAATGGGGTGGTTTTTATGAGGTGATGGAGGTAGAAGATGAGAGTGTAAAAAAAGATATCCTCATTAGCTACATCAGAAATATACTCTATCAAGACATAGTACCTAGATACAATATACGCAATAGTGAAGTAGTAGAAAGATTGCTTTTTTACTTACTCTCCAATGTCACCACACAACTCAACTACAGTACGCTATCAGATATGTTTAGTGTGAGTGACAAGACCATAAAAGAGTACATCAACTACTTTGAAGATGTCTTTTTGCTCAAGCGTATCGATAGATTTCATAACAAAACAAAAGAACGCATCAAGTCTAGTAAAAAGATATATGCTTTAGATAATGGTTTACTGCATGTGGCACCGAGGCATAGCAAGAACTTGGGTAATGCACTAGAAAACTGGGTATTTAACCACCTTGCTATGACCTATGATACGCTCTATTATCTAAGAGATGGAAAAGAGATAGACTTTTATGCAGGAGATACCCTGTATCAGGTAAGTTACACACTAGAAGATGAAAAAACACTCAAAAGAGAGATAAATGCTTTCAAGCATTTTGAGTCTATATCTGCACAAAAATGTTTGGTGACCTTTGATAGTATAGAGAAGATAGAGGGGATTAAGGTAGTGAGTGTGGACGTGTTTGTGCTAGATTGATGTATTACATTCCTAACAAGTTATGATAGTGATAGTAATGCGATACTATCATAGAGGTGGGGTATAAGAACAAAATACCACTTTGGTTGTTTGGGTTTTTGTATTGATATTAAAGGATGTATAGTTGTCTCTGTAGAGGGTGTTGTAGGGTAGGTTTTTATCGAAGTGTATGCTTTTGGCGCAACCCACCACATAAAGTAATATGCATCGTTTTAATGGCAAGCATAATTTGAATACATGCAAAATGATAGTTGCCATGTATCTAAATCTAGATTTGTCGTGTGACATGGTCACACCTACGAAAACCACAATAAAATAAATTTTATAAAAATTGGGAGCATAGGAGCCAAATATGCTATACTACAACGAAAAAGGAACACTTCATGCAGTTACATATAGAGATAAATGATACAAAATAAAGTATGTTCTTAAAGCTTTTAGAAACATTT
The DNA here is from genome assembly GCA_021647715.1 of Sulfurovum sp. Taxonomy (GTDB): domain Bacteria; phylum Campylobacterota; class Campylobacteria; order Campylobacterales; family Sulfurovaceae; genus Sulfurovum. Next base: position 26,606 of record JAKIUE010000015.1, read on the forward strand.
GAAGTGGGAAATATAGTCAATAACTATAGTGTAGTAGTAGATAACAAAGAAGAAGAAACAGCAGAGATGCTTTCTGATATAGCAATGCTTAGTAAAACACTAGAAGATGCAAAGAGTGGACTGGGGAACACACAGGGAAGCATGTTAGCATAGATGAGTGTTAGAGATGAATAAGTTAGAAATCATAGAGCATCCACTTTATGAAAAACCCTTTAAGAAACTTGCTAAAAAATTTAAACATATAGATGATTATCTATCATCCATCAAAAGCAAAATGATTTAGGCATAGAGCTAAAATCTAATGTCTATAAAGTGAGGATTGCCAACTCTAGTAAAAACAAAGGCAAAAGTGCAGGATATAGACTTTTGACATATGTGGCTATAGTGGAAAATGAACTACATCTTTTATATATTTATGATAAAAGTTCCATAGGTAACCTGACTGAAAATGAAGTGGATGTTATGATTAGTAATGCTTTGGATGTAACATAAGTAAGTAGGTTTTCATCTATCGTTGTTTTTTAAATTCTTCTAGAGACATAGTATTGACTTCGCTATTTTCATAACGTTTTTTTCTGTCATCTAAAACCTCTTTGTGCCAATCGGGAGAGACGATGTCAGTATCATCTAGCCCATCCCATAACTTTTCTATAAGATGGAGTTTTTCGGATGCTGGAAGATTGTATATATCGTTAAGAGACGTGATAAAATCCTTTATATTTTAAATTATATTTAGTATAACATATATTCTAAAGAGATTTATAAAATTATGTTAAAATAGAAAAATAAATCTAATATATAGGAGCCAATATGCAACTAGTCACCCTAGAAATATCTGATGATTATTATGATAAGTTTCTGCATGTCGTAGATGCTTTGCCCTCGGAGAAAATACAATTTAAAAGTAAATCATCATCTATGACTGAAGAGATAGATAGTAGAATCGATGATTATTTGAAAAATAAATCTGTTGCTGTTGATTTCACATCAAGTATGCACACATTAAAAGAAAAACTACTAGCTACAGCAAAATAATGCAAATTATTCATTTACCTAGATTTTATGAAGAACTTGAAGTTATTGTTGATTTTATAGCAGATGAAAGTATCAATCAAGCTATAGTGTTTTTAGATAAACTTACTGAGAAAATTTTAGATATACCTGATTATCCCCATAGTTATCGGCAAAGAAAAGATTCTAAATATTCTGAGAGTAGAGAACTTATCTATAAAGGGTACTGTGTACCTTTTTACATAGATGAAGAGAATGACGCAATTGTTATCTTAGGTATTTACAATCAAAATTTATGGAATGAGGATTAATTTCCTTATAGAATATATCCTCTCTCATAACATCCAAAACAACTTTTAGATATAATCACGACAATATATAAAATGCATAGGACAACACAGTGATTACACTAAAAGAAGCATTAATAAAATCTAACGAAGAGATGATAGCACTCTGTGCAGAGCTAGAAAGCAAAGCAAAAGAGTCTGGGCTCAATGCCTATGTAGGGTTTCAGCGTTCAGGTGTAGGTGTGCCAATTCTTATAAAAGATAACATTCAAGTCAAAGGTTGGTCGGTGACGGCAGGTTCTAAGATACTGCAAGGCTACATTGCTCCGTATGAAGCAACAGTCATTACTAACCTAAAGTCTAAAGGCATGATGGCATTTGGTCGTGCAAATATGGATGAGTTTGCTATGGGTAGTACGACTGAGAGTTCTTTTTATGGTGCGACCATAAATCCACATGGAGACAATAGAGTACCAGGTGGAAGCTCAGGTGGCTCTGCTGCTGCGGTGGCAAGTGGACTTGCCATTGCAGCACTGGGTTCTGATACGGGTGGCTCTATACGTCAACCTGCTGCGTACTGTGGTGTAGTAGGGATGAAACCTACGTATGGACGTGTATCTCGTTTTGGGTTGGGTGCGTACGCATCTAGTCTGGATCAGATAGGACCCATCGCTCAGAATGTAGAAGATGCTGCTATACTTTATGATGCAATAAAAGGGCATGATGACAAAGATTCAACAAGTGCAGACTTTAAAATAGAAGATATAGCCAATAACCTTAACGCTGATGTGAAGCTGACTATCGCAGTCATCGACTCATATGTAGAGGCTGCAGATGCTGACATCCAAAAAGAATTTGCTGAAACAGTAGCCAAGTTGGAAGCTGCAGGACATACCATAGTAAGAAAAGAGCTTTCAAATACCAAGTATGACATCGCTACCTACTATGTACTAGCCACGGCTGAAGCAGCGACAAACTTGGCACGTTATGATGGTGTGCGTTATGGAACCAGAGCTGAGTCTAAGAACACTGAAGAGCTTTACTTTAACACGCGAAGTGAAGGTTTTGGAGAAGAGGTAAAAAGACGTATTATGCTTGGTAACTTTGTACTCTCCTCTGGGTACTATGATGCATACTATGTCAAAGCCCAAAAGGTTAGACACCTTATACGAGATGAGTTTAATGCTATCTTTGAAGAGGCAGACCTCATTTTGAGTCCTGTTGCTCCTTCTGTTGCACCTAAGATAGGAGCATCGGAGTCAGCACTAGAGATGTACAAGTCGGACATGTATACGCTTGGTGTAAACCTAGCGGGGCTTCCGGGTATCTCTGTGCCTGTAGGTAAAAATGATGAAGGAATGCCTGTTGGACTACAACTTATAGCCAAAGCATTTAATGAAAAAGTACTTTTTGATGGTGCGGCTAGCCTTGAAAAAGTTTCAAATTATAAAAATTAAGGAAATACAATATGAATATTAAAAAAAGAGCACTTACGTTTGAAGATGTATTATTAGTCCCACAACATTCTGTTGTATTACCCAAAGAAGTAGATGTCACAACAATGTTAACAAAAAGAGTAAGCCTAAACATCCCTATAGTCTCAGCTGCTATGGATACTGTAACAGAATATAAAGCTGCTATAGCGATGGCTAGACTTGGTGGCATTGGGGTTATTCATAAAAATATGGATATAGATACCCAAGCACAACAGGTTAATAAAGTTAAAAAATCTACATCAGGCATTATCATAGACCCTATATTTATAGGTCCAAATGCAACAGTGGGTGAAGCAGATGTTGTGATGGCTGAGTATAAAATATCTGGTGTACCTGTGGTAGATAAAAAGCAAGAACTTATAGGTATCATCACCAATAGAGATATGCGTTTTATCACTGATATGAGCTTGAAAGTATCTGACGTGATGACTCCAGCACCTTTAGTTACAGCTAAAGAAGGGACGACACTCGAAGCTGCAGCTAAAATATTACAAAAACATAAGATTGAAAAACTCCCTATTGTGGATGATAATGATAAACTTATAGGGCTTATAACTATTAAAGATATAGAAAAGAAAATCCAATATCCTAATGCTAATAAAGATGAGTTTGGTCGCCTTAGAGTAGCTGCTGCCATCGGTGTAGGGCAACTTGACCGAGCGAAAGCTTTGGTAGAAACGGGTGTAGACGTCATAGTACTTGACTCTGCACATGGACATTCTCAAGGTATCATAGACACAGTTAAGCTCATTAAAAAAGAGCTAGATGTGGATGTGATAGCAGGGAACATTGCTACAGGTGCTGCAGCACAAGACCTCATAGATGCTGGGGCAGATGGAGTAAAAGTGGGCATAGGCCCTGGGTCTATATGTACTACGCGAATAGTAGCAGGGGTAGGAGTACCACAAATCTCTGCTATAGATGAAGTAGC
>JAKIUE010000119.1 GCA_021647715.1 Sulfurovum sp.
TCGATATAGTCCATGGGGATGCTTCCCAGCTCAAAGGTAAGCTGAAACAATCCCCACATAAAAAACAAAAAGAGTGGAATACCTAAAAATTTATTAATCAGTAGATTGTCAATTTTTTGCGTAAGACTCTGTGCTTTCATCCCTTGTATAGACATCACTTCCATTTTTGCACCCTTAGCAAATGCAAAATGCTCATCTGCAAAAATTTCATCTAAATCTTTAGTATTGCTATGCACATAGATATGCTGTAAGGCATCTCTGACTATGGGAAGTAGTTCTATCCATAGTGGCTCTTCATGCATTTTTTTATAAACATCTTCATCTTCTTGCAGAAGTTTGACTGCAAGGTGTCGAAATCGAAGGCTTGAGCCTTTATAATTTTTCTCTTTTAAAAAGGTGACTATATTTTCTATCTCTTCTTCTATAAAGTCAGAATAGACTACTTTTGCTGAGGTTCTATCTTTTTCATATATCTCTACGATGGCATGTTTGAGTGCTTCTACACCCAGTTTATCTGTAGCAGATGTCTTGATACATGGTACACCAAGTATAAGTGATAGCTGCTTTTCATCTATCTGTATTCCCTCTTTTTGGGCTTCATCAGACATATTGAGTGCTACAACTACTTTTTTACCCATCTCTAGTAGCTGTGTGGTAAAAAGTAGGTTTCGTTGTAGATTGGTAGAGTCTACTACATTGACGATGACATCATACTCATCTGAGAGTAAAAAGCTTTTGGTGACTTTCTCTTCTATGGTATATTCTGTAAGAGAGTAGGCACCAGGGAGGTCTATGATATGCACTTCATACTCTTTACAGGTTACATCATCACAGATAGTAAACTCTACTTCTGTTTTATCTACTGTAACCCCTGAGAAATTACCTACTTTTAGTCTGGAGTCAGAGATAGCATTTATGAGAGAAGACTTCCCTACATTAGGCTGACCTGCAAGGGCAATGACTATTTTTTCCAAAACTTTTCCTTATACTTAATAATAACAAAATATAAATGATAATAGTTATCAATGTATTTTAATGTGAGAAGTATACCATGCTTTTCTTAAATTATATTAAAATGAAAGTTATTATCAATTAAATTATTGTCTTTTCTCTAAAATACTTAAAACCCCATTAAAATCCTTCTCATGCCCAAAACAGCTATTTGAATTACACAGCATATATCCATCATTGGTATCGCTTTTAAGTAGAGAAAATGGATGAGGTAGGGTATCTAGTTCTTTGATGTAGGGTTTTAGTTTGTCCTCACGAGCCTTGATGATGATGTCATCCTTTAGGTAGCGAAGTACCATTTTACTCATACGTGGTGTAGAGAGAGGTTGACGCATGACATCATAAGAGTAGATTTCTAAAGTTTTAAAAACAAACTTTTTGTACACCACATCTACCAATGATGAGACAGAATAGAGTGCAGATAGTATAGTCGCCACAGATGAGGGATACGAGCTGTCATAGATATCTGCATTGGTTTCAAACTCTCCACGACTAAATTTCCACTTACCTTTTTCAAAATACTTCTCTATGGCATTGTTTACAAGTTTAGTAGCCGTAATAAGATAGACTTCATTGAGGGTACTTTTATACGCTTCAATGAGTGCTTCACTTAGATAGGCATAGTCTTCAAGAAATGCTTTTATTTTTGGTTTTTTACCTAGTAGGGTAGAGTGGAACAGTTCCGAATGTATATACATGCTTTGCAGCAATGCATCAAGTGATTGTATGGCAAGAGGTAGGTACTTTTTATCGACACGTGATGCCTTAAAAAGAGATACTATCATCATAGCATTCCAAGAGACAATGACTTTTTTGTCTATAAAAGGATAGGTACGTTTCTCTCTGCGTTTAAGTAATGACTGTAGAGCTTCTTTATAGTAGGGAATCTCGATATGGCTAGAATCATCAACACGGATGATATTTTTCCCCTCAAAGTTCCCCTCTTTAGTAATATGTAAGGCTTTAGCCAAAGAGGCATGTGATTTTTTAGGAATGCCTACTTTTTCAAATGACCTTAGTGCCTTGTCATAACTATAGACAAAGTATTTTCCTTCTTCACCTTCGGTGTCAGCATCACTCGCAGAATAGAAGAGTCCATCTTGACTCATCTTCTTAAGCATGAAATCTAGGGTTTCAAATGCTACATCCTTATAAAAGGTATTTGCACTTGCATGGTAAGCTTGGAGGTACACGTCGCTAAGTAAAGCATTGTCGTAGGTCATCTTTTCAAAATGTGGTACAAGCCATGCATCATCTGTAGCGTAGCGACAAAAGCCACCCTCTATCAAGTCACGTAGTCCTCCTTTTGCCATAGCAGAGAGAGTAAAAAGTGCCATGTTTAGTGTCTCTTTGTTACCTGTGAGTTTATAGACATCTAGAAGTAGTGAAAGTGTAGAACTCTGAGGAAACTTAGGTGCTTTGTTAAATCCTCCATGCTCAGTATCAAAAAGTTCTTTAGCATGGTTTGATATGCGTGTAATGATACTATTGTCAAGTTTAGTTGCTTGTATTTTGTCTTCTTTTGGATTCAAGAAACGTAAAATTTCATCTGCTTTTTGAGTAAGTAGCTTTTTTTCATTTTTATATTTATCAGCGATAACTTCTATAAGTGAAGGAAAACTCATCATACCGTACTTGGGCTCAGGAGGTATATAGGTTGCTGAGTAAAAAGGTTTAAGTTCTTGTGTCAAAAAAATGGAAGTTGGCCAGCCACCCCCACGCCCATTCATGAGTTGGTAGACTGCTTGGAAGTGTCTGTCTATATCAGGGCGTTCTTCTCTGTCTACTTTAATAGCAATAAAATGTTTATTTAAAAGTTTTGCTGTGGCTTTGTTTTCAAAAGATTCATGCTCCATCACATGACACCAGTGACAAGAACTATAGCCAATACTAAGGAAGATAGCTTTATTTTCTTTACGTGCTTTTTCAAAGGCTTCTTCACCCCAAGGGTACCAGTCAACAGGATTATCAGCGTGTTGTTGCAAGTAAGGAGAGTGTTCATCTTTCAGACGGTTTGACATTTTTAGACCTTCATTATTGATGTGTTAATTGATGTTTGATATTATTACACAGCTTATACACAAATATTACAATAGAATACTATATAAAACTTGAATAAAAGAGAGAAAATATGCAAAACATCATTAAAAAGTTACTTCTTGTGAGCTTATTCTTAAGTACTTTTTTAGCGGCTGGATTTGATTCTGCCTTAAAAAAACAGAAGTTTTTATCACCTGAGGAAGCCTTTGGTGTCACTGCGGTATTAAAAGATGATGTGATAGAAACTAAAATAACCATAGCCGAACATATACATGTCTACGATGATGATACCTTACACTACCGTGTCATTTCTCCTGAAGTATTAGAACTAAAGGTAAAAAGACCACCTTCTCATGATTTTGATGGAGATAAAGTATTTGAAAAAGAGATTCTTGTAGATATCCCAGTGACAGACATTACTTCAAAGATAAAAGGTGACTATACACTAGAGATAGAATTTTTAGGCTGTTCAGATAAGGGTATTTGTTATCAGCCAGTGAAGAAAAGTTTTCAATTTAAAGGTGAAAACTTAGGTATATTTGACAAGATATCTACATTAGCAAAAGAGGGAAATGTTGGGAAGATAGTCGATGTATTGGTCAATGAAAGTTCATTTTTTGTACTCTTTTTATTCTTCATTTTTGGATTGTTACTCTCTTTGACACCTTGTATCTTTCCTATGATTCCTATTTTATCATCTATCATTATCTCTCAACAAGGAGATAATAAAAAACCTTCTATGGGGCAAGCATTTTTTACTTCTTTGGTCTATGTTTTAGCGATGGCACTTACCTATACACTAGTAGGACTTGTGGCTGGTATGTTAGGTGCAGACTTGCAAGCAGCCATGCAAAACCCTTGGGTGCTTACTATTTTTGCAGGAGTATTTGTAGCACTTGCGCTATCACTTTTTGGTTACTACGAGATAGGACTTCCTTCTTCGTGGCAATCTAAGATAAACAAAGCCTCAGATGGAGCACAAGGCAAAGGTATCATGGGTACAGCCATTATGGGAGCACTCTCAGCTCTTATAGTGGGACCTTGTACGGCAGCACCTATCTCTGGTGCGGTCATCTTTATATCTCAAACTGGAGATGCCCTCTTGGGTGGGCTTGCACTCTTTGTGATGAGTATGGGCATGGGTATGCCTTTACTTTTAGTAGGACTAGGAGCTGGTAAGTTCATGCCTAAACCTGGTGGTTGGATGACAGCAGTTTCTCAAGTTTTTGGTGTGATGATGCTAGGTCTTGCTATCTTTATGCTTTCACGCATTATCCCTGGAGGACTCAACATGATGTTGTGGTCACTTTTATTTATGGGAACAGCACTCTATATGGGTGTCTTTGAATCTAAAGTAGGAGAGGGTGCTATAAAACTCTTTAAACTACTGGCAATGGTGTTCTTGATTTACGGTATTATCTTGTTTGTAGGTGCTGTATCGGGTGCTACATCTATGTTTAGCCCACTTAAAAAGTTTACATCTGGTACTGCGGTACAGACTATGATAAAACCAGCAGATACGTCTAGTCACTTAGGCTATTCTGT
>JAKIUE010000120.1 GCA_021647715.1 Sulfurovum sp.
ACAGATACATAGGAAAAACAGGATTAAGAGTAAGCCCGATATGTTTGGGGACTATGACCTTTGGTACGCAGGCAGACAAGAAGGCTGCTTTTGCCATCATGGACAAGGCGTATGAGAGAGGTATAAACTTCTTTGACACAGCAGAGCTGTACCCCGTACCTCCCTCAGGAGAACTAGCAGGGCTCACAGAAGAGATAGTAGGGGAGTGGATGAGGGACAAGCCTCGTGATTCGCTCATCATCGCGTCTAAGGTGGCAGGAGCAGCGAACGGTTGGTTCGTGCCTCCTGTACGTCATGGCTTTACAGCCATAGACAGGTTTCACATAGAGCGAGCCGTGGAGGGGAGCCTGAAACGACTAGGCACCGACTACATAGATCTCTACCAAATGCACTGGCCAGACAACTCTGTACCCATAGAAGAGTCTATGAGAGCGTTCGATAGCCTAGTGCAGTCTGGAAAGGTGCGTTACTTAGGTACATCCAACGACACAGCCTATGGTACGACCAAAGCACTCATGAAGTCAGAGCAACATGGCCTGGCACGCTTTGAGTCTATACAAAACAACTTCTCTTTGCTTAACCGTAGGTTTTTAGATGAGCTTGCAACTGTGTGTGAAAAAGAGAACATTTCACTCCTGCCATATTCACCACTAGGGGGTGGGGTGCTGAGTGGTAAGTACAATGAGGGCTCGTTTAATACCTCTCCTGCCAAAGGACGATTTACAAGCTACATGAACTCACCCAACGTCAGACAACAAGCCATGGCAACACGCTTTTTAAATGAAAAAACACTAGCCTCTACAGCCAAATACGTAGCCATAGCCAAAGAAGCAGACATCCACCCCGTCACCCTAGCTACTGCATGGTCAAAACAGTTTGACTTTGTGGCTTCTACCATCATAGGAGCTACCAGTGCAGAGCAGTTAGACCCCATCTTTAAGGCGATGGACTTGACACTTGGTGATGATGTATTAAAAGCGTGTGACAAGGTGCATGACGAGATACTGTATCCGATGGGGTAGGGTCGTACCTTAGTATATTTTGCTATACTTTTGATTATACCTATAAGGAATATGAATGTATAGACTTTATTATCTCATAGTGTTATCACTGTGGCTTCATGCAGACATGTCACCTCAACATGTACTCACAAAAAACTGTTTAAACAGCTATAAGAGTAGCTACCTCTCTCAAGCTGACCATAAAGCCTTTGTATATGCAAGAGAACCTAAGACAGATAAAAACAGATGTAACTGGGGATATGGCTACGTAAGCAGACAAGAAGCCATAGACTCTGCAATGAAAGGCTGTCAGTCTGTGATGCTTAATGCTGAGTGTATACTGGTAGATACAGATGGCAAGTTTGATGTGAAAGACGGCACGTTTAGCAGGTTAACTCCTGTCGATGAAACACCACTGAGTAAAGCACAGATAGAGACCTTTATGAAAGAGGCAAAAGATGTCATATTGGGGAACTGTTATCCGTATTTTGAAAAGTATCTCAATGCGAATGAGCATAAATCTTTTGGTTATAGCGTAGATGCAAATGGCAACTATGCTTGTGGATATTCGTATCAAAATCAATCAGAAAATATCTCTAAAAAACAAGCGATAAAATCGTGTAAGGATAACAAACTAAAAAGAGGTAACAAAACACCAAAGTCAGCATGTAAAGTGTATGCTACCAATAAAAAAGTGCTACTTACTGCAAAAGACTATGACCTAAAGCCATTACCAAAACCTTTAAAAATGAGCCCGGTAGTTTATGATAAAAAGCTCAAGAAAGCAGAAGAGATAATCACTAATTTGCCGTGTCGTATACAGTTCAAGTACTACTTAAAGAGTAAGGCACATCATGCATACTACGTAGTACAAGGTAAAGATACAGAACAGATGTGTGGACGCTCAGAAGGAGCCTTTAGTCGTGAGACTGCGAAACAAAAAGCCAAAGAGAGTTGTGAAAAACATGCCTTAGAGAAACAGATAAAAGGAGAATGTAAACTTCTCTCTGTAGATTTTGAATTTGTAGGCACTAAAGAGATGTTCCAAATGCCTAAAGAAGAAAAAGTAATACAGAAAACAGCACCAAAAACACAAAAGCCTCAACCAACGCTAGACTTACATACCCCCACAACGCTAAAAAATGCTATGGACATAGCGGTAAAAGCGATGAGCAAGAATTTACCTATGAAGATTGACGACGAGCTACAACTTACCAAGGTGAATGCAAAAGGAAATCAAATGATTTTAGGATATACCTTGACAAACCTTAGTTCAAAAGATATCTCTGCTAGTACATTAAAGTCTTTACTCTATGAAGATATAAAAAACCAAGTCTGTACTGACAAGGAGACAGTGATGATGCTTAAAAAAGGTATGGTAACTGAGTATACCTATGAGGGTAAAGATATGAAATACATTGGTGATTTTTCTTTTGATGCTAAAACATGTGGACTAAAGACCCATGCGAATCAGCTTTTAGAAAATGTTAAAAAGCTTATAGATAAAAAATAGACTCTGTGATCTCTTTTTTACATCCACTTCTTCGTTTTAGAGGTCGCTTGAGCCTCCAAAGGGTCATCTGGCCAATAGTGTCTTTTGTATTTCCCTCTTAAATCTTTCTTTACATCTGCATAGGTATTTGCCCAGAAGCTCTTTATGTCTTGTGTGATTTGCATAGGCTTATGGGCTGGGGAGAGTAGGTGTAGCATGAGTTTTACTTTGCCATTTAGTAGAGTAGGTGTCTCTTGTGTGCCAAACATCTCTTGTAATCGTACTGCCAAGATGGGTTGGCTTTGGTCTGTGTAGTCTATGGCTATGTTTGAACCCGAAGCTACTTTTATTTTAGCAGGAGCGAGTTTGTCTAGGGTTTGTGTTTGGGCATAACTTAGTTGTCCTAGCAGTATGGTGTGTAGGTTTAAACTTTTTAGTTCGCGTATAGAACACATATCTTCGATATAAGGGGCTAGCCACTCATCCATGTTTTCTAGCAGGTATGTATCTGAAAAATCAGGGAAATCAATGTGATGAGCGTTTAAAAATCCTACTCTATTTTTAAGTGCTAGAGTCTCTTTATCCCAGTTTAGTACCTTTAGACCTAATGCTTTTAGCTCTTCTAAGAGTAGATCAGTGATCTCCTCATTGTTAGAAGTATTTACAGCACTCTCTTTAAGTAACAATGCACTTAATCGAGATACTTTACGTACCTCAACACGTTGTTCTTCTTCATTCCAGTCTATTTCGTCTTCTACTGTGATAAGTTCTGGTAGATGACTCTCTATCTCATCTTGTGAAATGGCAATAGCTTTGTAGATGCTCGCATGGGTGGCTTTAGCATCTAGGTCAGCAATGACTAAAAAGCGCTCCTTTGCTAGCTCACTATCATAGAGTTTTGCCCCTTTACCAGAAGAGAGTAGATAGGTACTTGTATTGGCATGGCGTTGTTTGGCGATGCGTTCTGGGTAAGCAAAGGCTAGAAGCACACCCAAAAGTTGGGTGTCAAGTGTACCCTTTTGTTTAGATTCAAGTCGTTTGGCATTTGCTAAGATGTAGTGACACTGTTTGATGTTTACATAAGGAAAATGTTTTTTTTGTGCCACATCATGTAAGATCTGCACACGTTCTCGTAAGTCTGCGTTTTGATTGTTTTGTGTATAAATATCTTTTTCTGTAAGTAGACTAGCTAAGAGTGAGGCTTCATAGCCAAAGTCTAGGGATTTTGCTTTGAGCATCATATGTGAGAGTCTAGGATGTATGCCGTGTTTGCTCATGGCTCTACCATGTGCGGTGATGATACCCTTGCTGTCTAATGCACCTAGTTGGGTGAGTAGTGTTTTGGCATGGTTGATGGCAGTAGAGGGTGGGGTATCTAGCCATTGCATGTCATATATGTCGTTATTGCCCCAAAGGGCTAGTTCTAGTATGAGTGAGGTAAGGTCTGCTTGGAGTAGTTCGGGGGTGTCGTGAGGCTGTAGTATTTTAGACTTGTGCCAAATGTGGTAGGCTTTACCCGCAGACAGGCGTCCTGCTCTTCCTGCTCTTTGTGTGGCAGAGTCTTGTGATATGTGCCTACGCTCTAGCGTGTTCATACCTGAAAATGGGCTAAAGACAGAAACGTTTTGTGCCCCTGAGTCTATGACTATCTTGATGCCCTCTATGGTGAGTGAGGTTTGGGCGATGTTGGTAGAGAGTACCACTTTTCGTGTGCCTTTGGGTGGGGCTTTTATGGCTTGGTCTTGTGCTTGTTTGCTTAGGTTTCCATAGAGTGTGGCTATGTAGACGTCTTGTAGTTTGGCTGAGAGTAGTAGCTTCTCCACCTCTTTTATCTGCCGAACACCCGCTAGAAATACAAGTATGTTTCCCTCTTCATCTTCTAGGCACTTCTGCACACGTTTAGCGATGTAGCTTGGCATTTCTTTTGCGGTAGGTTGCGTGGTAGTAGGGTTTAAGTAGTGACGCTCTACAGGGTAGGCACGCCCTTCGCTAGTGACCAGTGGAGCATCTAGCATCTGTGACAGTGCCGTGGT
>JAKIUE010000016.1 GCA_021647715.1 Sulfurovum sp.
GCACTTCATCTTTGAAGTCTCCTAGTGTTTGTGTTATATCATGTTTAAAGGAGGTATCGTTGTAGATGCTTAGTCTTCCAGGCATTGGTGGTGTCCTTTTATGTATCACATTTATATGCAAGTATCATAACAAAATTATGACAATGTATAGAATTTAAATGTATATGAAGGAACGAAATAGGGAACTATTTTAGTATGGATGACAATAATATTTATTTTTAGTTGGATAATTTAGAGGTATGATGTCTCATATGGGTAAAGATACCCATATGTATGTTTATTTTAATATTTCGTTGTCTGAAAATGAACCATCATTATCTTCATCTATATTTGCAGATACCTTATTGTTCGCTACAACCAACTCAACTTTGTGCCCTGCACCATCTTTCATGTGTATAGTACCTGTTGCTTTTTTATCTTTTACTTCTATAGTATTTGCTTTTGTATTGTCTATAGTGAAGTAGTAATCACCAAGATTAAGACTACCTTCTAAAACTTCTATAGTTTCATTTTTAAGATTGTTTTTATCAGACGTAGTCTTTACTTTTAGACCTGATACATTAAAGATAACATCGTTAAGCGTACTTTCGAATGAAGATACACTCTCACTTGTCCAAATACCTGTAGACTTTTTCGCGTCACCTTGAATTTCTCCACCACTTTTAAGCACAATAGTATGTTCACTATCAGATAGTGTTATATCTTCATCAAAAGTGAGTGTTCCTTTTTTCTCAGTATCTGTATATATTATGCCTGTTGATGATACTACACCATTAACAGTAGATTTGCCATCAGTACACTGATCAGCTTTTAGTTTTTCTATTGCTGTTACTTTATCCTTTGAATCTACTGTAACTGTTTTAGGTATGATACTCCCGCTTTCAGTACATATTTTGTTACCTATTTTTTCAATATCACTAATTTTTTTGACACCATTTAACTCTATATCCATAGAGTCTTTAAATGATTGTACCAAGTCACTGTCTTTCATATTCTTTATTTTTGACTGTTCAAAAAGTGCTTTTACCCCTGCTACTTCAGCTGGATTTGTATTTGCAACTACTTTTACTGACTTAATAGATTTTTTTTCTGTACCTGAACACCCCATCATTAATAGAGTTGTAACGGCTACTGCACTGTATAAACTTACTTTTTTTAACATTTCTAGACCTTTGTTTTAAATTTGCGTATATATTACCTAATTATTAGTTAAATTTTTCTTAACTTCTAAAAATCATATCCTATTCCTACATAGGCATAACTTGTAGAAAAGTCTAATGCAAACATGCTGTAGGACTTACTTGAAAATACTTCTGATATATCTATTTCTGTTTTATCTATACTCCACGACTTATATAAAGCACCTAAAAACAAATAATAATTGGCATTACTAGGTTTATAATTTATGGAAAGATCAAAAACTTTAAAATCTCCATTCACTTTTTCAGATGTATCAAGCCATTTATATTCCATGCTTCCCTTAACAAGTCCAAAACCTACATTCCCTTTCACAAATACATGTGACGAAAGATGCCCTTTTCCTTGCAGTGTAATGCCTAGCTTATACAGTGATATTTCAGTCTCTAATTTTTTAAGAATCTTTTTTTTAACTTCTTTATTTGTAAGATTCATAGTAGGTGATACATATCCTGTATTAATACTAATGCCAAAATAATTGTTATTTTCATGATATAAATCATAACCCAATCCAAAATTCAAGTCAGCTGCAGCAAAATTCTTTTTCTTAGATGTCTCATAGTCTTTATTTTGAATAATTGTTATTTCATTATCCCCAATACTCTCTTGTTTACTTACACTTGTTTTAATATCTGAAGCAAACTTATTCCAATAAAAATCTCCACTATATTCAAAATAGTATTTACTATTTTCAAAATTTTGATGTGACTCAACTATAGAGACTACCCTGCTATTCATATCAGCTGAAGCTTCTAATAGATTTGAGACACCCATCTTCCAATCATACTTTCCAGACCCTACTCTAATCTCTACGCCACTGCTAATACTTGGCATAGATACCATAATCAAAAATATACTTACTACACTTATAGAATAATTGTTTTTTAAAAACATACTTCTCACTTTTGTGATTTTTTACTATAATTATACAAAAAAAAGAATCATATATGATAAAAACAAATAAAACTCTTATTATTGGTGCGGGAGGTGTGGGGAATGTAGTAGCTTTTAAGTGTGCTATGAATGTAGAGACTTTTGGTGACATCACTCTAGCGAGCCGTACTGTGAGTAAATGTGATGCCATAGCCAAAAATGTACTAGAGAAGACTGGGGTACAACTAAGTACAGCTACTGTTGATGCAGACTCTGTGCCTGAGCTTGTGAAGCTCATCAAAGATGTAGACGCTGACATCGTCATAAACGTGGCACTACCCTACCAAGACCTGACCATCATGGATGCCTGTATACAAACAGGAGTAGACTACCTAGATACTGCCAATTACGAGCACCCAGACACTGCCAAGTTTGAATACAAAGAGCAGTGGGCTAGAGGTGCGGCATTTAAAGAAGCTGGCATCATGGGGCTACTGGGCTCAGGCTTTGACCCAGGGGTTACCAATGTATTTTGTGCCTATGCCCAAAAACACTACTTTGATGAGATACACACCATAGACATCCTCGACTGTAATGCAGGAGATCACGGATACCCATTTGCTACCAATTTTAACCCAGAAATAAACCTACGTGAAGTAAGTGCAAAAGGTAGGTATTGGCAAAAAAACGATGATGGACAAGGAGAGTGGATAGAGACAGAACCAATGGCCATAAAACAAGTGTGGGACTACCCAGAAGTAGGAGCCAAAGACAGTTATCTGCTCTACCACGAAGAGATGGAGTCTTTGGTCAAGCACATCAAAGGACTTAAACGTATACGCTTTTTTATGACCTTTGGTGAGAGCTATCTCACACACATGAAGTGCCTAGAAAATGTGGGGATGTTAGGCATCAAAGAAGTAGAACATAAAGGGATGAAGATAGTCCCTATGGAGTTCCTCGCTACCCTACTCCCAGATCCTGCTAGCCTAGGGCCACGTACTAAAGGTAAGACAAATATCGGCATCTTTGCTAAGGGAATCAAAAATGGTAAAGAAAAAACCATTTATATCTACCAAGTAAGTGACCATGAAAAATGTTACGAAGAGGTCATGAGCCAAGGAGTCAGCTACACTACAGGTGTGCCTGCCATGATAGGAGCCAAACTCATGTTAGAGGGCAAATGGCAAGCCAAAGGTGTCTACAACATGGAACAGTTTGACCCAGACCCTTTTATGGAGGAGCTCATGATACAAGGACTCCCATGGAATGTTATGGAACTCGAAGCTGCTGAAACAAGACAGGTAAAGTAGATGGATTTCATTTTTTTACTCAAAAAAATAGTCTCTATGTTTTTGATGCCTTTTCCTTTAGGTTTTTTTCTTCTTATACTTGGTTTACTCTTTTTATATAAGCGTAAATTTCTAAAGGCTAAGGTCATGTTAGTCCTTAGTTTAACGTGGTTTTTTCTTATTACCTATACACCCTTTATAGATCAACTACTTTATAAATATGAAACCCTCTACCCTATGCTCAAAAAGGCGCCATTTAATATAGAATATATTTATGTCTTAGGAAATGGTCATCATACTGATGATACCCTTCCTATTACCTCCCAGGTCAGTGAGATAGCTTCTGTACGTTTGAATGAAGGTATACGTCTTTACCAACAGTTAAAAAAGAAACCCACACTCATAGTATCTGGATACACAGGTCTATATGACCCCACACCAGGCGCAGTACTACAAAAAAAATTACTACTTTCACTTGGCATACATGAAGATAAAATTCATTTAGAACCTGCACCCAAAGACACCCAAGAAGAAGCCAAAGCAGCAAAATCCTACATCAAAGATAAGCCCTTTATTCTTGTAACTTCAGCTTCTCATATGAAACGTGCGATGAAATATTTTCATCATCTTGGTCTCTATCCTCTTGCTGCACCAACAAATCACCTTGCTAGTATCCAAAATCCTAACTATTTTGAATTCTTTTCTGCTAATGCACTAAGAAAAGCTACCATACTTTGGCATGAGATATTAGGTCTACTCTTTCAAAAAATAAAAGGTCTCTAATGGCGCATATATCCGAATCTTTTTCTGGTTTCCCCAAAGAAGGCTTGACTTTTCTTTCAAATATCATCATAAATAATTCAAAAGAGTGGCTTGATGCGCATAAAGAGGCGTATGAGAAGGACATCGTCTTACCCAACAAAGCCTATGTAGAGGAGATGGGAGAACACCTTCAAATACTCGTACCAACTATACACGCTATACCCAAAGTCAACAAGTCACTTTTTCGTATCTACCGTGATGCACGCTTTCATAGACTAGACCCCATTAAAGAGCGTATAGGCATTATCTTTTGGCAAGGAGATACACATAGGATGCAGAGTAGTTCATTTTATATGCACTATGATCCCTTTGAGGTTTTCGTAGCTACGGGTATACGTAACTTCAAACCTGAACTACTTTCCACCTATAGAGAGTACATCAAAAATGATAGTAAACGTACAGAACTTCATAAGATACTGGAGACTCTCAAATCCAAAGGTTACGAAATAGGTGAAGCTAAATATAAAAAATTTCCTAGAGGTTTTGAAGCGTATGTCAATAAACCTCATGCCTATCTTGCAAAACATGGCTCTATGTACGCATTTAAAGTCTTTAAACCAAACAAGATCTTCCATAGCCCCCAAATTATAGAACAAAACTTTAAAGTATATGAAGATATGCTCGATTTACATCAATGGGTCTATAATCTTACACTGTTTACTGCAAGCCAATCATACTCATAAATCTACCGCTACATCCTTTTTCTTTACGGTAAGAGAAAAATCTATCAACCTCACATGCTGTACAGATATTGCTCATTTCAATATGAGCGTTAAGAAGACCTACATTTAAAAGTTGCTGTTTATTTGCAAATGCTAAATCTAACATATATTTACCCACTATCTCTGTGGGTATTGCCTCGCTATCGCTAAAATATTTTGCAACATTACAATCTACTTCATAACAACATACTCCTATAGCAGGACCAATACCAGCTATTATATCTTTAGTATCACAGTGGAAAATATCACACATTTTTTTTACTGTCTTTGACAAAATATCTGATTTTGTTCCTCTCCATCCCGCATGTACAGCTGCTATGACGTCTTTTTCTTTATCCATAAGCAATATGGGTACACAATCTGCAGTTAATATTGTAAGGATAATATTTTTTTTATTGGTAATTAGTGCATCACAATTTTCCACAACAGTTTCAGCCAATAACCAACCTCTGTCTGTTGGTTCACTAATTATGTAGATATTATCACTATGTGTTTGATTTGCAACTATAAAACAACTCTTATACCCCCACCTTAAATGTCTAGCTATTTTTTTTCTATTGTCTATGATATCTTTTGTATTTTCACCTGTATGTAGTGCCATAGAACCATGATAAGGTTCGTTTCTTACCTTTGTTGTTACTCTATGCATACAAGAAGGTATAGTATCGAACTTTTTAAACTGATAAAATGAAATCATACTTCTTCCCACCTATCTAAGTCATGACATAAAATAATATTCATATCATATAACATATTTCTTTTGATATAATACCTTAAAAATTAGGAATTGCATGGAACCTATCATCAAGACTAATAAAACAATTTATAAAAATTTTTCTTATTTTTTATTACTTCAGATTATGCCATTACTGGTCATATCTTCTTATCTTATCAAAGAAATAAACCCTCATCTTTTTGAAAAGCAAATGATCTACTATGTGATTGCATTTATTGTATTTCTAGTATCCTTTTTTATACCATGGAGACGTATTATGTGGTGGTTTGTTCCACTATTTTATATTGCAAACCTGGGTCTACTCATTGCTGTAGAATTTGTAGGTAAAACCATATTAGGTGCACAAAGATGGATAGAGATACCCGGCACAACTATGACTATACAACCTTCTGAATTTATCAAGGTATCTGTGATTATGATGCTAGGATACCTTATATCACAAAAGCCTCCTCCAGAAAGTGGATACGGGCTATTAAAATTTATTATACTCTCAGTGGTTATCGTTATTCCATTTATACTTATAGCTAAAGAACCTGACTTAGGGACGGCACTTGTGCTCCTTATAACAGGTT
Source organism: Sulfurovum sp. (assembly GCA_021647715.1). Taxonomy (GTDB): domain Bacteria; phylum Campylobacterota; class Campylobacteria; order Campylobacterales; family Sulfurovaceae; genus Sulfurovum. The sequence continues at coordinate 6,215 of JAKIUE010000016.1, forward strand.
ATGGCATTTTATATATTGTAGGTATTAACTGGAAAATTTGGGCTACTATTTTTATAGTCTTGGGTCTAAGTGCACCACTACTGTATGGCCAGCTTAAGCCCTATCAAAAGAAGCGTGTTACAGACTTTGTAGGTAAACCCAGTTATCATGTCAGGCAAGCACTTATTGCCATAGGTTCTGGTGGTATGGAGGGACAAAAAAAAGAAGAGGCTACTCAAACACAGTTGAAGTTCCTTCCCGTCTCTTCTACTGATTTTATCTTTGCATACCTAGGAGAAAGATTTGGCTTTAAAGGGATGATGGTTGTCATCGGACTTTATATCCTTCTAATCTTTCATCTTCTGTATATCTCTGCCAAATTTGCAAGTGATTATCTTATAAAAGCTTTTGCTTCAGGTTTAGCCTTTTTACTCTTTGTCTATATGTGTGTCAATATCTATATGGTCATCGGTATGGCTCCTGTTGTAGGCTTACCCTTGCCTATGTTTAGCTATGGAGGAACCTCGTTTATAATTTTTGCAGTAATTTTTGGAATTTTGCAAAATTTAATTACTTTTAAAGACTACAATCGATATACTTCTGACTCGAAAATAACCATGATTTCGAAGAGCTGACAGATACATCTATTGTATCATATACGGGTCGGTAGCTCAGTTGGTTAGAGCACTCGGCTCATAACCGAGTGGTCGGGAGTTCGAGTCTCCCCCGACCCACCACTAATTACTTCACATTTATTACACTATCGTATATTATTATCACTTAAATATCATCAACTACTTGGAGATCTATTACATGAAAAATATTTCAAAAATTTTACTTTTATCTTTTGTTTTACTGTCATTACAAGGCTGTGCAACGCATGCAAAATTTGTAAAAAAACATGATGCATGGGTGGGTCAAAATATCTCACATCTCATCAATGATATAGGATATCCAGACAGTACATTTATGCTTCCAAACAAAAATAAAGTCTATGTCTATGAGCGTTCACGTGTCTATTCACTCCCTAGTCCTACATTGGGTTTAGGCTATGGATATGGTGGTTTATTTGGAAGTTATGGCATGGGCTTTGGAAATGATGTCATCCAGGAAACCTGTAAACTCTTTATCGAAACCAATAAAAAAGGGATTGTGATAAAATGGGGTTCAAGAGGAAACCATTGCGTAAGTAACTAGGTGAGAGTTAAAGCTATAAAGAGCTTTTTAACTCCTCATCATAGATAATCTCTTTTTCAAGTAACAATACACATAAATCTTCAATGTCTTGCCAATGTTCATCTACCAGTGCTACGGTTTTTTCTTCTGCTTCTCTCATCCATCTTTCTAGTACATCATCAATCTTTTTATGATTATATTGTGTATGGCTAGCAGAGGTATGTTTCTGATTTTCCACAGCCTCATCATTATGTAAATTGACGTAACTAACCTCTTTATCCATACCATAATGTGCTATAGCCTTATAGGCATCTTTACTTGCTTGTTGTAAATCAGAAGATACATCCATATCCATACCAAGAATTACACCATATTTCTTCATTTGTACTATACGTCCTGCCAAAGAAATACAAATTCTATTTTTCATATCTTCAATAGTCATATTCTTCTGCGTGGCATCATAGTTATTGGCTATAAAACTATCATTGTTATTTCTTGGTCTTGCAGAGATTTGTTTTATTTTCATATGAGGCATCAGGTTTTTTGAAATCACAGCTTGAGCTGACTCACGGATGGCTGTTTTTTCAAATAGTAGTTCATCTGACATGTGAGAGGATTCTTCCCCGTATTTAATGATATTTATTTGCTCTATTAACACTTTTTGTGTCATATGTGTCATGTTGTGCCTAATACAATAAAAAGATGCTTCTTTACTAACCATTTCTAACTGTGCACCTGTAAGTCCTGAAGTATGAATCAAAAGCTTATCCATATCAAAAGAGCCTTTTGTTGGCTTATTTTGAATCATTCTGTTCAAGAAATATTCTCTGGCTTCTTTATCTAAATGATCTACCGCGATATGTAGCTCAATACGTCCTGGTCTGACAATAGCAGGATCAATATTTTCTTTATAATTCGTAGCAGCAATCACAAAAACATGTTCATCAAGATTATTTGAGAACCCATCCATTTCAGCTAGTAATTTATTGATTTGTACTTCACGTGTATTGTCTTTACCACGTATACCTATGGTATCAATCTCATCAATAAATATAATAGATGGGGCATAACTTTTTGCTTTTTTAAATACATTCTTTATCTTATCCAGCTGTAGTAACTCTACACCTGTAATGGAGATAAAAGGAAGCTCCGCTTCAGCTGCGAATGCCTTTGCCAAAAGTGTTTTCCCCGTCCCTGGTGGCCCATATAAAAGCATTCCTTTTGGTGGTTGCACATTAAAAGCTTTGAGTAATTTTGGCTCTTTTAAAAATGTGATAACTTCATTTAGTCTACCTTTTGCTACACTATGTCCAGCGATATCATCAAATGATACATTAGGTATATCAAATACCAAGCCATCTTCACTAAAGTCTTTAATACGTTTTACCTGTTTAAATCTACACTCTTGCACTTTATACGTCAAAATATTATTTTTTATAGAAAAACTATCCACTATTTCTAATTTTATATTTTTTCTAAATAACTCTTTTACCAGTTTGTCTTTTTCTATATAAGGAAGTAGATTTTCATCAATAAAGTCTATACATTTTTTGGAAAGAGAAATTTTAATTTGCTTAATCTCTTTTTCTTCCTCGTTTAACGCCATAAGGTAATCTGTTATTTTTGTATAAAAAGTTTCACCAATTTTATTTTTAATACGCCTTGCATCTAATTCTGGTGCAAAAAGAAGGATTTGTGTTTTCAAGAAATTTTTAAAGTGCTTGTCAACTTTGAAATCTATATTAAATTTACTATTAAAGATATCTTTATATTCTAAAAAAGCTTTTTCTCCTATAGACTCATAAGCAACATAATTTAATTTATTAAATAACACAATCGTTGCTTGTGAAAAACGAGAAACAAGCTCAGGAATGATTGCTTTTTGCAGACCACCCGTCTTTGCATTTCTTTTTTCTTCTCTTTTTAGTGTATCAAGTATCATAGACTCTGCTTGTATATAGTCATCTTCTATAAGTTTTATAAACTTATGATCAGAGTAGAGTTCTTCTCCTAAACTTGAAGTTATGATGAAAATTGTTTCTCTAAAATCAACCACAAAATCTGCATTTCCTTCATCATATATCTTCTCAGGGTCATCATTACATGGCTGATCAGTCATTTTATCCCAACCACAGGCATCTCTCATTTGTCCACCTTCAAAGATGGGTAGTAAGTGATTTTGAATCAAATTATCAGCTTTCTCAAAAGCATCTAACACAATAATAGATTTTGGATTATCATGTACAAAACCAGTAAGTTGTCCTACACTATAACCTGACCAACCCTTTGGGTAACCATACAGTTCACCACCATTTTGTTCTTGATACTGTGACATATCAAATTTTCTTATTTTATATTCTTCAAGATTTTTTGTCATCAGTTCTGCTAAATATGTTTTACCTGTAGCGGGAGATCCTAAAAAAAGATAGGTTGCTGTTGGGGTATTTTTATTTTCAGTAATATTGCTTTTAATACTATTTACAATAGCATTTATCGCTTTATCTTGCCCGAAAAGCTCTGCAGTAAGAGCCTTTTTCATTTTATCTGCAATTTTTATATACTCTTTACTATTATTCATTTTTTATCTTTTCTTTATTTATATAGTTGTATCTATATCATTATTCTTCAAAAATAATAATATCATATGCTGCTGTTTTAACCAATGCTTTACTAATGTGTACTGAACCATTACGATTTACTTTCGAGAGTTCATCACGTAAGAGATCAATTTCATCTTGCATCGTATCTATTTGTTCTTTTAGTTGCAAAATAATATCAACACCCGCAAGATTTACACCCATTTGGCGTGTTAATCGTAAAATCAATTTCATCCTATCAATGTCTTTTTGAGAATATAAACGCATACGACCTTGTGTTCTAGAAGGCTCAACTAACCCTTCTCTTTCATATTGTCTCAGTGTTTGTGGATGTATCTCTAACATCGTAGCAACCACAGAAATAAGATAAACTGGTTCATCATAACTATGCATAGTATATTCCTTTTACAATTATAATTTCTCTTGTAACATTTTCCCTAAGTCCTCATCAAGTGTATCAACATCGGGCAAAACCACATTTGCTATAAGATACAAGTCACCTTTCATAGCTGTCTTTCTATCGGCTACACCCTTGCCTTTAAGTCTAAATTTCTGACCATTTTTTGTATTTTGAGGTACCTTTAAAGAAACTTCTTTCTCCGGTGTTTCAATAGAAATCTTACCACCAAACAATGCTTCTTTTAAGGGTACATCAAATGTTTTATAAAGATCTTGCCCTTTACGTTCATATTCAGGAGAATCAGACACTTCTACTTTTATGAGTAAGTCTCCTGCTTGCCCTTGATGGGCACGTCCCTTGCCTCTTACACGAAGTGTTTCCCCACTTTTAATACCTGCTGGTATTTTTATATCAAAACTATTTCCCTCGACATTTATACTATATTTACCACCTTGTACCGACGTCATAAAAGGTACAGTAATACGTGTAGTGATATCAAGGTCAGGTCCACCAAAACCACCGAACCCTCCAGAGAAACCTCCACCTCCACCGCCGCCAAACATCTGTCGAAGTATTTCATCTAAATCAACCCCTGCTCCTTGACCTTGCGCAAAATCATGAAAATTTTGTCCACCAAACATCTGGTCACCAAACTGATCATATTGTGATTTTTTTTCAGTATCAGAGAGTACTTCATAGGCAGCATTAATTTCTTTAAACTTTTCTATAGCACTCTCATCCTTATTAATATCTGGATGATATTTCCTAGCAAGTTTTCTATATGCTTTTTTAATCTCATCTGACGAGGCACTATCGCTTACACCTAATGTTTCATATAAACTTTTTGACATCCTAATAAATTCCTGTGTAATTGTTTTAAATATTATATCAAAATAGTTGAGTCAATGTCAATCAACTTTAAATGCTTAGAACTATACTACTGATAAAAAATGAAATTATTCAGTAAAATAAAGATTAACAATATAATATTTATAAATATATATCTAAAATTAATCTTTTTTTTGTTATACTTGAAAACATACAAAATATTTCTAGGGGGAAATAAAATGAAAAAAACATTACTATACTTATCTATTGCATTAGCAGTAGGTGGATGTACAACAAAAAGAGACTTAGTTTTATTTAATGATACAAATGTAACATTAGAAAATGCGAAGAACAGTATCACAGACTTAAGTCGAGAAGCAAGATATGAATACCGTATTGTTCCACATGACCGAATATCTATCACTATGTATAATCATCCTGAACTAGGTACAACAAGTGTACAAAGTCAGAAACAAGATTTAAATGGTGTGCTCGTAAACTCTAAAGGTCATGTAAGATTACCACTCATTAAAAGTATTCATGTGGCTGGATTGACTCAAACAGAAGCACAAAGAAAAATAGAAAAAGCTTATGGTAAATATTTGGAAGATGCTGAAGTTTCTCTTGAAGTTTTAAATAAAAGAGCTTATATCCTTGGAGAGGTTAATAAGCCTGGTCCAATCAGACTTTTCAATGAGAAGACAACACTACTTCAACTACTTGCTCAAGCTGGTGACTTAACTACATCTGCTAACAGGCATGCAATTGTTGTCATGAAGCACCGAAGAAATAAAATACTTACGCAAACTGTAGACCTTACAGGTGCAAATGCGATAAAAGTAGCCACTATGATGATATATCCAAATGACGTTGTCTATGTTACACCTAATGGTATGAAAGCAATGAATGTAGGTATTAAGGATCTTTTACCATCTCTACAACTTGCAGGTTCAGTTTTAACTCCAATTGTAAACACTAAATACTTATTAGACTTATAATAAAACTTATTCAGCCTTCAATTGGCTGAATAATCTTCAAACACATAACCATAAAATTTTTCAAGACAAATAAAAACTTTAAATAGTACTATTAAGTATATTATTGTTACTTACAATTTCGTTATATATCGTATCTTTAAAAGCAGTCTCTAATGATGAAATATGGCTTTTATTATGTACATCACTTCCTAAAAAATTAATCATACTATTTTCATGTAAAACATGTGCATGTTTTTTTGCTTGTTTTCCATAATATCCAACAAAGGAATTTAGATTTACTTGAAACAAAGCTCCATGTGCCTTTAGCTCAGAAAATTCTTTTTCAGGGTCCTTAATATACTTGTATCTTTCTGGGTGAGCAAAAAGTGGCTTATACCCAAGTGTTGTTATGTTATATATAACTGATTCTAAATCAACTGGTCTATGAATATAAGAGGTTTCAAACAAAATATATTCATCATCAATAGCCAATAATTCATCTTTCTCTATAAGCTTCATAAATCCATCATCTACATAATATTCTGCAGCAGCCTCAAGAAGTATATCAATATTTTCTTTTTTACACTCATTCTTCAGTTTTTCAAGATTATTCAAAATAGACTCTTTTGAATTATTATACGCCTTATCCATAATGTGAGGTGTGGTAATTAATTTTTTATACCCTAATTTTTTAAGCTCTTTTATTAAGAATATACTTTCATCCATACTCTTGGAACCATCATCTATTCCAGGAATAACATGTGAATGAATATCAGTTTTAAGCGTATTTATGACCGTATTAACCTTATTACTTTTTTTACGAAAAAAAGGAATCATTTATCCCTCCTCGTAATATCCATGTCCATAGCCATATCCAGACTTTTCATATTTAATGTCATTCAACACAATACCTAAACCTTTTATATTGTGTGTTTCTTTCATCTGTTCTATCTCTTTTAAAAATTCTTTTTCAGAGTATCTAGCTCGTAGCACATAAATAGAGATATCTGACTGTGGCATGACAAGCAATGCATCTGTAACCAACCCAACTGGTGGCGTATCAAAGAAGATAATATCATATTCTGATTTTAATTCTTCAATCACTCTCGCCATCATATCACTCTGTATAAGTTCACTTGGGTTAGGTGGTATTGGTCCAGATGAGATAAAGTCAAGACCAGCATATTCAGCGTGATGTATATGCTGTATCACATCAGATAGTTTTTCCTTTTTAGCCAAAACAGAGCTAATACCTTTTAAGTTAGACAATTGTAACTGTTTGTGTAACTGTGGCTTTCTCATATCAAGATCTACTATAATAGTTCTTTTTCCAGTTAAACTCATGACAGCCCCAAGGTTAATACTCATAGTCGTTTTACCTTCTCCTGATATCGTAGATGTCGTTGTAATAACCAATGAATCTTCTGATTGAGATAGGAAACTTAAATTAGTACGTAATGTTCTAAATGCTTCACTTGCCGCAGATTTTGGAGCTTCAAGAACTTTTGCTTTTCCCTCTGTAGCAGAAAATGATGGTATAGCACCAATCAATGGTATAGAAGTTGCATTCTTAACATCATCCTCATCTTTTATTCTCGTATCTAAATGTCCTCTAAATAAAACAAACCCAATACCTAACAATAACCCAAGCAATAAACCACTTATTGACATTAATGCTCTTTTAGGTCCAATAGGATGTAGTGGTAATACTGCTGTATCTATTACTTTATTGGCACTAATTGTTCCTGCTTTTGCTATAACGGCAGATGCACGTTTTTCTAATAGAAAAGAATATACTTTTTCATTGACAGTAAAATTACGTTGTAATCTTCCCAATCTTCTTTCACTTTCAGGTAATGCGGCTAGCATTTCTTTTTGATCATTGACATTTTGCGCTAGTAAGCTTTGACGCTGATCGATATTTCCTTTTAAAGTTTTAATATTTATTCTTATCATTTTTTTAAGTTGATCAATCACACGATTTATACCTTTGACTTTACTATGCGCAATCTTATATTGCTGTAATAAAGGTCTTCTTTCTAAAAGTGCATCTTGAAGTTTAGAAATTAATATACCTAAGCTTTCATCCAAATTAAGTCCTGCAACAGAAAGTGTTTCAAGATCTGATCCTGCTTGTACTTTTTTATAAATAGTATCTAGCATTTTCTTTTTAATATCTATTTTCTTTAACTCAGATTCATATTCACTCAGTTTTTCAACAACACCTTCAGCTTTAAAAGTCAAACTTACAGTACTTATAGATTCTTTATAGTCCTCTAACTCATTTTCAGATTTTTTTAGACCATTATCAATATCAGCAAGCTGTTGATCTATAAATTCTAATATACTTGAAGCCTCTGCAGTTTTAGATGCGATAGCATGTTCTATATAGCTATTTGCTATACTATTTGCTACATCTTTTGCTCTTAATGCTACTGTGTCTTTATACACAATTTCAATTAAGGAAGATTTATCAGTTTTTTGTCCTATTGAAATATTTTTATGTAAATCTTTCACTGCATTTCGTTCGCTAAGAACCATAAATTTATATTTTTTTGCATCAAGTTTTTTAACATCATTTACTAAAAGTGTAAAATCAAAATATCTGTTTTTTATCTCTTTATTATATGTATGAATTTTATCATAACTCCACGTAGTACCATTACCTTCTTTATACTCTGCCTCAAGACGATATTTCTCATCGTTAATAGGTATGAGCGAAAATATTACATTCTGTCCATGTTTCATCAAAACTTCAAAAGGAGCAGATTCACCATAAAGTTCTTGCGGTCGTTTGTACCCATCTATTGCAAAATATCTATGCGTTAAATTGGCTTTTTTCAACGTAGTCATGGCTATTTTTCTAGACATCATAATACCCAGTTCCGTATCAAGATTTACATTACCCACCCCAAGAGCCATAGTTAGCACATCTTCCTTTTGAGAACCTGACTTCTGTCCAGGTCCTATTTCTATTGCAGAATCTGCCTCATAAATATTTGGCTGATAATATGCATATGCAGAAAATAAAAGTGCAGATAATAAACCTGACAAAATTATCAATAGCTTATTTTGTTTTAAGATTTTAAATAATTCTTTAATATCTACTTCACCTACTTCTTTATTATCTAATACTATACTATTTTTACTCATTTTTATATCCCTATTTTTTTATTCAATTTAAACTTCAAATTCTATATATAATATGCTAAACACATGTAGTATAGCATAAAACACATAGTATCATTTCAACTACTTGGAAAGTAGATTTAAAACAAAGTTAAATCCTTATATTTACAATTATATTGATATTTTGTCAAAAAATGTCAAGACTTTATCTTTTAAATATATTTTCAATAAATATATAATTATTTTTCATTTTTAAAAATTTCTTTTCTATAAAATTCCATGAAAGTATTGCTAAAATTAATGTAATAACAAATGCATACAAGATCATTTCTATAATTGAGATATTCGGATAGAGGTGTATTAATGATTGCTGTACAGGAAATGCATAAATATACATTCCATATGAATAATCACCAACTTTATTAAATTGACGTATCACACCTTTGGGTACATACGCTAAAAAGAATATTAAATATGGTAATGTAAGAGAGTAGACAATAAAAAATATATCTTTATCTATACTTGATATCACTAGTACAAGAAGTAATACAAAAAACCATTTATAAGTTAGCACTATATGTTCTTTCCATATATAAAACATAGCTCCAACAAAAAATGCGCTACCTAATCTAATCATATTTTCAACAAAAATGGACCCCTCTCTTAACGTATAAAAATGATTAAGTAAAAGGATAAAAATAGAGAACAAACCTATAAATAAGAAGACCTTCTTAAATGTTATCGATTTTGTTTTTCGCTTAAAAAAAACTACCAAAGTTAAAATAAATGCCAGTATTACATACATTCTAACCTCATAAGGAAGAGTCCATAATGAACCATTCACTGTACTAGAGAAGGGAAGACCTTGAAATACCCCTGGTAAATTGAATTCAACATTAAAAAATAGTATTATATTCTTAAAAAAATATTTATATGTTTGACTATCTGATAAATATTCTGCTGTTGTTAAGTTCGTAAATAAAATACCAATTACAAAAACACAAAATATCATAGCTGCAATAAGTCCTGGGTATATACGGAGTATTCTAGCCCATGCAAATGCAATTAAATTTCTTCTATTTAAATAGCTACTTGTAATTAAAAACCCACTTGTAATAAAAAAAACATCTACTGCGATATCTCCAAAAGACATATCCATAGCTCTTCGTAATGGTTCGTCAAGTATATCTCCACTTAGCAAAGAAAAGCTATGCGTATACAGCACCATGAATGCAGCAATAAACCTAATTATATTAAAATTATTATTGCGATCTGAGGTATATTCTGATAGTAACATTTACACATAATCCTTAATTATTTACACACTATTTTCTATAAAATGATTTATCTCTAACTTAATATTAACTAAATTATTTATATTTGTTTACATACCATTCTATTGTTTTTAGAATACCTGACTCAAAGTTTTCATCAGCTTTCCATCCTAGTTCATTTTCAATTTTTGTTGCATCTATAGCATATCTTCTATCATGGCCTGCTCTATCTTCAACAAATGTTATGAGAGATTTGTAACTTGTATTTTGAGGTAATTTTTCATCTAATATTTCACAAATTTTATTTACAATATAGTTATTGTTTCGTTCATTACGTCCACCTATATTATACACTTCTCCGTTTTTACCTGTATGATAGACAAGGTCAATTCCCTTACAATGATCTAAAACATAAAGCCAATCACGAATATTCTTGCCATCACCATAAATAGGAATACTCTCACCATTGAGAGCTTTACGTATAATAGTTGGAATTAATTTTTCATCATGTTGTTTTGGACCATAATTGTTTGAACAATTTGTAATGACAATATCCATTCCATAAGTATGGTGATAACTCCTTGCAATCATATCACTTCCCGCTTTACTTGCAGAATAAGGAGAGTTTGGTGCATAAGATGTCTCTTCTGTAAAGAGTCCTTCTTCTCCCAATGTCCCATACACTTCATCTGTAGAGATGTGATGAAATCTACACCCTTCAAATCCTGTTTTATAGACAAAAGGTTGTTCCATCCAGTATTTATATGCTACATCTAGTAATGTAAATGTGCCATTTACATTGGTCTCTATAAAAACACCAGGATTCTTAATTGAATTGTCTACATGACTTTCTGCTGCAAAGTGAATGACACCTCGTATGTCATGTTCATTAAAAAGTTTTTCTATCAACTTTCTATCACAAATATCTCCTTGCACAAAAGTATGACGTGGATGATTATTTAATTCTTTTATATTATCTAGGTCACCTGCATAGGTTAAGAGATCAAGATTGATTATGTTATATTCTTCATATTTATCAACAAAGTATGGCACAAAATTTGACCCGATAAATCCTGCACATCCAGTTAATAAAATAGATTTTTTTTCTTTACTCATTTTAATTCCTTGAATTTTAACTATTTTTCTTGTTTTCTTTTGCTATATCAATCATATACTGACCATATGCTGTCTTTTTTAGTGGTTCTGATAATTTCAGTAATTGATCTGCATCTATCCACCCTTTATAGTGGGCAATCTCTTCTATACAAGCAACTTTATATCCTTGTCTTGCTTCAATATTTTCAATAAATTGGCTGGCTTGGGAAAGACTCTCGTGTGTACCCGTGTCTAACCATGCATACCCTCTTCCTAAACGTTCTATCTGTAAAGTTTTTCTTTTAAGATATTCCTGATTTATTGAAGTGATTTCTATTTCACCTCTGTGTGAAGGTTTTACATTTTTAGCTATTTCTACAACACTGTTATCATAATAATATAAACCCGTAACAGCATAGTGACTTTTAGGATTTTCAGGTTTTTCTTCTATTGAAATTACATTATTATTTTCATCAAATTCAACCACACCAAAACGTTCAGGATCTTTTACATAATAACCAAATACGATAGCACCCTTCTCTAATTCGGCTGCCTTCTCTAAACGTGGTGTCAATCCTGGACCATAATATATGTTATCTCCCAATACCAAACAAACACTGTCTTTACCTATGAATTTTTCACCAATAATAAATGCATCTGCTAAGCCACGAGGTTCTTCTTGTACTGCATAGCTAATTTTCATACCTAAGTCACTACCATCTCCAAGTAGTCCTTCAAAAAGTTTTAAATCTCTTGGGGTAGAGATAATCAAAACCTCTTTAATTCCAGATAACATTAAGACAGACAATGGATAATAAATCATTGGTTTATCATAAATGGGTATCAATTGTTTTGAAATTGCCTTTGTTATAGGATAAAGTCTTGTGCCACTTCCTCCTGCTAAGATTATACCTTTCATACTGCTACACCTTTCTAAATACATATTAAATTTTTGGATAGTATATCAAAATTATCCTTGACATCTATCTCAATACCATAGTTTTAAATAAGCTATGATACTTAGCAGATATAGAGCATTTTTAACCTATTTTTTTATTTGTATTTTTAATTAAGACATACACAATAAAAAATAAAATCATATACTCCGGTATATACAAAAACACACTCGATGGTGAAAGTATTTGAAAATAAACAATACCCCTTCCCGTTAAATGTAAGCTAGTATTAGCATATTTTGAGACTTTATAGAGTCTCCAATGCATTATCACAAATAAAATAAACCCAATAATACCATGCAAATAAAATACTTTAAATATACCAATATCTTCAAGAAAATAATGTGATTGATATAATTCCCTAAATAACTTATTATCCATACCATATCCAAATATAATGCTTTTGGTATCTAGAAAATCCCAAAAATAGAGTAACTCTAATCCCCGTATATTTACATTAGAATGTCCTTCAGTTTGAAACTCTTCAATAAGCAAGGTAACAAGATCAACAATAGGTGACACGATAGATTTTTCATACCCTGACACAATAAAACTTACAAGTACTATAAATAGTAAACCTAACCATACTTTTAAAGCTTCTGCTTTATGTACTCGGAATAAGGGTAAAAGCATTATAATTAATAGTGGAAAAATAACTGATCTTGTTTTTGCAACTACAATCACAGTAAAAAGTAAGGAGATTAAAGGGACAATAAACCATTTATTTTCTTTGATACCATGATAAAAATATAATATCAAAATAATTGAGGTAAAGGCACCTATCGTTACACGTACTTCTCCCAGTCTTTCAAGAACACCTTGACCTTCTGCAAGTATGGATATATCTCCTGTAACATATACATATACATTAATAAAGATAATTAAAAAAGTAATTAAATACATAAAAGAATGTGCTTTTTTAATAGCAAAATCTCGTAACAAAACATTTAATGACATGAGAAGTAACATAAATACAATCATTATCCTAGCAGCCCTCACACTATACAGTACTGGCTGAGCATAATTTAAATATGCCATAACAAGTGTTGACAAGAAGGCATAGAAGAAAAAATAGTGAAAATATCTATCTTCATAGATAGTATATTGATTGGATTGCTTAAAGGTTACTAAAAACACCAATATTAAAATAATCAATATACCATCATGTATAAGCAATGGTAAAGTCATCAAGCCAAAAAAAGATGATGATATTAAATAAAGCATGACAAGGAATATGTGAAATATATTTATTTTCATTTAATGACCTTCTTTAATGTTATTTTACGTTTATAAAGATAAAAACCAAATACTAAAGAGATAGCCTCACTAAAAACTAAAGAGAACGCTATCACATTTACTTTTGATTCAAACCAAGGTAAGAGTACTGCAATTATAACTATATTTATAACTGCAACGGTTGAAAATATTTTGACAAAATATTTTTCTAACTTATAGGATATAAGTATTACATTGTATAGCCAAGCAGCCAAAGGCATAATAACAATCAATACAGATAATATATTGAAAATAGGTATTGAATTTATGGCATCTTTACCAAATACCAATCCAAAAATATTTTCTGAAAATACAAAGAATATAACCCAAATAAACAGTGCAGCGGCAAATATATAAAGTGAAAACTTAGTGACAAAGACTTGTCCTTTTTCTTTTGAGTGTTTAACCATTTGTACAACATGTGGAAACAGTGCTTGATTTAAAGGACTAAAAAGTGATGTGATTATCTTCACAATCTTTTCGGCAAGTGCATAATATCCTACTATCAAGTCTGAGGATACCAATCCTAAAATCAACATATTAAAACTTGTGAAAAAGTTAATCGCTAAATGCGATACAAAAAGATGCCACCCTTTTATAAACTGTAAATATATATATTTTATACGAGGCAATATGAAAGATACATCAAATTCTCTTTTGATAACAATTAAGGAAATTACACCAACAAAAAATAACGTGATAAAATTCAAAAAAGGTACAAAAATAAAATCTTCTTCTGAACGTACAAAAACAAATATACCTATAAGGTAGAGAATCTTTGAACCAATAGTCAAGTAGGTAATAAATTTCATTTTTTCCATACCTTGGAAAAACCAAACAGGAAACATCATCGTAGCGATAATGGATCCAAATGTAAAGAGGTATACTAACCAATCTCTATAAAATCGATCAAAACTTATCACTATTATAAATGTAACAAAAGCAGCTATAAGTGTTAATATTAAACGTGTTAATAATATAGAGCTAAGTATAGTAGATAACCTACGTTTGCTATGTTTGGCTGATGAAACCTCTCTCACCCCAGAAAGATCTAGTCCATACGTCACCAATAGTAAAGGGTAAGAGATAAAAGCTGTGGCAAATGCCAACAATCCAAACTTCTCAAGTCCAATCACTTGTACTATGTAAGGAAATGCGATTAAAGGGACAATAAAGTTTGATCCTTGCACAATAAAGAGTGAAAAGAAGTTATTTATTAATTTTTTTGTATCATTTGTTTGTGTCATGTATTTATATCTTTATGAATCTTTTTATTCCTGAAACAATATCTTATTTTTGTCAAATTTTGTCAAATATACATATATTTATACGCTTAGATTTTAATTTGAAAAGTATACCACAATCAACAAAATATATCTCATAATAGTATTTTGACAATTTTGACAATTTATAGCTTTTTTACTGCTATAATTGCAGCATAATTTATCTAAACATATGGCCAAACTTGTTGTGAAGCAAGGACGGAAAGCCACGGGTCTTTATGAGACAGCCGGGTTGTTATCAACTATTTGATACTTCATTTCCTTCTTTACTTTATAATTATTTTGCCTAGTATTTAAAAATTAAAAATTATATTGTTACGTGCCAAACTTGTTGTGAAGCAAGGACGGAAAGCCACGGGTCTCATTTATGAGACAGCCGGGTTACCTATATAACTATATCAAGTTGTCTAGTTTTTTGAAGTGTTTACGCTTCAAATTTCTCTCCAAATTTCCTTTATTAAGTTTGTAACTATCGATACATACAAAGGTTAACAAATGAAAATATTATCAAAAACTAAGATTCAAAATATACTCTTTACAGGATTATCTATAACACTATTCACTGCATGTGGTGGGACTTCAACATCGACTTACGATTATATGTCAGGTTCAAATGAGAAAATAGTACTTGGTATAGACAACCCAACTTGTCTGATAGGTGATGCAAGCCAAGAAGGAAGATTGATTGATTTTTCAACAAAAAAAGGTCTTTCAAATGCTCATGTAGAGATTGCAGGTTGTGAAGTCACTACAGATTCAAAAGGTTACTATACATTCTCAAATATCCCATCTAGTAGTAGAGTATCTGTTAACTTTAAAAAAGAAGGGTACAACGGACATAGTGAAATTATCCAAATAAAAGATAAAACATCTAACTACTTAAAAACATCATTACATTCAAGTATGATTCACAAGACCTATGAGAGTCAAAATGGTACCCAAAGTGATATGCTAACCATTGATTCTGAGGTAAACTATCTAAATGAAGATAACACTAACTATTCAGGAGAAGTCAATCTTTACTATAGCTATAAAGACACAACAACTTCAGAAGGTAGAGATATGTTTCCTGGAACCTACCAAGGAAAAGATACCAATGGTGTAATCGTCTCTTTTGAAAGTTATGCACTTATGCTTATATCACTTAAAGATAAAGACAATAATCCATTAAACATCTCTAACCCCATCAAACTTACCGTCAAAAACACACAAGGACTTACAGATGAGAGTCTTCCAATGTGGTACTACAATAAAGACCAAGGTATCTGGATTCAAAAGGGTGATGCACAGCAAGATGAGCATGGTAATTATATCTGTGAAATACCATTTACAGGTACATGGAGTTTAAACAAACCAGTGGAAACAGAGATGGGTACATACAAAGGACAAATTGTAGATGCAGATAAAAATCCTCTCAGTAATGTTCGTGTACAAGCAAAAGGTAAAAACTGGATTGGAAAAGATCTTACAACAGATAAAAATGGTGAATTTACACTAGATGTAGTGCCAAATAAGTCATTTACCTTTTCTGCATATAATTACGAGGAAAAATTTTCTGCTACTTTTCCAGATACATTAAAAGGTATTGCATCTGGTGATGTACTAGAAGATTAATATTTAAAATATTAAATCAATAAATAAACATTTAATAGCACTGGTTTCATTTGAAACCTACACAGATATAAATAAAGGTATACATAATGATAAAAAAAACACTATTAATAACAATTGTCCCTATGACATTAATGCTTGAAGGAGCATTTGTTATGGAAAAAGATAAACCATTACTTAAGGTAGAAACAAAAAGCAAAACTGTTAAAGAGAGCACAACGAAAAATACAGTTAAAGAGACAAAAAACTCTACTGTACAAAAAGGAAGTGGTCTTTACTATGAGAACTCAACTAAGAATAGTGATGGAAAAGATGCTACAAGTAAAGTAAATCAGTATCAAAAAAATAAAAGACTTATTTTAACACCTGCACAAAAGTATGTGGCAGTTGGGTTAACAAATATTTTTGAGTACAGTAGTGTTGAAGAGACAGCTGGACATGGATATGAGTATTGTGAGATACCAGATGCTCCTCATGGCATTACGTCGGGTAAAGTAGGCGTTGCTACGGCTACTGGTAGTACATTAGAATTCGTAGAGGGATACTACAATAAGCCTCCAATGAAAAAATACATTCCTGAGCTAAAAAGATTGGCTAAATCATATATGGCTGCTGGTGGGGGTACAAATGTAAATGGTAGACTCCATGATTATAACAGTATGGCATATATTGATGGTCTTGGAGGGAAAGAAGCTTTTTGTAAAGACTGGTTAACGGCAAGTAAAACTGACCCTGCGTTTAATAGAGCACAAGATAAGTATATTAAAGATATGAGATATTTACCTGCGGTATTGGCTGCAGAAAAATACAATCTACACTTACCTATATCTATAGCTTTCTTGTATGATACACATGTCCTACAAGGAAATATTTCAAATATGGTAGAAAATACAGGTCTTGGTAAATTTACTGGTTCCACACCAGAAGAAGAAGTCCAATGGTTAAGACGGTTTAACCAACATAGAATTAACTTTATTGAAGCACAACACTTCTGGGGTTCTGGTGTTTCTATTAGACCAAAGTCTCATAATAGGCTTTTAGATAGGGCGGCAACTGACAAGAAGATATTATGGCTAGATATTGATTATTTTACCGCATATTACCAAAATGGTCATGAAACAAAATATCATTTTGACTTTACAAAAGCCAAATAATAAACAAGCATAGTGAAGCTTGTTTTAGGGCTTTATACACCATATATCTCTATATGGTGACACTCTTTTTCTTACATACCATACATACATTGCATACATCTTTAGCATTTAAAGATTTCACATTTACATAGAGTTAAAATTTAGGGATTTGGTTTAGGTATTGTATTCTAGAGCACCAAGAGTAATGATGTCATTCTCTTGGGGCTTGATTAAAGGGGAAGGAGAAGTAAGGGCTCTTACTTCACGTCAGCTTCACCACTCTCTTTACAAGCTTGTTTTTTGCCGTTCTCTGTATGGATTATCTTTATTTTTGTATCATTTTTTCCTGCCACTATCTCAGAACCTTTGCCTATGTTTACAAAGTTTGGACACTGTTTCATCTTCCCTTTATATGCCTTAGGTGCGGATGATTTTTTATCTTCTCCACATGCACTTAATAAAAGTGCACTAAGGAGTATAAATCCTGCTGTTTTTATACTTGTGTTTATCGTTATCTTCATATTATTTTCCTCCAATAGTCAGTGATTCATTTATGTTAAGTGTTGTAGTAGTCTCAATAGCTCCACTATTTTTAATAGCAGCTCTTGTACTAGCTGGGTAAGCTGTACCTTTTTCTAAAGTACTATCATCTGCACTTCCACTCTTAAATCCAGTAATGACAGTAGCATCACTCTTTGCTGTGATATACGCATTTTTATGCTTGAGTGTGATGCTATCGGCAGCATCTACTCTTGTCATATCTTCTTTTGGTTCAACAGTAAGAACTGATGTAGTCTTATCCTTTGTAATCGTTGCTTGTTGTTTAAGTGCATCATAAATGAGCCAACCTTTCAGCACTTCTTTTGGTTGAACGATGACTTTTCTTGTTTCTGTTTTAGTACCTGATGTATACGTAAGCGTGTACTCTCCTACTTTATTTGTATCTACTGCTCCTGAAACTGTTGCATTTTTATCACCTAGCGTTGCACCTTCTTCCTTATACGTATCTCCTTGTGTGATATACATAGGATTGTATCCGTTTATGAAGATCTTCCCTGTTGGATGAATAACTTTTATATTAAGAGGTTTTTTTAGTGCTTCAAACCATTTAGCAGCCATTTTTTTATAACCATTTTCATTGGGGTGATAGTCAGGATAATTACCAACTTTATGGTTGGGTTGCATATCACCTTTTAGGCCTGCAGGAGTGTATTGTATACTTGCACCTTTTTGCATATCTACTATAGTTACATTATCATTAGCATTAGCAAGCTTCGCTATTTCATTGTTAAAATCAGTAGTATGCCATGCTTTACCATTTAATCCTCCAGGGAAATTGTGTGAACGTCTCGCCTCTATAATCTTAGCTAGTAGTATTTTGACATTAGAATTTTTATCAATAATTTTATCAATAATTTTTTTAATATTAGCTTTTGATTCAGCTATAGATATACCTTTTGCTGCATCATTTGTTCCTATATGCATAAGAACGATATCTGGTGTGTTCTCTTTTAAAATATTATCTATATTAGCCGTAAAATTTTCACCACTAGCAGTTATCTTTCTACCAGAAAGAAACTCTTTAGAAGTCATACCATGGTAGCCTTCATGGTTTTCATCAAAATCTTTATGGGTATCATGAAATGTACTTTTATTTTTAGAACGTGTCCCTACGAAATCAATCGTTGCATCTTCATCATAAGTGTATCCATCAGGGGTAAATAGAGGTTTATTTGTTTTTCTACTCTGTGTCCCAGCTATAGTAACCTTTTTATTATCTATAGTAACATTTTCATCTTTTAACATTTTCCAAAGCTCACCCCTGTAGGATATCTGATCCTCAACTAGAATCTGTCCTTTATATTCACTGGTAACTTTGTCTGGGTGAACTGGTTTTCCTGCACTACCATTGGTTAGGGAATCACCTAAAAACATAATTTTTTTAGGTGCTGCTTGTGTTGTAAGAGTCATCGCCATGAGGCATGATGCCACCATGCCTATGAGTGGTGTATTTTGTTTCATATTTAATCATCTCCATTATATTATATATTACAGTCTAATTTTAACAGAAAAATGGTTAAGTACTACTTGTGATATGAAGAAAATATAGAAGTTATGAAGTCTTAATCTATCCTCGCACTTCCAGTCAAAACACATACTTTTTTACTACTGTCTTGGCTATGCCTTATGTCTAACTCTGTGTTGTCTGAAAGTATGGTTACAATATTGGTTTTTTTAAGTATGGTAAAGGTTTTTGTATCACACTTTTGTATCATGGTTAGTGCATTTTTTGGCTCATTCTTTGGTTCATTTTGTATAAATATTTTTTTATTATTGTCACCTCCACACCCTATAATACCTAACAGACATACCCCTATAATCATACTTTGTTTATGTATTTTCATCTATAGGCCTCCTATTTCAAACGTATCATTTTTGTTATATTTTGCTTTGGTGTGTATCACGATGTTAGTACCCTTTTTTTTAATGGTTGATGTGGTACCTTTTTTAAAGTGTGTACCCTTTTTGAGGGTAGCGTCCTGTTTGCCAGATATGTTAAATCCTGTAGATACTCTTCCTTCTTGTGTAGCAGATATATAAGCACTATTATTGGTAAAAGAGTGTGTAAGTCTCCCTGGACTCTCTTTTACGTTAAGCCCTTCTGCGCGTAACACACTCCCACCTACTTTTATGGTTTTGATTATGGATTGGTTTGTATCTGTTACAGGTGGAATCCCCGTACCAAATACACCTGAACCTACCATCATATCAAACCATTTGTTTGCCATTTTTTCATAACCATATGAAGTTGGATGGTAGTCAGGGGCATTATTTCTATCTGCATGATAAGGTTGCATGTCGTTTGTTCCACCTGCTTTTCCATAGGTTAGTGCATTGAACATATCTACTATGACTATGTTTTCTTTTTTCTTATGCTTTTTTGCCATATTTTCAAGTTGTGTATTATAACGTTTAACCCACTTCGTTTCATCTTTAGCATTTATATTAATAATTTTGGCTAAGAAAACTTTTGATTTAGGATTGGTTTTAAATATCTTATCCAGTATCTTTTTAACATTTTCAACACTTTTTTTCTCATCACCGCTAACATCATTTGTTCCAATGTGTAGTAGCACAATATCTGGTCTATTCTTTTGTAGAATTCTATCCATGCCACCACGTGTCTGATTAAATTCATCCTTTTTTCCATTCAAAAGTACATATGTATCTATCCCGCCATACCCTTCATGATCTGTATCGAAACCTGTACTTTTGTAGGAGGAACCTGCACTATTGGTTCCAACAAAGTCTACACTATGACCAGCCTCTTTCAGTAAATCCCAAAGTTTACCTCTGTAACCTATACGGTCTGCTTGTTTACTAAGGTTAGGAACACCAGTAGTTATATTAGGATATGTACTGAGATTACTCTCAGGCTTAGCAGGTATCCTTGAAATTCCTTCTGTAATAGAGTCACCAAGTGGCATTATTTTGATAGGTGCTGCATATAACGAGATATGTATGGAGAAAAAAAGGCATATATATACTATGGCTTTCTTCCAATACGTAGTTATGTTCATCTGATACACTCCATATACCTTACGATTATAAAGAATTGCTTCTTTGTAGTCATTAGGGGAAAGATATTATTTGACACGTTATTGTACTTAATCATATCATTCATTTAGCTTGTTAGTGCATCTAAGGCTCTATAAAGCAAACAATACCTTATAATAGTAACACTAATAAGCTCCTATTTTGATTTTATCGTTTTTATTCAATGTAGTGATTGTCTCTATGACTATACCTTTTGTACCTTTTTTGATACTTGATACTGTGGCATTTTTAAATGTTGTTGATGTTTTAAGTGTAGTGTCATTGTATTTTGATGTTTTAAACCCTGAAAATATTTCTCCTTTTTTAGTGACAGAGATATAGGCATAGGCATCTAATTTATAACTATGTTTTAAAGTCAAGATATCTCCTTCTATACTCACATCCATACGCAAGTCCTCTCCCCTAATTTTACTTTGTCCAACATGTGCTTCTTTTCGATGTGCATCATACGTAAACCAATCTTCTTCTTTTGTGTCAGGTATACCGTTATTATCGTCATCTTTATCGGCATTATTCCCTATGCCGTCATTATCAGTATCTGTTTGTTCAGTCTTGTCTAAGGGAAATGCGTCATTACTGTCTAGGGTTCCATCATTATCATCATCATTATCTTGAATATCAGGGATACCATCTTTATCTGTATCTATCATGCCAGCAAGGGGAGTGAGTACTTCTACCTTTCTAGTAACATCTTTTGCGGTGTTACCTGCAGCATCTACAACATGATAACTTACAGTGTAATTTCCATCTTTTGTTATATCCAAGTTATGTTTGAGAACTTCAATCTTATTTGTAATATTTGTATCTATATTATCTGTTGCTTTTGCTCCTAGTTCCTTATATATACTACCCTTAATTATCTGCTGCGGGTTTGCTCCTTTTAGGTGAAGGACAGGTTTTTGGGTATCTACTGTAAATGCTGTGATACCTAGTGCAGTCGTTTGACCGTCATACGTTGTTATGCGTATGGAACAGTTGTTATATAAACCATCATTAAGTTCATTAAATGTAAGAAAATTGTTCCCTTTCTTAGCTTCAGTCTTATCAGAAGTACACTTACCTCCATACTCAATAGTTCCACTCATATTTGAAAAGAAAACATATGTTGGTTTATTTTTATTGGTAAACTTATCTACAGGAGTTGCTTCATGCAAATATAGTTTACCTAGCCAACTAGAAGCTACCATCTCATCAAACCATTTTTGTGCCATTTTAACATAGCCATTTTGGTTTGGATGAAAGTCTGGATACTTATCTAAAGCTTCACTATGATAGGGTTGCATGTCATATGGTAAACCTGCTTGGGGTTCATAACTCAAGGTATTAAACATATCTACCATTTGTATATTTTGACTTTGGCTATGGTTACTTACCATTTCTGCTATTTTATTATTCAACTCAGTTGTAGTCCAAACAGCACCATTTTCACCCAAAGGATGCATCCAAGCTTCTGCCGCTTTTACTCTTGTAATACGGCTTACAAAGACTTTGGCTTGAGGGTTCTTCAAAAATATCGTATTGAGTATGGATTTTACATTGTTTACACTGGTATTTCTATTTTGATCAACATCATTATAAGAACCAATAGGTATTGATTGCCCTGGATCGTTGGTACCTATTTGCAATAAAACAATATCTGGATTGACAGAAATAAACGAAGTTATATTTTGTTTAATATACGCAGATGTCGTGCCTCCATGACCTTCATGATTCTGGTCAAAATCTGCTGTAGGGTAGTTTTGTCCTGATGTTTTACTTCCTACAAAGTCTATATCATAGCCCCCAGTTTTTAAAAGATCCCATAGTTTACCTTTATAGCCTATTCTATCTGCTGTTGCTGTGACAGTACCATTATAGTTTGAACTATTCTGATCTGGGTTATCTGGTATTTGAGCAACTCCTTCTGTAATAGAATCACCAAGTGGCATGATTTTAATAGGTACTGCA
>JAKIUE010000121.1 GCA_021647715.1 Sulfurovum sp.
ATAAGTCTTCCTTTTTCAAGCATACACACTTTATATCCCGCTTTACATAACGTGTAGGCAACAGCTCCGCCACTCGCTCCTGAGCCAATAATTACAACATCATACATCTTCTAAGTACCTAGCTTTTGGTCGCGGTACCCCTCCATAAGTATTTAGTGCTTTCCAGCCCTGCTCTTTCATATTTGAACCATAAATAGGGTCAGAAAATATCGCTTCCATACTAAGTGTCATAATACGTCCTAACCATGTACTTCCGTAATTTGTCTCTTCATACGCACGTAATGCTTTTTCTTTTTCTTTTTCAGACATACCTATAAAACGTCCCTTTTCTTGTGCTTCTAACTCTTCAGCACCTTCAAGTACAAATTGACGAATATCTTTATCGTAACTCGTATGTGTAATGGTTTGAAATAAGAACATGGTTGTTTTCATTGCTTTTGCGGAGGGAAGTTTGCTTCCTTGAGGAAACATATGCTCTTGTACTGAACGAATTAATGGCTCAATTTTTTTAAATCTTTTTTTAAATGTATATGTTTCTTTTGCCTCTATGTAAGGACTAGCCCCCAATAGAGAACTAAATATTAAAAAATTTCTTCGTTTCATTTTAAAGTCTCTGCCTTTATATTTTCTATAGGGTAACCTCTTTTTGTGTACTTAGAGTGCACTGTGTTCAGACACGAGTACACAAGTATTACACACTAATCATATTATACTAAACTTGCATGAATTAATTTATTAGGAGAAAAAATGAAAAAAATATTATTTAGCGCATTGCTTGGTTTTGCACTTATTGGTCTTTCAGGTTGTACATCAGGAAGTGATGCAGAAATTACAAATGCAAGTAAATGTAAAGCAGGCAAATGCGATAGTGCAAAAAAATGCCAAGCAAAAGGTAAATGCGGTGGTGACATGGTAAAAAAAGTAGATAAGAAATGTGCTGCTAGCGGCAAGTGTGGTGGAGACATGACAAAAAAAGTTGCAACAAAAGCTGCTACTAAACTCTAAAGTTTATTCTTTAGTAAATGCTACTTCATACCATACATGATGAAGTAGTATTTCCCTACTTCTTCCTATTATTTTTCCTTCTCATAACCATATTTATAATAAATAATCTTTCACTTAGTTATGTAAGTTAAGTACACATAAAGTGCACAATATACATTGTATACTTACTATGTAATCAATACAGAAATTACAAAGGAGTACCACATGCTAAAAACACTTTATCCCATGAGTAAAAATATCCTTGACAAAGGTCAAAGTGTTGTTTTGTTATTAGCCAGACTTACTCTGGCTTATGGTTTTTACGAACCTGCTATGAAAAAATGGTCTGATATTCAGTCTGTGGCAGGCTGGTTTGACTCTATGGGTATCCCTCTTCCTACCTTGAATGCATATATAGCTGCGAGTACGGAACTCATAGGTGTAGTATTTTTAACACTTGGACTCTTTACAAGACTTATCTCTGTTCCTCTAATGATTATTATGCTTGTTGCTATTTTTACTGTGCATATAAACCATGGATTTTCTGCTGGAGACAACGGTTTTGAGATACCTCTTTACTACCTGCTATTTTTAGCAATATTTGCTTCTTTTGGAGCTGGAAAAATAAGTTTAGATCACCTACTCTTTGGTGATGAACAATAATACATAAAGGAAATACAATGAATAAAGTACTCACAATACTAGGAGCGATTGCTTTTACTCTTACACTCTCTATGGCAGCCGAAATGAAATGCGAAGCAGGCAAATGTGGAGCAGATAAAAGTAAAACCCAAATGAAATGTGGTGGGGACAAAAACAAAACACAAATGAAATGTGAAACGGGTAAATGTGGAGCAGACATGAAAAAAGTTGCCCCTAAAGCACCCACAAAAATGAAATGTGGTCAAGGAAAATGTGGTCAGTAAATCTTACTGAATTATGCACAGCGTTAAAAACGCTTATATTGTAATATTATAAGCGTTTTATCTTTCTCTTAGAAATCATTGTATATTATGCCTATACTAAAATACACAAGGATTTTTATGCAATACCTATTACCCATATTCATTTTAATATTTTCATTTTCTGCATGTACCGATGATACTAAGCAGCATGAAAAACAGATAAATGCCATCAAAGAAGCAGCAAATGAAGAAAAAAATCAATTGCTTAAAGCACTTCAAGTCAAAGACAATGCACTCAAAAAAGTACAGCTTGAAACACAAAAGTTACAAGAAGAACTTCTTAAACAAAAACAGTCCCTTCTTGCTTTAGAACAAAAGATGTTATCTAAACAAACTACGGTACACAAAGATGATAAACTCTCTAAGGTAGGTATCACTGTCCAAGATGATAAGATTACACTTGACACAAGCAAAACAAAAGATTTTTTTGAAAACTTTGCACAAGAGTTAAGCAGTAAGCTTCAAAAAGTATCTCAAGAGTTACAGCAAGATTTACATTCAGGTAATGATACTGGGGTAAATATTAGTGAAACCAATATCAATATTGACCTCAATAAAACAAAAGATTTTCTTCAGGAGTGGGGAAATAAAATGCAAGGATTTATCAAAGAATTTGATGATATCGCACGCGACCTAAACATTGAAACAAAAAATACAGACTATATCAAGTAAAAAGGAAAAACATGCAACAAATAGACATGAATTCAGATGAATTTCAAGCAGAACTAGAAAAGACGGGTGCCTTCGTAGACAAGGTTTACAATCAATTTGGCTGGGTACCTAACCCTAATGAAGAGGTAAACGAAGGTGTCACCATGGGACTTGCTAGAAACAAGCTCATCTATGGAAAACGTTTTTGTCCCTGTTTTATGGTGATAGGCGAAACTAAAGAGGAACAAAAAGCTGCAGATAACCGTATCTGTCCTTGTAAACCAGCGATAGAAAAAGAGATTCCTGAAGATGGTCTTTGTCACTGTGGTATCTTCTGCACACCAGAATACGCGGCAGAGCAAGCACAGCATGATGAGATAGAAGAAGTGGTACATTCTCACTCAAAGGGACTCAGTAAAGAACAAGCACAAGTACTTCTAAAAACTGAACAACTTGATGGTGATGAGTTAGAAGCACTTATAGAAGCTAGAAACTTGGGAATGGTGGACTTTATCTTAGTAGATACTAGAGAGCATATGGAGTTTCAAATGGGTCACATAGTAGGCACTGACAAGCTCGTACCTACCTCACAGTTTTATGCCAAAGTAGAAGAAGAACTCGCAGGTAAAAAATCTGAAAATATCATACTCTACTGTCACTCAGGAAGTAGAAGCTATCAGGTACAACAAGCTATGAATGGTATGGGGTTTGAAAAAGTATGTAACTTAAGACCAGGGATTATCGGTTTTTCTGGAGAGACACAGAGAGGGTGATAGGAATTAGGAATTTTAGAATAAGATACTTTATTTGTCAAGGAAGTATGTAGTCGCGACAGTGGTTGTGTTTTTATCGATGTGTGTAACGTGCTTTTTTTGGATTCGTTTTTTGCTTTGTTGAGAAACAAAGAAAAAAAGGAATGAAGAAAAACTCAAACCCAATATCAACAATAATAAATAAGTAAATTATTATAAAGAGGTATTGAGGAGATGTAACTCCTCAAAATATAATCAACTAAAAGTTAATTATTTAGCTAGTGCTGCTTTAGAAGCGTCAGCTACTTTTGTGAACGATTCAGGTGCATTCATCGCCATATCAGCAAGAATCTTTCTGTCAAGTTCGATATTTGCAAGTTTTAAACCATGCATAAATGTAGAGTAGTTCATACCATTAAGTCTAGTTGCGGCGTTAATACGCGTAATCCATAACCTTCTGAAATCTCTTTTTTTCTGTCTTCTATCTCTGTAAGCATATACTAACGAACGCTCTAGTTGTTCTTTGGCTTTTCTGAAGTGTTTTCTTCTACCACTGTAGAACCCTCTAGCTTGTTTTAATAATCTTTTGTGTCTTCGTGTTCTTACGACACCTGTTTTTACTCTCATGGTTATCCTTTACCTTATCTCTATGAAGAATCGGTGTTAAGCATTCTCTCTGCTTAAACTTGCCCCTAATCGGGGGATTAATCGCTTTTCAAAATTATCTA
The DNA here is from genome assembly GCA_021647715.1 of Sulfurovum sp. GTDB lineage: Bacteria > Campylobacterota > Campylobacteria > Campylobacterales > Sulfurovaceae > Sulfurovum. Next base: position 4,081 of record JAKIUE010000121.1, read on the forward strand.
CTAATTAAATGTGATAAGTCACATGAGCCGACTGCTGAAGTCAGCTTATAACAATTAGCAGATCATCTCTTTAATGTTTTTAGCATCAACTGGGTCAACGTGCTTAGGACTTCTCATACTTCTGTGATGTTTACCATCAACTTTAGTAAGAATGTGACTTCTGTACGCAGTTCCTCTTTTGATTTTGCCGCTTTTTTTCACTTTAAAACGCTTCACAGCGCCTTTTACGCTTTTCATTTTAGGCATATGCTTCTCCCTGATAGAATTATTTCATTCATTAGAACGCTTTTGGGCAAAGCCCACAAAGCTACGCTAACGCTGAGTTTCCTTCAGCAGGAAGCTCATACGACTAGTCGTATCAAATAACGTTCTAAACCAACAAAA
>JAKIUE010000017.1 GCA_021647715.1 Sulfurovum sp.
TTAACGTCTACTTCCCTAATGGACAAAGGGATGATGAGCGCTTAGCGTATAAAATGGGCTTTTACGAGCGTTTTTTAGAGTATATCTTAGCCTTACGTAAAGAGGGAAAGTCCATCGTAGTATGTGGTGATGTAAACACCGCCCATCACTCTATAGACCTAGCACGTCCCAAAGCCAATGAAAAAACCTCAGGCTTCCTACCTATGGAACGCCAATGGCAAGACAAGCTACTGGCATCAGGCTTTATAGATACATTTAGGCATGTACATGGTGATATAGAAGACAGATACAGCTGGTGGAGCTACAGAGCAGGGGCTAGAGGTAACAACGTAGGATGGAGAATAGATTATTTTTACGTCTCTGATGATTTAAAAGATAAGATAGTTGAAGCAGATATTTTAGACCACGTCATGGGTTCAGATCACTGTCCTGTGAAGTTAGTGCTAGAAATTTAGACTTTTGTAATGTGCCATCCTTTTTCATAAGGGCAGGGGTAGGACTTTAGATTGATGGACTTTGAGGCAAGCATGTATGCTAGTTCATCTTTGGTTTTGTAGAGGTACTTGAACTCGCCATTAGAGTCTTGGCAAATGCATATGCTTTTTTGTTTGCTTGAGTGATGGATGTAGGTACTTGAGATGTTTTTCTTATTAAAGTGATTTTTTAAAGCTTTGAGAGATTTTAAAAAGTCATGATGTTGCATTACTCTTCCATATCTCCACCGATGAAGTAAAATTCATCTAATCCTTCTAAAAATGCCATAAGTAATTCATCTGAACAAGGCTTAAAATTTTTATGTGACTCTTTTCTAAAAAGTGAGGCTAGTTGTTGTTTAGTGAGTTCTACTTCTGCTAGGCCAAAGATAATCTCTGTTTCTACTTCTTTTAGTTCAAGTGCAATGCGAAGCTTTTTAAGTATAAGGTTGTTGGTGAGTTCTACAGCTTCATCGTTAGGTTTTTTAGGACTAGGACCTCGTTTAAGTGTGACAAGTCCATCTAAAAATATGCCTAACTCTTCATAAGTACACTTCTCAAATCCTTTATCTAATCGTTTCTTGAGTAAGGCATTTAAATGCTCTGATGCCATGTCATAGGATTCTAGTTTATACGCTTCTAGCATATCCTCTAGTGAGAGTTTGAGGGCTTTTTGTATACGAAAAAGTATTTCATTCGTTGTAAGTTTCATCTATTTTTTACTTGCACTCTCTACTAGATTGGCTAAGGCTACTTTAGCTTTGTTTAGTATGCTTAAACAGTTTTTATCTTTTATATTATGTTTAAGTGACCAATACTCAGGATTAGTGTAAGTAAAGTTAGTGATTCCCTCATAATTGGTAGTTACTACTATACGAAGTGGCAGATCAAGACCCATAGAGGGGTTACAGTTCATAAGTACTGTTCCCATTTTAGGGTTTCCAAATACCACTACGGTATTTGGCTTTAAATTCATTTTCACACTTGTGGCATTTTTTTTATGATCTATTGTTTCAAAAAGTATAAGACCTTTTTTTTCAATCAGCTCTTTTAATTTTGAAATAGACTTTTCATGAGAGTTTTGACTTACAGTACTTTCTAAAAAAGTACCCTTTTTACTATCACAGCCAAGTAAACCAAAGGTAATCAAACCTAATAGTATCCATTTTATCATACCTAATCCTTTTTTATACATTAAATCTAAAGTGCATGACATCACCATCTTGTACGATGTATTCTTTTCCCTCAAGCCTATTTTTACCAGCATCCTTAGCACCATTCTCTCCACCACATTCTATGAAATCATCATAGCTAATAACCTCTGCACGTATAAAGCCTTTTTCAAAGTCATTATGTATCACTGCTGCTGCTTTAGGAGCAGTGGTGTTTTTACGTATGGTCCATGCACGTACTTCTTGTACTCCAGCTGTAAAGTAAGACATGAGACCTAGCTTATCAAAGCCTTTGTGGATAATTTGTTCTAGTCCTGATTCTTTTACACCAAGATCTGCTAACATTTCATCACGTTCATCATCATCGAAGTCCACCATGTCTTCTTCAACTTTGGCACAAAGTTTGATTACTTCAGAGTCACGTTCATCTGCATACGCTCTTAATTTAGTTACAAATGCATTATCTTCACTCAATGCATCTTCATCTACATTTGCTCCATAAATGATAGGTTTAGAAGTAAGAAGTCGTAGTTCTTTATTCATAGCTATAAATCCATCAGACTCTAAATCATCAAAGGTAGACACTGGTGCACCATCTTCAATATGTGAGAGTAGTGCTTGTGCAACTTCTAGTTGCTCTTTGGCATCTTTGTCATTACCTCTGGCTTTTTTATTTAACATCTCTATACGTTTAAGTACAGCATCAATATCTGCAAAAAGTAGCTCTTGTTCTATAATCTCTACATCACGTATAGGGTCAATAGAACCTTCTGTATGTACGATATTTGGGTCTTCAAAACATCTTACTATATGCAGTATCACCTCAGTTTCACGGATATTTCCTAAAAACTTGTTTCCTAAACCTTCACCTTTAGAAGCACCTGCTACAAGTCCTGCAATATCTACGAAGTCTAATGTAGAGTATTGGATTTTTTCAGGATTTACTATCTTTGCTAATGCATCTAGTCTTTTATCTGGTACTGGTACTACCGCTTTGTTAGGCTCTATAGTACAAAAAGGATAGTTTGCAGACTCTGCATTTTGTGCTTTTGTTAGTGCGTTAAAAGTGGTAGATTTCCCTACATTTGGTAGTCCTACAAGTCCGATGCCTAGTCCCATGATAATTCCTTAGTATTTATTGTTGTGATTTTAGCGAAATGTTAGTGAGAAGAGGGTTAGTGTCAGGGTATGTCTATTTCAAAGGTAGAGAAAACCTTTGAATTAATGATTATTTTTAGAACTTAGTTTCTCTAAAAGCTTCACCATCATTCTCACACCAGCTCCTGAAGCACCATGAGGGTTCTCTCCCCAAGCATGCTCTACAAAGGCAGGGCCAGCAATGTCGATGTGTGCCCATTTGTCTGCATTTTTCTTTTCTATGAACTCAGACAAAAACTGTCCCGCAGTAATAGCTCCACCATAACGTGTATTTGAGATGTTACAGATATCTGCTATCTCAGACTTTATGGTTTTTTTGAGGTAGTTGTTAAAGTCAAGAGCTGTTGCTAACTCTCCTGCGTTGTGTGCAGAGTCTACAACAAGTTTTTGCACCTCTTTGTTGTTTCCCATGATGGAAGAAGTGTAATGCCCCACAGCCACTACAGAAGCACCCGTAAGTGTAGCAAAGTCAAAAAGATAGTCAGCGTTTACTTCTTGTTGCGCATAGCATAGTACATCTGCTAAGACTAAACGACCTTCTGCATCGGTATTGCGTATCTCTATGGTTTTACCATTTTTTGCAGTAAGCACATCATCTGGCTTGTAGGCATCTCCACCTATCATGTTTTCTACTGCTCCTACAAAGCCATGTACTTCTATAGGAAGGTCTAGTTCCGCCACCGCTTTCATGATGCCCATAACTGCTGAACCACCACTTTTGTCAGACTTCATCGTTACCATAAAATCCGCAGGCTTAAGGCTTAGTCCACCAGAATCATAAGTAAGTCCTTTACCTACCAATGTCACTTTGACTTTAGCATTTTTGGGTTTGTGTGTGAGGTGAATGACACGAGACCCATGACGGCTTGCACGTCCTACAGCCAAAAGTGTTTCCATCTTCTCTTTTCTAAGCTGCTTTGGTTTAAGTACTTTACATGACAGTCCCGTATCTTCAGCCATACCCTCAGCAATGTTTGCCATCACTTCAGGGTAACAGTCTTCAGGAGTAGTGTTTACGATGTCACGCGTGAAGTTTGTAGCATCTGCGATGATTTGAGCTTTATGTACTTCAATTGAGGCTTTTTCTATGTCAATGTTTTCTTCGTTGTACTCTTCAAGAGAGATAGAGATCTCTTTTATCTTGCTTTTACTCTTCTTGCTTTTGTACGTCTCAAAACTATACTCACCGAGTATAAACCCTTCCACCATCGCACGAAGTGTATAGGTACACCCTTTGTTTGTGTAAGTTGCTACTTTAATAGACTTGTATTTCGTACCTTTAAGTGCTTTCATAGCATTTGCCGCAGCACGTCTGATATCTTGACTCTCTAGGCTAGAAGCACCTACATAGAGCCTATTTTTCTCTACGAGTAAACATGTCTCATCTTGCCCTGAAGAAAAACCAGCTTTTTTAAGTAGTTTTTTCTCTTGTACGAAACGGTGTTTTAAGTTTTCATCTACAACGATGATAACTTCAACATCTCCAGATATATCTGCAATGGGTAATACGGTTAATTCAAAATTCATTTAGAGTCCTCAAATGGTGTAAGTATTTATAGAAAAGAGTATAGCAAAGATTGATAAAAAGTATGTGAATTTGAAAGATTTATCTTATGCCTCTTCGTCTAAGGTTGCACATAAAGCTATAGTGCAACAGTCTAGATTAGCCCAATACATTGTACTAGGAATTCATTAGCTACTCTGTTTTATTATACTTCTTGTAGCTTTTTTCTTAGAAGTGCATTGATGAGTGTTTGATAGGGAACTTTTTGTTCACTTGCAAGTTTTTTAAAATATAGTACTATGTCATTGTCTAATCTTAGTGAAACAGGTATTTTTTTGGGTTCATAAAATCTACCACGGACACCATCACTAAAGTCATACTCATTTAACATCTCATAGTCATCAAACTTTTCTCTCTCTTTAATGTTGTTCATAAAAAATCCTTTCTTTTTCATTGGCTTTTCTTGCACTTATGATTCTGATGATTTCCTCACCATTCTCATCAAAAAACATATTGGCGACAACTAAAATTTTATCTTTAGATGTTGTACCTAGTGTTATCCATCTCTCTTCAAAATAGTCAAAACGATGATCAAGTTTTGAAATATGCATTGGGTCTAAAAAAACTTCCTTTGCTTCATAAAAACTAACTTGATGGTTCTTGATATTCAAGTTATTTTTCTCATCACTCCATTCAAACTTCAAAGTAAGCCTTTTATCAATATATTTTAATTATAGCTAAATTGTATTGACAATGTCAATATATTGTGTTGGTTCATATATTTTGTATCTACTGCGTCCCATAATTTAGTATAGCATTTTGTGGGTAATGGTGGGTTTGTTTTGCTATTTAGAGTCTGATATGCATTCCACAGCTGGAGCTGAGGAACGAGGAAAAATGTCATTATTCTCAATGGATCTGGTTCAGGCATCTAATTAGATTCTCTTCGGTATAAGACTTTTTACTGTCCGAGTGTATACTTTTGTTAGGTAAATTATTCAACTATTCCTTCCCTTTCTAATACTTGACGCACTTCCTCAAATATTGCGGAAATGTTTCCTTTAGGAAATCTTATCTGACCAAGACCTTGAATATTACTGAATTCTTGACAACCTTCCTCTAGTAAAACAATCGCTCTTTCAAAGCCCAACCTCCCTTGAAATAACCCAACTTCGTGGATAACATTCATCCTAGCGTGATGGTTTCCATCTGCCTGTTCATCTTCAGCAGTCATTATTAAAAAAGCAATGGATGCTTGATCTAGCATTTGAGCTAAACGAGTTATATTGGTTATGCCTGCCACAGGAACGCTATTAAACTCATCACAAGGCAATTCCATTCTATCGCTAACGAAATCTTTTAGCTCTCTCCAAAATGGAGATCGTCCGTGCCCGATAAATATATTTGTTCCAATTCGCTCTTCGATTACAGTTCTTTTTTCTAAATTCTCAATATGGCTAGCTAATTTTAATATATTTTTCTTTAGTTCCTTGCATGACTGAAACGGTTTTTCGGCTGCTAATGCCCTAGCTAAAACTGCTATATGTGGTGGAGTAACCAACCCTTTTTCAATAGCTATCATATCTCTAGACATCATTTCTCCGGTCGGTTTATAAACACTTATCAAGTCACTTTCAGTATAGTTTTTTGTTTTTTCAATTTTTTCAACTAATCCCTTAAGAAACTTATCCTTTTCTGTCTCGTAATTTGAATAAACGATAGAAAGCACTTGAGATTTCACTTCTTCGAATACGTCTGTTGCCTTTTCAGCATCTGCAAATATTGTAGCTAGGTCTGGATTTCCAGCCTCTTCATTTATGAATTGAACAACATCATCAAATTTATACTCTCTCCAATCACCGCTACTACCCATAGAATATACATTCATAAACCCCCATTCCTGACTAAAAACTGCCCCTGGTGGTGGAGATTGGAATCCTTCGTAATAAACTTTTGAGTGGTATCCAAACCAAGACCCTGACCAAGACTCACCTATGTCATTAGCAGCAACTACAAGTGCAGTGACTTCCTTTGACTGATAATCATCAAAATAAACAAGCTGATTTGCTAACGAAAATAAATCTTTTGAAATTGGCACTATATCTCCTTGTTGATTGCATAACTATATTTTAGATTGAAGTGTTGTATGAATTCTCACTCAGGAGAGTGGGAATACGCTATATCCTCTATTTAAACTGTTCTTTCAATATATCCTGAGCCTGTATCATATCTTTATCTCCACGCCCAGAGAGATTGACTAAGATAGTTTTACCTTTGACATCTTCAGGTTTCATCTTTTTGAGGTAGGCAATGGCATGTGAAGACTCAAACGCGGGGATAATACCCTCTGCTTGGCTTAGCCATACGAAGGCATCCATCGCTTCATCATCGGTGATGTGGTCGTAGGTGACGATGTTATTGTCTTTAAAAAATGCATGTTCTGGCCCGATGCCTGGGTAGTCTAGTCCTGCAGAGATAGAGTGGGCTTCTTGTATCTGTCCATCTTCATCTTGTAGGAGGTAGCTTAGTTGTCCGTGTAGTACACCAGGGCTTCCTTTTTCTAGGGAGCATCCATGCTTGGAGTCTAGTCCTAGTCCACCAGCTTCTATGCCTATACACTCTACGCTTTCATCTGATATAAAATGATTGAAAATACCAAGGGCATTAGAGCCACCACCGATACACGCGATGACCTTATCGGGCAGACAACCCTCTACGACATCTAGCTGAGCTTTGGCTTCCCAGCCGATAATACTTTGGATATCACGTACCATCATAGGGTAGGGGTGAGGCCCTGCTACGGTACCTATGAGGTAGTAGGTGTCTCGCGCATGTGTGACCCAGTGACGGATGGCATCGTTCATAGCATCTTTGAGTGTTTTGGAGCCACTCTCTACTGCGTGTACTTTGGCGCCTAGGAGTTTCATACGAAAGACATTGAGCTCTTGACGGGCTACATCCTTGGCACCCATAAATACTTCACACTCCAGCCCAAACAACGCAGCCACAGTAGCTGTAGCAACTCCATGTTGTCCTGCACCAGTCTCTGCGATGATTTTCTTTTTGCCTAGACGTTTAGCAAGGACTGCTTGCGCGACACAGTGGTTTATCTTATGTGCACCTGTGTGGTTAAGGTCTTCACGTTTGAGGTAGATTTTGGCATCTAACTCTTTAGAGAGATTTTGGGCAAAGTAGAGTGCTGAAGGGCGACCTACGTAGTTTTTGTAGTAGTAGTCTACTTCAGACCAAAAGTCTTTGTCAAAACGTACGGCTTCATAGTCTAGGCGTAGTTGCTCAAGGGCAGGCATCAGTGTCTCAGGTACAAAACGCCCCCCAAAGCCTACTTGGTCTTCTAATCCAGCACCAAAGTGCCCGTTGTTATCTGGGTCGTGTGGGCTTGCTGTGGGTATGTATATTTCTTTGTGTAAATTCATTGTTTTCTCTTATGTAAAATTGGTTAGATTATAACGTATACAAGGTTACAACGTTATGAGTAAAAACTACTGTAGTGGAAAAATGATTTTGTAATTATTGAAGCCTTGCTGCCCTTTGAATGCACCATAGTCTGAAGGAATATTTTCTACAACTTTGTCATTTTTAAAAGAAGCCCTAATCAACAGTTTAAACTCTTGTAACCCTGAAGGTAAAGTTACAAGTAGTGTCATTTGTTTTGTCTCATCTCTGTGTTTATTGTCTGTCTCTCCCTCAACAAGCAAATATTTACTTTTAATTGCTTTCTTCTTTAAGATATGATAAATTTTGGATCCTTTAGGGTACACCTTCGTACTTTTAAATCCTTTAGAAGAAATAATTTTAACCTCAGACTTCTTTGTTAGTTGAGAAAATGAAAGTGAAAGCCATCCTCTTGCTGCATATGTCTCAGTATTTTCATCCAATACAATACGTAACTCTGTTTTAGAAATACGTTCTATATTGAGTTTTAAAGTAGCAATTTCAGGTTCATGAAAAGCAGTTTCAATCTGTGTAATTGGTTTTAAATAAGGGCTAAGTGATCCATCGGGGTCTATAAGCAATCGTATAGCTGAGTATGGAAGCATAAAGTCTGTATGACCAGAAGAATAAGGTTTTATTTCGTAAGAATTATAATGAAAACGTAAACCCCTAGTGGTAATGGCAAAATTTGATGTTAAAACAAATTTGTTATCAAACCAACCATCTTTTGTAAGGCTTTCATTTACTGCAAGACCTACACTGTTTTTATAAACCCTTTGTGCAATTTTGTGTAGGCTTGAATTGGAGTCTTTTTTCAAAATATCTTTCAATAAAAGATGCTTCCCCTCATGGGTATAATTATCATAATTTTCACGATAATACCCATGTGCACCACCCAAATACCCACTAGCACTGTTTACCATAGTAAACGTTTTCTTTGTAACAGTAAAAAGATCTATAGAATTACTCGTTTCCCACTCAACAGAAGGTTGATACGATGCATCACTTAAATTTTCTAGCACTTCTTTTTTAAGATTATTATTTTTGTATGTTTGTATACTGCTATTGACTATTTTCTCAATATAATCTTGTATATTTTTATTAGGCGACTCTGTAAATAGAGGGTAAGAGAGTGAGTCTTTTTGACAAAATAATGTTTGTTTTTTCGTCGGGTGACAGTAACTCTCTTCTAAGCTGTATACACCTCTAGCAGAACTCCACTTTTTATCTAAAAACATCTCTTCTGAAGAGAGTATGGAGGTGAGTAGTAAAAGTATAAAGAGATAGTGCATAAGTTAAACTCCAAAATTAAAATATATCAAAGTATATCTAAACGATATAAGTAATTTCTGCTTGTGAACCTAATCTCATCGGTGGTCCCCAAAACCCTATGCCTGAATTGACATAGATATGGCTACCGTTAGGGAGACTGTGAAGTCCTTTCACATAAGGTTGTTGCAATCTTACTAAGTATTCAAAAGGCCAAACTTGACCACCATGTGTATGACCAGAGAGAATCAGTTCAGGTGTATAATAGGCTAACTCTTCTATGAACTTTGGTTGGTGTGCTAAAAAAATAGTTTTATATTGAGTATTACATCCCTTAAAGGCTTTATGTATGTCAGGTTGAAGTTTATCTAGTCTGTATCCTATACGATCAGTTACACCCACTATATTTACATTAAGTGCATCTATTTGTATATTTTCATTGAGTAGCAGGGTCAGTTTTGTTTGTTTTACAAAATCTATAATTTTTTCAGGATTATGAAAATATTCATGATTCCCCAATATATAATAAATGCCATGTTTTGATTCTATATTATTTAGCTCTAAAATAATCTCTTTTATGCTCTCTAACGAAGTATCTATCATATCTCCTGTTAAACAGACAATATCAGGCTTAAGAGCATTTATTTTCTTCACGGATGCCTTCACAAATGCCTTGTCAATCAAACCACCTATATGCAAATCAGAGATTTGTACAATAGAAAAATCAAATTTCTCTAATTTTACAACATTGACTACAGGCTCTTTAGCTCCTTCATAGGCCGCAACTGCGACATAAGAAGTGGCAGCTGCTAGCATCACACCATCTCCACTTTTCTTAATAAAGGCTCTTTTAGAAAGGTCTACATTTTTAAGTGTTTTATGAAAAAGGTTTAGCACTTCATGTAGTATCAAATATAGAAAAAGTACTAAAGTCATACCTATAGAGAGTGAAAAAATATAGTAGAAAGTATTAGAGATAATGTCAGTATAACGTCCAATAACGTAGAGAATATTAAAGATAAAATTGATACCTACTAAGGTAGTAAGTATTCTTTTTATTTTATCAGAGACTAAGAGTTTTTTAATGACCCTAGAGTAAAAAAGATAATGCAAAGAAAAAAAGACCAGAAGAAACAGTGTGAAAAATATAAAGGTTCTCATTTTAATCTATTTGAAGTACTGAATATACTGGTGCATCTATACCTTCACGACCTTTTAAAAATCCAAGTTCCATAATGAAACATACTTCTACACATATAGCTCCCACTTTATCTATGAGACTTGCAACCGCTTTAGCTGTACCTCCTGTAGCTATGAGGTCATCTATCAGGAGCACTTTTGCACCTTTGCCATCATGACCCTCTGAAGCAAAAGCATCTATGTGTATCTCCACTTCATCAAAGCCATATTCTAAGCTGTATTTCTCTGCTACAGTAGTGTAGGGGAGTTTTCCTTTTTTACGTACGGGTACAAAACCTATGCCCAGTCTATCTGCTAATATACTTCCAAATATGAAGCCTCTAGCATCTATGCCTGCTATGAAGTCTAAGTTATAGTCTTTGTATCTGTTTTCTAGGTGTGTCATGAGGGTGTTTAGGGCTTTTGGATTAGAAAGCAGGGTAGTGATGTCTTTGAAGATGATGCCTGGTTTTGGGAAGTCGGGTATGTCTCTGATACTATTTAATATGATTTCTTTTTCTTCATTGTTGAGTGTCATGGTATTATCCTATGAATTTTGTTTGAATAATTGTATTGTACTTTTTTGATGATTTTCCAAAAGCCTTTTGCCATGCACTATAGCTATAAATAAAACTGTATCCTCGTTTATTTTATAAATTAGTCTATAACTATAAACAAATATTTCACGAATTTTTATATCATTTAGTTCGGGAACTATGCGACCTAGTTCCGTAAAGTCTTTTAAAAGTTCAGCTTTTTCAAAAAGTTTTGATACTACAGATTTTGCATATATGGGAGAATCTTTTTCTATATAAGTAGCAATAGATTCTATGTCTTCAAGAGCCTCTTCTGACCACTCTAGTTTGACAGCCATTTAGCCATTCTTTCTTTTGCATCTTGATGTTTTGAAACTTCACCGTTTTCTGCACGACTAACTCCAATTTTTATTTTTTCTACAACATAAAGGTGATACTGTATATCTTCATAAGTACAATTTTCAGGTAAGTTTTGAATCATTTCTTGAGCTTCTTGTTTTACAGCTAGCATACATTTTCCTTTTTTCTTATATTGTAGCATATTTTATTTCCTGAGTATAACGATTGCTACTACATTATTATTATACAATTTTACGATTATATATTTTTTGTACCAAAATATAGGAGTTTTGGATTATCCTATGTTAGCACCAAGCGAACAACCCTCTATCTTAGCCACACGCCCAGCATGTCTACCACCTTCAAACTCTGTAGAAGCAAAGACTTCTATCATCTCTTCTATCACTCCACGTCCAACCACACGTTCACCAAAACATAAGATATTTGCATCGTTGTGTTGTCTTGTGAGTTTTGCTGTGTAATGGTCATGACAAAGTGCTGCTCGTATGCCAGGTATTTTATTTGCAGCCATGCTTATGCCTATACCTGTACCACAGATAAGTATGCCAAAACTTCCTTCATCAGCTAGTACGGATTCTGCACATTTTTTTGCAAAGTCTGGGTAGTCAACACGGTCTGCTGAGTCTGGACCTAGGTCTATGATTTCATGTCCAAGTTCTAAGACAAAATCTTTCACGTAAGCTTTAAGTGCATATCCTGCATGGTCCGTAGCGATATAAAATTTCTTAGACATAATTTTCCTTTGTCCTATTTTTTGTTTTCTGTTATTCTATGGGTTCTTCAAGTTGAATAGAGTCTATGCGTCTTCCTACGCGTCCCCAGCGAATGGTGTAACGTTGTTTGTTCCAAAGTGCTTCACACGCTTCTGAAGAGATAGCTACATCAGGACAGATACGTGAAAGTTTATCATGATCTTTGCTACCACCTATGCCATTATAGACCCAATCATACGAACGAAACTCAAGACTCATGTAAATAAGCCAAGGTTTTCCGACTACATTTGAGTAGGGTACTGAACCCCAGAAACGACTGTCATTTGAGTTATCACGGTTATCACCTATCATATAATAGTGGTCTGGCTCTACTTTTTTATAAAAAAGTTTTTTACCTAATTCTTCTACTTCTACAGGCTTCATATCGACATCTCTGTTGATATTGTAACTTTGTACCATAAGTTCAAAAGAATTACCATTATATTCAGGCTTATACTGAATCCCTGGGTACTTGTTCATATAAGGGTTTTCTACCCAGAGTTTGTCTCTAAGCGTTACGATATTTGCATCAGGATAGGCAGCTTTTATACTTGCTTCATCTTGCATATCATGAAAATGAATATAGAGCTTTTTATTGTCATAAATAAGTTCGTCTCCACCTACAGCGACACAACGTTTTACATAGTGTATTTTAGGCGTTTTAGGATTACGAAAAATCACAATGTCTTCTCTTTGAGGACGTGGGCCTTCTATGAGGTGACCGTTATCATTAAAGTCTGGTAACAACGGTATTTCTAACCATGGCAAGTGAGGTGTAGGAATACCATATGAAAACTTCTTTGCAAACAAAAAATCACCAATAAGTTGTGTACGTTTCATAGATCCTGAGGGGATAACAAAGGACTGTGCCACAAAAAATATAAGCATCAGCACAATAATAATGGTACCCGTCCATGAAGAAGAAAATTTATATAAAGTATTTAAAAAGTTTTTCATAAGTTACGTGCCTTTGCAGCTTTAAGAGTATTGGAAAGGAGCATGGCTATGGTCATGGGACCCACACCTCCAGGAACTGGCGTGATGTAAGCACATTTTGGACTTACATTTTTAAAGTCTACATCTCCTACTAAAGTGCCATCGTCTAAACGGTTTATGCCTATGTCTATCACTATAGCACCATCTTTTACCATGTCTTCTTTGATGAGCCCTGGTACACCCACACCTACTACAACTATGTCTGCATTAGAAGTGTGTGATTTGAGGTCTTTTGTGTGTATATGTGTGACAGTAACTGTCGCATTTGCATTTAAAAGTAGTGCAGCCATAGGTTTCCCCACGATGTTAGAAGCACCTACCACACAAACATCTTTTCCCTCAAGTTCAATGTTGTATTCTTCAAACATTTTCATCACACCTAGTGGGGTACATGCTACAAAAGCATCCAGTTTAGTAACAAGTCTCCCAACATTATAAGCATGAAAACCATCTACGTCCTTTTTGGGGTCTATGACTTCCAGTATCTTGTCCGTATCTACATGTTTAGGAAGGGGGAGTTGTACCAGTATACCATCTATACGCGGGTTTGCATTCATCATTTCTATGGTGGCGATAATTTCATCTTGACTTATGGAGTCTGGCATATTATGTGTAATAGAGTAAAAACCCACTTTTTCACATGCTTTCGCTTTCATCTTCACATAAGCATGACTTGCTGGATCATCCCCTATAAGGATAACTGCAAGTCCTGGAACGATGTTCTTTTCTTGTTTTAGTTTTTCTACTTCAGTAGAGACAGAATTTTGTACTTTTAACGCGAGAGATTTACCATCAATGAGTTTCATAAGAGGTACCCTAATTATTTTTAAGGTATTATATCAAAAATAAATAATGGAGAGTCTATTGTGCGAATATTAGTATGGTTTTTAATCCCCTTACTGTTATGCTCTACAGAAAATGAGACCGAGAGCTTTATAACTGATTATGAGTATGGGGAAATGCTTTACTCTAATCCAAGAGGCGTGAGCTGTGCAGAATGTCATGGAGACTCAGGTCAGGGTAAAAGTATCGTGCATTATCAAGATATCCATGGTAACCAAGAACTCAGAGGTTCGGACATACGAACTAGTACTCTCGCCCAGATGATAGCTGCACTCAATGGCTATCATGAAATAATGCCTCGTTATTACTTGACGGATGATGAAGTAGAAGCTATGTATAAATACTTACAAAAGAAATATAAAAAGATTTAAAAAATTCAGATAAAAAAGCTAAGCAGAAAATAAACTTACTATATATATTAAAAAGATATATTAGTTTAGATAAAGAATTTAAAGTGGAAATATAAGGATAGAGGAAAATAAAAACTGTAGGCAAAGAGCCTACAATTACACTACTAAAGTGGTGTTACGTTTTCAGCTTGTGGGCCTTTTTGACCTTCACCAACTTCAAAAGTTACTGCTTGCCCTTCAGCAAGAGTTACACGACCACCAGAGTCGTTATTTACTTGACGAAAATGTACAAAAACATCATCTCCACCATCATTCTGTTGGATGAATCCGTAACCTTTTTCATCGTTAAACCATTTTACTGTTCCATTGACTAATTCTGCCATTGTTATACCTTGTTGAGCTTTTTGCTCGTAATTTACACTTCTAGGAGTCCCTATAAAAGCGGAATCTAAAATCGGAGAGAGTCTTTCGGGTGGTCTAGTAAAACACTTAACACTCGAGAGATGAACTCGAACCTCATCTTTCTTCAGTAATAATTGTACCTACTTTTCCTACTTGTAAGCTTATAAACCTAAATAGTAGTACTTTTTTTAATAATTCTAGCTATAAGTTACAAAATAAATAAAATGTTATTTTATCTCTACAGGTGAATGATTGGCTTGTATCCATTGTTTTAGAGTAGGTAAGTCATCTAAAGATTGAGGTGTGGTATCTAAAATTTCTGCAAAACTTTTTACACCCATGGAAAGTAAATATTGTAAATTGTCATCAAAAGTAGCATTTTCCAGTACAAATATGCTGTCTTTATGCACTTCAAACAGATATCCACCATTTGGTATGGGAGTCATAGAAAGTGTAACGGTATAGTGATCTTTGATGATACTCTCTTTTTGTGAATACATAAGTCCAATGTTATATCCTTCATTTGCAAAGCCACGTATGGCAACAACCAGAACTTGATTTTCACCTTCTTTAGAGGAGTTGAAAATGTTAATAATGTCTTTGACTGTTGTATAGCCAGGAATACGTTTAAGTAACGATTCAAAATACCCTATAAGTTTTGTTCTCATAAGATGACCCATAAGATACAAAAGTAAAGAGAACAAAACCAAAGCAATGATAAACCATAAAAACTGATGGTTCTGTGGTGTGAAACCTACGAATTCAAACATCTTTCCTACAAGTAAATCCATTTTACCATACAACCAGAGTATGACTACTACTATAATAACTACAGGGAGTAGCCCAAAAAGCCCTTGTAGGGCTGTTTTATAAAAGTGTTTAAATGCCTTATTTTTCATACTAATTATTCAAATGGCTCTTCATAATAACCACTTTTAAAGTACTTAGCAAACCACATTGATTGTTTACCTCTACCCATAGTTGGACTTTGGGTAAATTCTAAGGTTAAACTAACTTTACCAAAGAAGTACTCATCTGGTTTGTTAAAAAAGTCTTGTACTTCCTCTCTGTCTAATGCTTCGCAGTACTGTAGTGGCTCAGTCATATCTGCTTTTATAAATACTGCACCCGCACCTGCATAATCTATGCCAAAAGAAGGCTCAGCTTCTGCATCATAGAGTGTGTGTTCTTTTAAGTTTATTGTTATCATGTTCTTCCTTATTGTATATAATAATTAAATTGCATTCTAGTATATTTTAGATTAATTGTCTACTTAGCTATTAAAATTGTGAAACCTTTGCAACATCTGTTACATACAATCAATAAATAATTTGTTATACTTTTCTCTCAAATAAAATACAAAGGAATATTATGAAAAAAATCGCATTACTATCAGTTTTAACATCAGCACTTCTTATAGCAGGTGGAGGATATTTGGAAGATGTAGAACCCATTACCCCGATGATAAAGGAAGTAAGTAATGATACCTCAACGATACCTATGAGTGTCGCCTATATAGGTGGAGTACAAAAAGGAGAGGGAGACAATGTAGATTGGGAAGTTTTTCAAGGTTTTGAATTTTCTTTTGCTTGTCTCTTATCAGACAGTGTAAGATCACAACTTCAAATCACAACCTATGACCAAAATGACATTGCCATGCTACAAATCAGTGCTAACCCTCATTATATTTTTAATGTGACTGAAAAAATTTCATTAGGTTCAGGACCACACTTAGGTTTAGCAAGAGTAGAGATAGGTACAGAAGATGATATTGTATTTACCTATGGTCTAGGTGCTAGTGCAAGAATGGATATAACAGAACATTTCTTTGTAGGTGCAGAAGCTCGTTATGAGTGGAGCACAGATGCAACTTTTGGTGGCGTTGATGATGATTTTAACAATGCAAAAGTGTTTGGAAAGATTGGATACTCTTTTTAAAAAATACCAATCTCACGTAGGGTGTTGTCCCACGACAACACCAATAAATTGGAATAGATAAAGAAATATTATACAGTATTTGAAGTTTTGGTGTTGTGAGGGCACAACACCCTACGATTTATTTTTCCAAAATAATTCATCTATACCACAAAGCTCACAAACTTTAAAAAATTGTAGTTTTTTCAGTTTAGGTTTGCATGTAGGGTGCGTTTTCAACGCACCCTACAAAGTTCTCGTTCCCATGCTGTGCGTGGGAACCAGAAAACTTGTCAAAATTATGTCAAAAATAGCTATTTATCTAGTTCACTCAACCAACCCTCAAAATCCACATCACTAGCCATCTTCCAATCTGCTCTAGGACTTAAAGATATAGTACCCACTTTAGGCCCATCAGGCATACAAGAACGTTTAAACTGCTGCGTAAAGAAACGGCGTAAAAATAGCTTTAGCCATTTGTTTATGGTTTCTTCATCGTATTTAGTATCAAACGATATGGTCGCTAAGTGTAGTATCTTAGATGGTTTTGCTCCGTACTTGATGAAGTGGTATAAAAAGAAGTCGTGAAGCTCGTAGGGTCCAACAATGTTCTCTGTCTCTTGAACTATCTCATCACCTTCGTGTGGGAGTAGCTCTGGGCTGATAGGTGTGTCCAATATATCGTCTATAATGTCAGCTATTTTTTTATTAGACTTGTAGTATTCTATGACATACTGTATAAGGGTTTTTGGTATGCCAGAATTTAGGGCATACATACTCATATGATCACCATTATACGTACTCCATCCTAAAGCTATTTCACTTAAATCACCCGTACCTATAACAAGCCCACCCTCTTTATTTGCCATATTCATAAGTATGCTGGTTCTGGCTCTGGCTTGTACATTCTCATACGTTACAGAGTGTTCATCTTTGTCATGTTCTATGGCTTCAAACTCTTTAAGAGAGATGGCAGTGATATCTACACTCTTTAGTGTCACACCTAATGCCACACAAAGTTTAGTAGCATTGGTTTTGGTACGGGTTGTTGTACCAAAACCTGGCATGGTTACAGCAATGATATCTTGAACATCCCATCCCATCATCTTAAAAGCTTTATGTGTAGAGAGTAGGGCAAGGGTAGAATCTAGCCCACCACTGATGCCAATAATCGCCTTTTTAATCTGTGCATGGCTCATACGTTTGATGAGACCATGTACTTGGATGTTGACTATCTCGTCACATCTATGTTTTTTATCTGCATAGCGTGAGGGGACAAAAGGCATAGGGTTGATGTCTCGTTCTATCTTACTCATCTGTGGTAAGGTATCTACTTTAAGCACTCTTGTCTTCTTACGTCTACCATCACCATAGCTAGACTCATTTACACGTAGCCAACGTAAACGTTCTAAGTCTACGTCAGCAGTGATAAAATGTGAATCCATACGAAAGCGTTCATTTTGGGCTAGGGTAGAGCCGTACTCACTGATGATAGCATGCCCACCAAAGACAGTGTCAGTAGTACTTTCTCCTACACCAGCACTAGAATATACATATGCAGCCATACAACGTCCACTTTGTGTTCGTACTAACTCTTCACGGTATTCATGTTTCCCTATGAGTTCATTACTCGCACTTAGGTTGAAGAGTAAGTTTGCTCCGTTGCTTGCCATATGGTTACTAGGAGGAGTCACTGCCCAAAGGTCTTCACATATCTCAACACCGAAGGTCATCTCTTTTTTGTCTGTAAAGAGTAAGTCTACACCAAAAGGCACTTCCTCATCTAACAAATCAAGTGTGGTTCTAGTGATGTCTCGTCCAGTAGTAAAATGACGCTTTTCATAGAACTCTTTTTTGTTTGGCAGATATGACTTAGGTACAACGCCTAACATTTTTCCATTTTGTATGACTACTGCACAGTTATACATTCTATCGGTTTCAAAGACTGCTATGCCAAGTATCGTAATGGTATTGATATCTTTTATATTTTTTAATATATATTTCAGAGAGTCATTTTGATTTGCAATAAGTATTTGGTTCAGTAGAAGGTCACTAGCCGTGTATCCTGTAAGCGTAAGCTCTGGAAATACAATGATAGAAACCTCTTCAGTATGTGCATCTTTTATGAGGGTTAAAATTTCTTCAGCATTTTTTTTGGGGTTTCCTACAACCGTTTTATTGACTGCTGATGCGACTCTGTAGTATCCAAACATTTAATGCTCCATTATTCATAAATAATGTCGTCCCGAACACCCTTGAAAGCAGAGCGATTTGAGAGGGACGACGATTTTTTACTTCGTTTTTTCTAAAAAAATGAAGAGAACAACAAGGCCTCAATCAAAATAATAGAAAAGTAAACAAAGATTTATTTTGACGCTACAATCTCAACAGAGTTAATATCATCATTACCTTGAATATTATCAAGTACCATAAATGAATCTGTATCATCTTCTTCTATCGCACCAAATACTGTATGTACACCATCTAAGTGAGGTGTTGGTACAAATGTGATGAAGAACTGGCTTCCACCTGTGTTTGGTCCAGCATGTGCCATAGAAAGCGTACCTCTTCTATGTGGTTCTGTACTTGTGTCAGTCTCACAGTCTATGCTCCAGTCTGGTCCACCTGTTCCTGCCATGGCCGGATTGTCTTTAGAGTGTGGGCATCCACCTTGAGCCATAAAACCGTCTATAACTCTATGAAACTTAAGACCATTGTAAAAACCATCATTTGCTAGGTGAGCAAAGTTAGCTACAGTGTTAGGTGCATCATTAGGGTAAAGTTTAATGGTGATAGTCCCTTTTGAAGTGTTAAATTTCGCGTAGTTGTAAGTGTCCATCGTCTCTTGAGAGACATCGTATCTTTTTGACATGTGTGTTTAGTCCTTGTTTATTGAATTTAAAGTATAATTATACCCAAGAAGATTTAATGAAAATCATAAGGGAAGTGAAATGAAATTATGTGTGGCACTCGATTTACCCTCCGCTAAAGAAAATTTGGCACTAGCAAAATCCCTAAAAGACTATGATGTCTGGATGAAGGTGGGCTTTCGCTCCTATATACGTGATGGCAAAGCATTTATAGAAGCACTTAAAACCATCAACCCTGATTTTAAAATATTTCTAGATCTTAAACTTTATGATATTCCAAACACTATGGCAGATGCTGCTGAAGAAGTAACTAAACTAGGTGTTGATATGTTTAATATACATGCAAGTGCCGGTTCTGTTGCTATGAAAACAGTGATGCAGAGACTTAATAGCTATGAGAAACGTCCATTGGTACTGGCTGTCACTGCATTAACATCTTTTGATGAGGCAAACTTCAAAGAGGTATACGAAAAAGGTATAGATGAAAAAGCAGAACAGTTTGCAATAATGAGCTATGAAAATGGCCTAGATGGGGTAGTATGTTCTGCTCATGAAAGCAAGGCTATTAAAAATGCAACTTCAAATGATTTTTTAACACTCTCTCCAGGCATACGACCTTTTGGAGAAGATGCAGGAGACCAACAACGAGTGGCTACCCTTGAACTAGCGAATACTGAGAGAGTAGACTTCCCTGTAGTGGGACGTCCTATTTACAAAGATAAAAACCCACAAGAAAAAGTAGAGGAGATTTTAAAAGTTATTTCTACTTTTTAGGTTGTTCCAGTTTTACTTTAGTGTTTTGTACGGCATTATCCATACCTTTCATCATAAGGTAAACACCTGCTCCGAAGATGACGAGTACTATAAGTGGTGCTAATTTTTGAAACATCTATTTTCCTTCAGTAATATATAAAAATATTATTTATAATCATATAGTATCAAAAAATCTCTTTTTTTAAGCTCTCATTTAAGGCAAATTCATTATAATCTCACCCACAAAACACATGGAGAGTTGGGAGAGTTGGTTTAATCCGCGCCCCTGCTAAGGGTGTGTACCTTCACGGGTACCGAGGGTTCGAATCCCTCACTCTCCGCCACTTAATCATAAACACTTAAATTTTATACAGCCCTTTGTTCTTTTCGTCGTTCTGTACCTTTAAAGGTATGTTCAGGAGCCAATTGCGTAAAATCATTTAATATATTAACTTCTAATTTTTTTTCAAACTCTTCAAACTCATTTGCCTTAACTATAAATGACATTTCACTTATATGAATCATTTGCCTTTTTCTTGAATAGCGTTCTTTTTGAAAAGCAACATGTACAGAAATAGGGGTTTCTGTACTATAATCATCAATACCTTTTGCATAAATATAACGTGCAAATTTAGGTGTTAATCCCAATTCATTAATTTGTTGTATTTTCTTATCTTTAAGTTCATTAATCAATTTCTTGTTCGCATTTTTATCATCTAACCCAAAATATTTACCTGTTAAAATCTTATTAAATGTTCTACCTGGTTTAGGTTCAGTAGATTTATCTTCTGTAACATTTACCTTTTTAGGTTTTAAAAATAAATTTTTGAACATATCTAACATGGCTCTTTCCTTTAATAACTTTATAACATTATACATCAACCGTCATTTACCTTTCTTACGTTATCTAGAGTATGACAATTTGACATTTTTTTTAAACATTTAAATTTTTTATATTATAGTGTCCTATGTTTCTTCATATAGATATAGATAGTTTTTTTGCATCAGCGGAGCGGAGCGTAAATCCTAAGTTAAAAGGGTTGCCTATCTGTGTGGGAAGTAGGAGTAACCTTGAAATATTTAACAAAAAACGCACACATATCAAACTTATGAATCATAATTCTGGTGCTTTTGTAACACCTGTTTTTTACTCCTCCAAAATAAAGACATTTGAAAATTACTTTGTAGATGAAATAGATGGACGAAAAAAAATAAGAGGTATTGTAACAACCGCTAGCTACGAAGCAAGAGCTAAAGGTGTAAAAACTGCCATGCCCCTTGCCCAAGCCTTAAAACTCTGTCCAGAAATGATTGTCATCCCATCAAATTATCCACTGTACCATACATTATCGTATAAAATACATGCTTTTATGCAGGCACATATACCTAAAATAGAACAGTATAGTATAGATGAATTTTTTGGAGATGTGAGTGGATGGGTAGATGATGAAGAAATCTATGAATTTGCCAAAATGTTACAAGACAAAATACTGAAACATTTTGACATACCAGTATCAATTGGTATATCAAAAGCAAAATGGATAGCTAAACTTGCCACAGAATCAGCAAAACCTTATGGTGTCTATGAAGTAAAGGATATAGACAGTTATATAGAAAATATTTCTATTAAAGATTTTCCAGGTATAGGAAAAGGATATCAAAAAAAACTAGAATTACATTATATAGGTACGCTTGGTGAAGTAAAAAGAAATAAATCTCTATTATATGGATGGAAAAAGCCAGGGATACAACTGTATAAACGTGTCACGGGAACATGTAATGAGAGTATATTTAGAAAAGGAGATAGAAAATCCATAGGTATTTCTCGCACCTTTGATGTCATACATAATAAAGAAGAAATACGTAGACGTATCTTAATCATGGCTAGGCATATAGTCTATATGGTCTTTAGCATAAATGTAAACCCCACAACGTATTATCTAAAAATTAACTATGAATATGGCATAAAACAAAAACAAAGTATCACGGTAAATAGAGTATTTTCAGAGAAATTATTTAAATCAATGCTTGTAGAAATATATAATCAAATAGTTTTAGATAGAGGTGCTATCAAAATATCACTCAATGTCTCTAACTTTACCTCTCAACATAAGAAAACCCTTTCTCTTATGCACTTAGATGAAGATACACATGAAAATAACCTGAGTAAAGAAATACAACATTTAAGAGATAGTTTTGGGCTAGACATTATAAAAACAGCGTCTGAATTGTAAAGTATAGTTATACTATAATTCTGCATGAATTTAAAAACAATCCTGAACAATATAAATGTTTTTCAACCTGTCAATCAATCTACCGTAGATAGTTTATATCACTTAGGAAAAAAAAGTTTTCCTGTAAACATCATCCTTGCTATTATTATAGTTATTTCATTATATCCTATATTAAAATTTGAAATTCTTGCATGGTTTATTCTCTTTTTACTATTAAATATTTACAGATCTTATGATGTGCATACTTTTATAGAAGAACAAAATAACTATAGCATTGATATATGGCATTCTAGGTTTGCGATACTAACACTACTCAATGGTCTTATTTATACTTCTTTAGGTTTTTACTTTATCCATCATGTAGAAATCTACTATCAATTATTTATTGTCACTATGTTGGTAGGAATTGCATCTGGTTCTGTATCATCTCTATCTCAAGATATTCGTTTAAGTTTATCTTTTATCTATATACTTTTAATGCCTTTAATCATCACACTTTTATTTTTACATGATATGCCTTTACACTATATTATTGCTATCACTTTATTTGTTCACTGTATTGCACAAGGCGTAACACTCTATAGTATGTATAAAGAAAAACAGCAAATGATCACTTTTGAAGCTTCTCATCACTTATTACATAATTTTTTTGAAAATGCCCCAATCGGTATTTTAATCTATGATGAAAATTTAATGGTGACGGATAAGAATAAAGAACTCGTTTCTCTTTTTAATCATGGAAAAGATAATATTATCGGTACATCCCTAAAGTTACTACCTGATAATCGTATTGTGAATACCTTTAAAGAAGCATTAAAGGATGGTACATCCTTTTACAATGGTCCCTATTATTCAATCTACAATAAAGAGTTATTTTTAGAAATAAAAGCTTTTTCATATACGGATAAACATATAAATAAGTCTGTGGGTATAGCTATTATCGAAAATAAAACAAAAGAGCACAAAGCAATAAAGAGATTAGAATATATGTCTGAACATGATGTGTTAACAGGACTTTTAAACCGTAGAGGATTTAAAAAATATATGAATTATCTTATTGCCGATCCGAAACATGAAGCATACTATTCTATTCTTTTTTATTTAGATTTAAATCAATTTAAAAGTATTAATGATTCTTTGGGCCATGCTGTAGGAGATAAAGTTTTAATAAGTGTTGGGCAACGCTTACGTCAAAAACTAGGAGATGAATGTAAAATAAGTAGAGTAGGGGGAGATGAATTTAATATTCTTGTCTCACATATTGCAATAGATGAAAAACTCACTTATAAGAAGGCAGAAGAGTATGCGAATACTATAAAAAGTGTATTTTCAGAGCCCTGTCATATTGAGGATAATTTATTACATATTAGAACAAGTATAGGTATTGTTGTTCTAGAGCCTGGGTATACAGATACAGAAGAAATCATACGACATGCTGACCTTACAATGTACAAGGCAAAAAATGCAGTCAATCATACTTCATATTATGATTCTACCTTAGATGCAAAGCAAAAAGAATTATTTTTGCTTCAACAAAACCTAGTACATGCTGCAACACATGAAAAACTCATATTCTTTTTCCAACCAATAGTAAGCATGAAGGATGACAAGCTACTCTCTGCAGAAGTACTATTGAGATGGGATCATCCTGAAAAAGGATTTTTAGGACCTGAAATATTCATACCTCTAGCTATCAAAGCAGGTCTTCTTTCAAAAATCACATGGTGGCTAGTAGAGAGTGTTTGTAAACAAATTTCACAATGGAAAGAGGAAGGTGTATGGAACTTAAGGTATATTTCTATCAATATAAACTCTGCACAACTTATAGAAAATCATTTTGCAAAAGATTTTTTTAAAAAACTAAAAAAATATGATATAAATACTGATGAAATTATGATAGAAATTACAGAACGCTCCCTCATCGATAGTTTTTCAAGTACACAAGGTGTTATTAATGAATTAAGAAGTCAAGGAGTGAGATGTGCTATTGATGATTTTGGTACAGGATACTCTTCACTTTCTTATCTTAAGAAACTCTCTATGCATACATTAAAAATAGACAGAGAATTTATTAAAGATATTGAGGAAAATCCTAAAGAACTGGTACTCGTATCAACCATATTAGATATTGGGCGTCAGTTTAATTACAATATTATTATTGAAGGGATAGAAAACGAAGAACAGAAAAAACTACTTCTTACATTAGATGACAAATTAAGTTATCAAGGTTACTTTTTTTCCAAACCTATTCCTGTAGATGTATTTAGTAAAAAATATATGGTGAAATAAGAATAAACTTTTAAAATACAATCTGTCCATCAGATTGCATTCTATAAATAATCCCCTGTGCCAATTTATGCCCTTGATGTGCTGCTTTTCTGCACCATTCAATGGACTTCTCTTTATCTTCTTCACAGCCTAAACCAGTGTCATAGAGTGCACCCAAGTTAAATTGTGCCTTAGCATTACCAGCTTGGGCTGCTTTGGAGAAGAGTACAAAGGCTTTTTTATAATCTTGTTGCACACCACGACCTTCTTTATACATGGCTCCAAGATTATTAAAGGCATCTATATTCCCACGTTTAGCAGACTCTTCATACCAGAAGGCTGCTTCACTCTCGTTCTTTATACAACCCTCACCATTTTCCAGCATGAGTGCCACTTCAAACTGTGCTATAGGTACCTCTCTAGTCGCTGATTCCAAATAGTATTCATAGGCTTTCTGTGTATCTTGTTTCACCGCATGACCATGAAAATATAAGAAACCAAGGTAATAGTAACTTGTAGGTTCATCTTTATTGACCAATGCACTATAGAGTTCTAATGCCTTTTCATACTCTTTATTAAGTAATACTTCATACGCTGACTTTATAAGTTCCTGCATTATACACCAAACCCTTCAAGTTCATTAGTCACTTTTTTTATCTTATTATTTGCATCTTCAAGTGCTTGTTTGTTCTCTGCTATGACATCTTCTGGTGCATTAGCCACAAAACGTTCATTGTTTAGCATACCATTTAGTTTTGCTATCTCTTTTTCAAGCTTCTCTTTTTGACGTGTGAGTTTAGTAATAATTGGTGTCATATCTATCTCACCTGTTGGTAAGTAAACTTCTAAGTTATCAGACACATCAGTGATGCTGTCTACCACTTTTGCATCTACGAACTCTATGTCAAGTACTTTTCCAAGTTTCTGTATGAACGGTTTTGCCATATTTGTATCTATCTTAGCAGATGCATCTAGTTTGATGTAGGCTTTGTCTATCTTAGAGTTACCCATGTCAATGATGACTTTCGCACGACGCAAGGCAGTGATAGACTCTTCGATGATAGCAAACATCTTTTCTGCTTCTTCATTTCTTGTTATCTTTTTTGGGAAGTTCATAATCATCAGTGACTCTCCCTCCTCAAGTGTGGTTCCACTAAGCTTGTGGTAAAGGTGGTCAGAGATAAACGGCATAAATGGAGAAACCATTTTTAGCGTCTCTTTAAAGATAGCACCTAGTTCGATTATACTCTCTCGGTCTGCCTTAGAGTACTCTATGCCCCAGTCACAAAACTCGTTCCATACGAAGTTGTAAAGTGCTTTGGCTGCGTCTGAGAAATTGTAGGTATCTAGGCTTACTCTTACTTTTTCAACGGCTACTGCCAAACGACTCTGCATGTAACGTCCAAGCGGTGTTGTTACTTCGATGTCTGCTAAGTCTTTAAACGTAGCATGGTTGAGTTGTAGGTAGTTCGTTGCATTGTAAAGTTTGTTGGTAAAGTTTCTAAATTGCTCTAGGTTCTTAGCCCCTAACTTAATGTCACGCCCTTGTACTGCAAGGTAAGCTAGTGTAAAGCGTATGATATCAGCAGAATGCTCTTCTACCATATCTAGTGGGTCTATCACGTTACCTTTAGACTTAGACATCTTAGCCCCTGTCTCATCACGAACGAGAGCGTGCATATAGATATCTTTAAAGGGTAGTTTTCCTTGGAAGTGTTCTCCCATCATCATCATACGTGCTACCCAGAAAAACATGATATCAAACCCAGTGATGAGTAGTGAGTTAGGGTAGAAGTCTGCCATATCTGTGTCATTATAGGTTTTGGCTAGTTCGCCATTGTTTCCCCAACCAAGAGGACTCATAGCCCACAATGCTGAAGAGAACCACGTATCAAGTACATCAGGGTCTTGAGTCATATATTTTGAGTTACATTTTGGACAAGCTTCAGGTGAGTCTGCTTTATCTGCCCAAGTATGGTCACACTCGTCACAAGTAAAGACTGGGATTCTATGTCCCCACCAAAGCTGACGGCTTATACACCATGGTCTAAGCTCATCCATCCATGCAGTGTAGGAGTTTATCCAGTGAGGAGGGTGAAAGAGGCTTGAACCTTTTTCGCTTCGTTCTTTACTCTCATCTTTTGCTTTTTGTATGGAGTTTTGTGCCATATCTGAACTCAAAAACCACTGTGTAGAGATAAATGGTTCCACGATGTTCTTACAACGGTAGCAGTGACCTACTTGGTGTACGTGCTCTTCTATCTTTACGATGTACCCAGCATTTTCAAGTGCTTTTACGATGACAGGACGAGCTTCTAGACGCTCTAGCCCAGCAAACTCGCCACAGTAGTCATTGAGTATCCCTTTTTCATCAAACACTTTGACAAACTCTAGGTTATGACGTTTACCCACAGCGTAGTCATTTTGGTCATGAGCAGGAGTAACTTTAACAACACCTGTTCCTACTTCCATATCTACATGAGAGTCTATAATGACTTTTATCTTTCTATCCGTAAGTGGCAACAACACTTCTTTACCTACGATGTCCGTATATCTATTATCATCAGGATGTACCATGATAGCAGTATCTCCAAAGTAAGTCTCAGGTCTTGTAGTAGCGACTTCAAGCTCACCAGAACCATCTGCGAATTTGTAGACCATGGTGTAAAACTTACCGTTTACTTCTTCATGTTCTACTTCGATGTCAGACAACGCTCCATCATGCGTACACCAGTTTACCATGTAGGTGTTTTGTGTGATGTGTCCCTCATCAAAGAGTGATACAAAGGCTTCTTTTACTGCTTCTTTAAGCCCCTCATCCATAGTGAAACGTTCACGTTTCCAAGCAGGAGTAACACCCAGTTTACGCATTTGGTGTACAATGTTACCACCAGATGTTTCTTTTTGTTGCCATGCACGCTCAAGAAACTTCTCACGGCCTAGCGCTTCTTTGGTGCTACCTTCAGCTAGAAGTTGTTTTTCTACGATGTTTTGCGTAGCAATCCCCGCATGGTCAGTCCCTGGTTGCCAGAGTGTCTTGTACCCATCCATACGCTTATAACGTGTGATGATGTCTTGAAGTGTAAATGTGAGGGCATGCCCTATGTGTAGGCTACCAGTGACGTTAGGTGGTGGCATCATGATAGAGAAATTTTTGCCTTCCTCTTGGATGTCTTTATTTCCCTCTATTTCAAAATACCCACGCTCCTCACAGAGTGCATAGTACTTGTCTTCTACTTCTTTGGGTTCGTATGTTGCTTTTTTTTCAGTTGTTTCGCTCATAAGTAGTTCCTACATCGTTATATAATTGTCGCGATTATAGCGTATTGGTGCTTTTTGTTTTATGGTTGAATTATTTCACCTTCATCACTTCATCAAACATAGCGATAGCTGTCTTTTCAGTCTCAACAATAATATGGCTTAGATTTAAATCTGCCAATGCATCTTTTTCCTCAACCCTATCTACTCTTACAATGGTTTTTGCATTATTTGTTAGTTCATTGACTACTTGGCAAATATGATATAGTTTTTGGCTATTCTCTATAGAAATTATGACAGCTTGAGCCTCTTTGATGTTTACAGATTCTAGTATGTCTTTTTGTGCTGCATTACCAAAGATGACAGGTAAACCTTTTTCTCTTGAATCTTTTACAGTTTTTATATCCGCTTCAATAGCTACAAACTCTAAGCCTCTATCACGTATAAGGTTGGAAATACGCCAACCAAGTCTCCCGTAACCTATCAAGACGATATGATTTGTCAAATGTGTAGTCTCTAGGTTTGTATATTTATAATCTTCTAGGTTCTCTTTTTCTACAAAATTAGCAAGTGTAGAGATATTTTTCAGGACAAAAGGTGTCATAATCATAGAAATAACAACTATGACAATAAGCACTTGACCTAAAACTGGGTCTAACAGTGCATTGGCAAATGCCAACTCGAAAATCACTAAGGCAAATTCACCAAGTTGAAAAATGCTCAAAGATGCTTTAAAAGCATTTCTTTTATTTGCAGAGAAACGAGTCAATGAAAAAATGATAAACATCTTGATAACAATAAGTAGTGGTAGCAACATAGAAATAGTAACTATATTTTCAT
This sequence comes from Sulfurovum sp., assembly GCA_021647715.1. Taxonomy (GTDB): domain Bacteria; phylum Campylobacterota; class Campylobacteria; order Campylobacterales; family Sulfurovaceae; genus Sulfurovum. Next base: position 28,585 of record JAKIUE010000017.1, read on the forward strand.
ATATGATTTTAAAATCAAGTTGCATACCAACGGTAATAAAAAACACCCCAAGTAACAAGTCTCTAAATGGTACAAGATCAGCTTCGACTTGATGTTTATAGTGTGTATCTGATATCATCATACCGGCTATAAATGCTCCTAGTGAATAGGAAAAACCAAGGAGATGAGCCACATAAGAAGCACCAATAACAATAAGCAAAATAGATGAGATAAAGATTTCATTAGACTTAACTTCTGATATTTTATGAAAAAAAGGCTCAAGCAGATATTTCCCCACAACAAACAATCCAAGCATAAGTACTATAGCTTTAACGGCTGTTAAAAGAAGTAAGGCTGAGATAGAACCATCTTTGACTGAAAAAATTGTAATCATGAGTAAAATTGGAATAACAGCAATGTCTTGAAAGAGTAAAATCCCTAGTACTTTACGACCATAGACTTTATTGATATCTCCATTTTCATTTAATATCTTGAGTACGATAGCAGTAGAAGAGAGTGCCAATCCCATACCAATAATAATGGAAGATTTTATTTCTATATTAAATATAGAATTTGCGATAAAGGTAAAAAGTGCAGAGGTAAGTAACACCTGTAACCCACCATAGACAAATACATCTTTTTTCATTATTTTGAGTTGCCGTACAGAAAACTCTAATCCTATAGTAAACATAAGAAAA
>JAKIUE010000018.1 GCA_021647715.1 Sulfurovum sp.
TCGGCTCATCACATCCTGGGGCTGAAGCAGGTCCCAAGGGTACGGCTGTTCGCCGTTTAAAGTGGTACGCGAGCTGGGTTCAGAACGTCGTGAGACAGTTCGGTCCCTATCTGCCGTGGGCGTTGGAAGATTGAGGAGAGTTGCCCCTAGTACGAGAGGACCGGGGTGAACGAACCACTAGTGTACCAGTTGTCCTGCCAAGGGCATCGCTGGGTAGCTACGTTCGGATGAGATAACCGCTGAAAGCATCTAAGCGGGAAGCCAACTCCAAGATGAATCTTCCCTGAAGATCCGCAGAAGACTACTGCGTTGATAGGCTGGGTGTGTAAGTGATGAAAGTCATTTAGCTGACCAGTACTAATAGATCGTTTGTATTTATATCATATTCATTAGGTACTACCTTGCTAAGTGCATTAAAACACATAGTAAGATTGATTTCTTCTTGTATATTGTGATTTACTTACTCAACATTCGCTAGACTCTTAACAATACTAAGTTTCTCAAAGCTTACGAGCTGGGAGAGATAAAAACATTAAATAATGTTTTTATCTCTCTTAGTGGTGGGGCTAGAGGGAGGGTCATACCCAGCTCCATTCCGAACCTGGAAGTCAAGCCTCCCATCGCCGATAATACTGCAGGCTACGTCTGTGGAAATGTAGGTCGCTGCCACTTTGAGTTATAACTCCTTAGCTAGTCTTTCTTATAGTAATCATCTCCTTTTTATATTATATTTATTAGCATTAACTTTTTAACACCATGTATTAATGATTCATTGATACTTCTTTACTCTTCATTAACGCTCATGCTTTATAATACACTTAGAAAAGGTGATAAGTTTTAGAACGTTGTTTTACTCCTTGTCCAATGTTAGTAAACACACTTCCTTGTTTTTTTCTAAAAACACCTTTTACAGAAGAGCCTCCATTTATCTCCCCCTAGAGATTTCTCCCTTGTTTTTGGCTCTTCGTTTTTATCCTCCCTTCTTTTTTTAATCACTCAAAACGTTTTTATACGAACTTTACGATAAAATACAAGTAATTAATAATACTCTAGGAATATCTATGTCTAATAAAATTGCATCTGCACGTATCACTGAAAAAAGTTCTCAACTCTTACAAGATCTTAATAACTCACTGCCTTTCGATAAAGTATTGTATAAAGAAGATATAGAAGGCTCTCGTGCTCATGCGTATATGCTTTGTGAACAGGGTATCATAAGTAAAGATGACTATGCACAGATAGAGTCTGGTTTGCTTGAGATACTCGCAGAGGTAGAGTCTGGAGTGTTTCTCTTAGATGGCGATGATGAAGATATCCATATGGCTATAGAGGGGAGACTCACTGATAAAGTGGGTGATGCGGGGAAGCGTTTACATACAGCTAGAAGCCGAAATGATCAAGTAGCACTGGACTTTAGACTCTATGTTCAGAATAACACTAAAGCCATAGCAGAGTTACTGTTAGAGAACATCTCTACACTTGTAAGTGTAGCAGAAGAACATTCTGAGACTATGTTACCAGGTATGACACACCTACAGCACGCACAGCCTATAAACTTTGGTTACCATATGTTGGCATATGCGAGTATGTTTAAACGTGATTATGAGCGTTTTACAAGCTCTTATGAGCGCAATAACCTTTCTCCTATAGGCTGTGCAGCATTGGCAGGTACACCGCATAACATAAGTCGTAAGATAACCTCTGATAAGTTGGGTTTCGACGCACCTACTCTTAACTGTCTAGACACAGTAAGTGACCGTGACTTTGCTTTGGAGATACTCTTTAACATTAGTACGATGATGATGCATATGAGTCGCCTGAGTGAAGAGCTTATACTCTGGTCTGCTGCTGAGTTTAAGTGGGTGACACTGAGTGACAGACATGCTACGGGGAGTTCCATCATGCCACAAAAGAAAAACCCTGATATCCCAGAGCTTCTACGTGGCAAAACTGGACGGGTCAATGGTAACCTAGTGGCACTACTCACTGTGATGAAGGGCTTACCACTAGCGTACAATAAAGACATGCAAGAGGACAAAGAGGGCGTCTTTGACTCTGTACGTACGGCGACACTGAGCCTACAAGTACTAGAAGAGATGATAGCCGATATGACTGTAAACAAAGATGCCATGGAGCGTGCCTGTATGGTAGGTCACCTAAGTGCCACAGATCTAGCAGACTACCTCGTAAAAGAGGCTGGACTACCATTTCGTGATGCATACCACATTACAGGAAATGTAGTAAACCTAGCAGAAGAGAAAGGCTTAGACATCTCTGAGCTTAACTTGGCTGACTTACAAAGTATAGATGAGCGTATAGGTGAAGGCGTAGTAGCATTGCTAGACAACCGTGCTTCGATGAATGCTCGGATATCTGAGGGGGGGACAGCTACTGTTAGGACTTTGGAGCAGGTTGAGGGGTTGAAGAAGTGGTTAAGAAATGAAAGAGAATAGTAAACTATTATTCTCAGAGCAGACATTAAAGTTAAAAACTAAATTAATCACATTTTCTAGTATCTCTTTATTTATAGGTATGACTAAAATATTACCTCATGAATTTAAACTCATTGGGATAGAACTACCTAAAGATGATAAAACATTAGGTTGGTTTATTTTAGTTATTACAATAGTATTATTTCTCCATTTTTTATTAAGTGCACTATTGGAAATATTAGATTATAAAAGTAAAGATATTATTGGATATAAAACTAAAAATATTCGAAGTGAATTATCTGGTTTGACTCTAAAAGAAATTGATGAAATGCGTGAAGATGCTATAGATTATGGAGATACAATAGGAGATGAAAACGAAACTGATAGCATACATAATCAAAGTATGAAAATAGAGAAGAGTTTTATTAGAAGTCTTTTAGTAACAAAAACACGGTTAACGTTTATTTTTGAATTTGTATTACCTTGGGTATTTTCAGTTATTAGTATTTGCTTTTTATATCACTTTTTGAGTAATTGAGTTTAATTGTAAGGGTAGAAACTTATGTGTCAGTATCTTAGTGATAAGGTGCGACATTAACAGCATCCCATAAGAAAAAGTTACTTTTGAACTTCTTCTTTCGGTTTCTTCATACTTTTTTGTATGATATCCTTTAGTTCACCTATATGCTCTTGCACAAGCTTTACTCCTAGATCTTGGCCTTCTTTATAGAGTGTTGGCATGAGTTTTAATGTTTTTTGTCCTGTATCTGTTTGGTAGAAATTCGTGATGTCTTCTAGTTCTGGAATAGTGTAATATCTTTCGTAAAGTCTAATCATATCCTCTTTAATACTACTCCAGCCAATATACTTTGCATAAAAAGCACGAATATCTTTTTTTGCATTTTTGAGATTTGGGTTTGCTTTTATGAGCGTTTCTGTAGTGGAGTCTATGATTTTTCTATAGTTATCTTCTGTGTTCATGGATTTGAAAAACTTTTCTGCAGCGTTAATAAAGGCTGGATCTAGTTTTTTTTGATTGGTTTCTGTAGTAAGCTCTTGTTTTGCAGTAGCATAGACAGGCAGTAGTAAAGTAAAAGAGAGGCATAAAATTTTTATCTGTTTTGTCATGTAGTTTCCTTTTTTAATATGTATAAAATAAATTATACTTAGCTAATATTTTTTTAGACTGAAATGTATGGGCTGGTTTGGTATGTTTTAATTTGTGTTTATGAGGTTGTTCTTACCACACTCTATAGGTTTTTTGTGTGTAGTAAAGGGAGTATTAAAGCCATCATAAGCATTAATTGCTATAGTGATATTAAGATAAATAATGATAGAGGATAACGGATGGCTGATAAAGAAAATAGACGTATAATGGAAATGCAGATGGATGCTTTGAAAGATGAGCATGGAGTAGATATCGATAGTTCTAAAGATCGTATACCTGCCAATGCACGTAGTGCTAACAATAAAAAGTTAGCAGACATATATGATGATGCAGCAGAGTATGAAGCAGAACTCAAAGGCTTTGAAGCAGAACTTGAAATACTGAATGACAATGTGTTAGCAGACTTAGTAGTAAAGTTAAATGATAATAATCCTGAATATGAGGGGGATTATGCTAAAGAAATTGCTGAAGTAGCAGTCAATGGTGTTACTCAGTTGGTAGAAGCTAAGTCACATAGCCAAGAACAGTTAGAGCTTGTAAAGCAAATGGATTTTACTGCGTATAGTGGTGAACTTGAAGACGAGATACGAGAGATACTTGTGAAGAGATGGGAGTTTCTTGTAGAGATAAAAAAAGAACATGTTGCAGATGAGCGTGCCGAGATGAAACTTATGGGTATGAAGCCTGACCACTTACGTAAAGTACACTATAACTACCACGGTTTACCACAAAACTAAAAAACTTACTTTTAAACTTTGAGGATTTCTTCTAAAGGTCTATAGCCACTGAGGCATATCATGTGCCCTTCGTTGTCTATCTTTACGGTGGAAGGAAAGGCATTGGCTCCCATAGAGCGTGCTTTGGAAAAATCATGTTGCATGAGCTGTTCGGCTCTCTGGCTGGTATAAAAAGTAGTAAAGGCTTTTTTGTCTTTGGTGATATAGGAGGTAAGTATGTCTAAAGACGTAATATCGGTACCTTGGGTATAAAAGGCTGACTGTATGGCTGCTAGATACTCAAAAGCAGTATCTTCTCCCCACAATTCTCTTACTGTGACGATGGCTTTACAAGCAGGGTAAGTATCGTAATCAAAATAGGTTAGATTTAAAAGTTTTGGGTTAAAAGGTTGGCTTGTTTTTTGCTGTACTGCATCCCAGTTTTGTTTGAGATAAGATTTGTTTTGGGTGTTCCACTGCATTTGTCCTGAAGTGCGTAACCCTCCTACAACGAGACTAAAGGTATAACGTTCAGCGTGGTTTAGGCAAAGTTTCTCGATGACAGGATGAAAACCCCAGCACCATGAACACATAGGGTCTACGATGAAGATAAGTTGTGTTTTAGATGTGCTCATAATACAACTTTAAGATGAACATGACAGTGTAATATTTTTATGTTCCTCAGGTGTTTCCTCTGCAAACTTTTCATACTTTGGTAACTCATCGTATGGATGTTGGGCTATATGCAGTAATGTTTCTACCATTGTAAAATCACCACGTTTAGCTAAGGTAATGGCTTGTTTTAACATATAGTTTTTCAAAATGTATTTAGGGTTGGTTTGTAGCATAGCTTCTTGACGTTTAGATTGGGTAGTTGACTCTTTTTTGAGACGAGCATCGTAGCGGTCAAGCCATGTATCAAAAGGTACAGGGTTCATGGCAAGCTCAAAGATGGGTATCCTCTCGCCATCATAACGGCTGAGTGCTCGGAAAAATTGGGTATGGTCTATGTAGGCATCTTGTAAGGTACTAATGAGGCTTGTGATGAGTTGTTGGTCTTCCTCTAGGTTTTTTATTAATCCTAGTTTTTCACGCATGACAGTGATGTAGGCATTTGAATAGATAAAGTCACCATATGCTTCTAGTTTTTCATCCATGCGTTTTTGGTCTATGAGAGAAGAAAGTGCTTTGGAAAACATGGTGAGGTTCCAGTAAGCGACATTGGGTTGTTCTCCGTAAGCGTAGCGACCTGCCTTGTCTGTGCTATTGCAAACAAAGCCAAATTTAAAATCGTCTAGCATAGAGAAAGGACCGTAGTCTATGGTGAGACCTACTATGGACATATTATCTGTGTTCATTACGCCATGACAAAAGCCTATACCTTGCCATTTGGCTATGAGGTTTGCAGTATGTTCAAGTACTTCAGTAAAAAATTTGAAATATTTGTCTTCATCATCTTTTAAATGAGGGTAGGACTCAACTATGACATAGTCTGCTAAAGTTTTTAGTTTATCATGTTCTTTAAGATAATAAAAATACTCAAAAGTACCAAAACGTACCCAAGAAGGGGACATTCTCATAACGATGGCTGCATATTCTATGTTATTTCTCAAGAGTTTTGTTTTTGAGCCTATGATACCAAGTGCACGTGTTGTTGGTATGCCAAGATGGTGCATAGCTTCACTCATAAGGTACTCACGTATGGAAGAGGGCAAGGCAGCACGTCCATCTGCTGTGCGTGAGTAAAGGGTTTCCCCAGAGCCTTTAGTTTGCAAGTGCCAACCATTGATGCTTCCTAGGTTATGGGCTCTTCCATCACCAAGACGTGAGGCATAATGGCTAAACTGATGTCCTGCATAGCACATAGAAAACGGGCGTACATTTTTAGGGATGTGGGTACCATTGAGTAATTCTATAAAGAGTGGATCACTCCCCGAGTCTTCATTGAGCTCTATGAGTGCTGATGCAGTAGGGTTAAAGCTTATAAAATAGGGCTCATCAAGAGGTGTGGTTTTGTTGATATCGTAAAATTCTCTATTTAGGTTAAGGTAGTTGCTTTGAAAATTAAGGTTATTTAATGTCATAAGTAGGTTTTACATCGTTTATGCTTAAGTTTGGATAATCATTATTTAGAATATTACTTTGTAAGTATACAGTTTACTGATTGTCTTTTTAATTTTTTGTCTTTAACTTTTGGATACTTTTTTAGATGTGATATATTCAACCTTATTATGTTTTTAGTATGTTCATTGATAGCATTGGTTTTAAGTCTATAGTAATATTAAATTGTTATACTAAAATATAGATTAAGAATGTATTGCTAAAAGTGGTTTATACATAAATATAGTATATGAGGGAAAGATAATACAGTGAAGAAAAGTCACAAATTTGATACTGAAAGGACATATTTTAGTTGTTTGGATATATATGAATCTAGCATTCCCTATGATTTAGAGGAAGATATAGAAAATACTATTGATTCAAGTTTTGCACGTCAACCAGGCTCGATATTATTAAGTAGATATAAAATCATGAGGGTTCTCCAAGAAAATACGTTTGGGTTTATTTATTTAGTTGAAAAGATAAATAAAAATACAACATATATAATAAAAGAATTTTTCCCTCATAAATATGTAACTCGTAATGATAAAGATGAGATGATCTTAAATACCCCTTTGGATATTGACTCTCTTATACGTTTTAATTATATGCAGAATTTTTTTATGGGAGAAGCTAATAGTTTAGAAAAAATATCTATAAAACCACATGCTAACATCCTTAAAGTTACATCGATAGAAAAAAATAAAAATAATACATCATATATTATTTACCCTCTTAAAAAAGGTATGACGCTTCAAAAATTTATGGAAACAAAAATTAGAACGGGTAATGGGAAACTTGAAAAGGATGAAGTAGATAAGCTATTAAATCCATTAATGGATGCAGTGGAGCATTTACATACTTTAAATATTTATCATTTAAATATAAAGTCTGAAAATATATTTATTCTCGAAGATGGTTCTTTTTTGTTACTCGGATTAGAATCAAGTACATTTTTTAAGGATGAAGACAGTAGAGTATTTTGTAATGCGTATACTCCTGAATATGCTGCTCCTGAGCAGTTAAATAGTGACAATACTTCCAATATTGGAAAAGAAAGTGATATTTACGCTATAGGCGTTTTATTGTATAAACTAATAGTTGGTAATTTCCCTCCAAGTGCATCAGAACGCATGGTTTGTAGTCAAAAAGATATTGCTAATGATCCTTATGTTCCTATAGCTGAAAAAAAAGAATTTTCAAATAATTATGATATTAACTTTTTGAAAATGATAGATAAATGTATGATGTTATCTCCAAAGGATAGATTTAAAGATATTGCATCTCTACGTAAATCCTTATCTGTTGGTTCGGTTGCGAAGGCAGACAATATACTAAAGAATAAAAGGAACTACTTATTGTATCTTTTATTACTTCCTGCCCTTATATATGTTATTTTTGAAGGATTAAAAAAGATTGATAATAATAGTGAGTTAGCTAGCAATATGGTTCAGGAATATATATCAAAAAACAAAGAAAATAAATCAATTGAAAATGTAAAAGATGTAAAAAATGAGAGAATTATATTAGAAAAAGAAGATAAACAGATAACCTTGGATGAGAATAGTAGAATAAAAAATATAAATAGAGATGAAAACAGTTTGAATAATATAGAAAAGATTGATAAAAACAATATTTTTTCAAGTAAAAATAAAATAGAAGAATTACCACTTAAAGAAGAGACTAAGACAGACGTTGATATGCAACTTGCTGAAGAAATCAAACTGGAAAATGAAGTTAGAAAAAAGATGGAAGAGATGTCTGCAATTGTGACTGAACCTTCTAAAATACAAGTAATTAATATGGAAATGGATGAACCTACTAAAATCAAAGAAATAGATATAGAAATGACTGAAGCGCCTAAAATCAAAGAAATAAGTATAGATGAGAACAAATCAGGTGATGTAGAAAATGTTGATACAAATCACACTTTATTGTTAAATAGGACTGAAGTGACGGAAAAAGTGAAGGCAGTTCCTGTTAAAATAGAGGAAAAGATACTCACCCAAAAAGTAAAAGAAAAAACAATAAAAAGTGCTAAAGATATATTAAAGAAAAGAAAAACACACATTAAAAGAAAAACAAAAATAAAGAAAAAAGTACGTATACAACGTAAAAAACCTTTACAAAAGCGTGCTTCTGGACTTCTATGGTATTGTAAGGCAATAGGCGGAAATATGAGGTCGAGTGCACGAAACCCAGATAAGGGTACATCTAAAAACATAGCTTTAAGTCTATGTCGAAGAAAATCAAGTTCTAAACAATCTTGTAGAATACTAAATTGTTTTTTAGTAAGATAACTGACCTGTGTCTTTTATGAAATAATAATAATAGGAGAAAAAATGAAAAAAAGTTTAAAATATCTTTATAGTATAATATTTATCTGGACCCTGTCTGGTTGTGGTGTAGGTGTGGTCTTGACGCCTCCGGAACCTAGTCAATTTTCTCAGTACAAAAGTGACTGTACTGGTGGTGATGCGAGTGCTTGTTATATTTTAGGAAATATGTATCGAGATGGTGTGGGAACTTCTAAAAATGAGTATCAAGCAAAAAAAGCATATAAAAAGGCTTGTCAAAACAATGAAAGTCAGGCTTGTGGTGAACTTGGAAAAATGTATACCGAAAATAAGGAAAAAAGTAGTGTTAGGGGAAAACAAATCAAGCACGAAAGTGAAAATTTAAATGCATCGAAATTTGAGATGGTAAAGCAAACATGTGATAATGGAAATAATGCAGAATGTTATAAGCTTGGTAGGATGTATGAAAGGGCTATTGGGACAAGAAAAAATTATTTTAAAGCATTTAAAGTTTATAAAATAAGTTGTGAAACACAAAATACAAATACGATGAAAGCCTGCTATGCCTTAGGTAGGTTTTATAAGGAGGGCTTAGGTATTAGGCGTAACTATAGCCGTGCAGAAAAACTTTTTAAGCATACGTGTAAAAATAATGAAACAAAAGGCTGTAGTGAATTGGGAAGTATGTATCTTTATGGACATGGGGTTGAACAAAACGCTATGCTTGGGATACAACTTTTGGAAAAAGGATGTAAGCATAACAATGTTAAGGCATGTACTACATTGGGTACATTATTTGTTACAGGTGAGGGCGTAAAAGAGGATTATGATAGAGCTCATAATTATTTTGATAAAGCGTGTAGTAATGGTGATGCATTGGCTTGTTTTAATATGGGGAACATGTATGAAAATGGCATAGGAAGAGCACAGAATAAAGAGAATGCAAAAGAATTTTATTCTGTCGCATGTAGAGCAGGACTTAAAGAAAGTTGCCATAGTTTAGAAAATTTACAATAGAAAAGACAAGAAGATATAATCTTTACCCTATTTTATTTCAAAATAGATAAAGTCTGTTGTTATCTTATCTTGATTGTCCGTGACCATCAGATAGCGGTTCGGACCTATTTTAGTAAGCCCTTCATAGTTTTTTAGGTTCATTTTTTCAGAGTATAGGATTTGTGTTTTACAGACTTTAAGTGCATCACAATCATTTAAATAAAGCTTTTTTAACGTGATATAGAAAGAGGGGATAGTTCCTTTTTTGTAGGCTCGCTCAAGTATGAGTAGGTTATCGTCTTCCATTACTTCTATCGCTGTTACTGCATTGTCCTTATAGGATTCCGCTCTAAAGTGCCAGAGATTTCCGTTAAGTGAATAAATGGTTTGCTTTGTATTGTCTTGTCCTTTTAGAGGATACTCTGCGGCAGTTAAAATACCATGATTTTGATGCCATGTGACAGCCTCAAGCATTTTATTCCCTTCGTTATAGTTGTTTGTATTACTGAGTGATCCTGGTAGTGTATACGCTTCTCCAATTTTACCGGATGTTGATAGCTTGCTTATTCTAGGTATACCTTCAAATGAGAGAATAAGTTCATTTTTATTGTTCGTTGTGAGACCTTCACTGTCTATATTAAATGTTTCAGTAGGATGTTGAATTTTGTGCTTTGTGTGATAGTTTAAGTTTAGTGTATTCTTGTCAATATCTACATCATAGACATATAGGTCTCCTTTATCCCCCACAATATAAAGTGTATTGGTCTCATCATCAAATGCTAAATCTGAAGCTTCTTGTATGATAGAATCATTTGATATATTTACTTTATTTAAGATGGTGATCTTTTGTGGGTGTAATGTCTTTGAGGTTCCTTCTGCCAAGTCTTCTATAGAACAGCCGTTGAATAGAGTACTAAGAAGTATTATGTGCATAAAGTTTGTATATTTCATATATTAAATCTTTTTAGATGGAATGTATTATTATAGTGAAATAGACTAATAATCATTTTATTTCGTTTGCATCATATAGTACTAATTCATTTTAGTTATAATTTCCAAAAATTATGACTATGATGGAATACCTAATATGATACAACTTACAAACCTTTCTAAAAGCTTCGGCGGACAAACACTTTTTCACGATGTAAACTTCAAAATGCAATCTCAACAAAAAATAGGTTTTGTAGGACGTAATGGTTCTGGAAAATCTACACTTTTTAAAATGATACTTGGGGAAGAAGCACATGACAGTGGATCGATCAGCATTCCTAAAAACTACCGCATTGGTACATTAAAACAGCATTTAGTTTTTACTGAGCCTACAGTACGTGAAGAGTGTGCTTTGGTTTTACCTGAGGATGAACAGTGGAATTTTTATAAGATAGAAAAACTTCTTTTTGGGCTTGGGTTTTCTGAGGCTGACTTGGACAAAGACCCTTTGAGTTTTTCTGGTGGGTTTCAGATACGTATCAACTTAGTAAAGTTATTAGCAACTGAACCAAATATGTTACTGCTTGATGAACCTACCAACTACCTTGATATTATTTCCCTTAGGTGGCTAAAAAGTTTTATAAGAGATTTTGATGGTGAAGTCATCCTTATCACACATGATAGAGACTTTATGGATTCCGTGACCACACACACGATGGGTGTACAACGTAAGGGATTACATTTAGTAAGTGGAGATAGTTACAAATACTATGGGACACTAGAACTTGCAGATGAAACATATGAAAAAACAAAAGCCAATCAAGATAAAAAACGTAAAGAGCTAGAAGAGTTTGTCGCACGTAACAAAGCAAGAGCCTCTACCGCTGCACTTGCACAGTCTAAGCAAAAAGAACTTGACAAAATGGAAGAGATGGATGACTTGGCAACGGATACGAACCTTTCTTTTAAATTTAATTATAAAGAAACGCCATCAAAGGTACTTTTTCGTGCGAATGAGTTGGGTTTCGGATACAACCCTGATGAGCCGTTGTTCCAAAACATAACCTTTGCTATGGAACGGGGGAGAAGACTGGCGATTATAGGTAAAAATGGTAAAGGTAAATCGACTTTACTTAACTACATCGCAGGTGAACTTGGCGAGCAAAAGGGTAGTATGGAATTTCATCCATCAACTATGTTTGCTCACTTTGGGCAGACAAACATAGAGAGGCTCAATACCAAAGTAACCATAGTAGAAGAAATAGCTTCAATGAGTAAAGAAGTAGGAATACCACAAGCACGTAACATCGCAGGACGCATGATGTTTTCAGGAGAACTTGGTGACAAAAAGATAGATGTACTCTCTGGTGGGGAACGGAGTCGTGTTATGTTAGGTAAAATTATAGCCACACCTGCAAATGTACTTTTTCTAGATGAGCCTACCAACCATCTTGATATGCAGTCTATAGATGCACTTGCAAATGCCATAGATACTTTCGAGGGTTCACTCATCATGGTTACGCACTCGGAGATGTTGTTACATCGTTTGGCTGATGCATTGATTATCTTCCATAAGGGTGGGGCAGAGTACTTTGATGGTACGTATGCGGACTTTTTAGAGAAAATTGGCTGGGAAGAGGAAGAGGGCAATGTAAAGCCAAAAAAGAAGAAGCCAAAGATAGACTACAAAGAGCGTAAAAAACTGCGTAAAGCAGTGACTAAAGAACGTAATGAAGAGCGTAAGCCTTACACTAAAGAGATAAAAGAGTGTGAAGAGAAGATAGAGAAGCTTGAAACCCAGATGGCTGTGAAAAATGCAGCACTCACTGAGGCTTCTAACAAGGGTGACAATGATGTCATCATGGAAATGTCTAAAGAAGTAGGGCTTGTACAACAAGAGATAGATGCATTGTTTGAAAAACTGGAGATTGCTTCTGAGATAGATGAAGAGATTGTTGCGAAGTATGAGGTTAAACTTCAGGAAATTGATGAATAATTATTTTTGATTTAATTTAGCTTCCTTTTATTCAAATCGTGTTGTTGTTCCATGTTCCTTTTTTCTTTTTTGTACTACGACAAAAGAGAAAGAAGTAACCAAAAAAGAAAAAAGCGTAAGCGATATGAACTTAGATTTAATGAAAAATAGTAGTCGCTCGTTTAAATTTAGAATGAAAATCAATTTTAGATTATTTATAATGATTTATGATTATCTTCATGAGAATGATCCCACGCTATTTTAGCTCCGCCTAACATATGAAAGTGAAGATGAGGTACTTCTTGTCCTCCATCTTCACCGTTGTTGGTGATAAGTCTGTATCCTGTTTGGTCTACACCTACTTTGGTAGCTACTTCTTGCATAAATGTGGTCATGTCAGCCATAGTCTCAGGGCTAACATCTTGGAAACAATCTACATGCTGTTTAGGGATGATAAGTATATGGATGGGTGCTTTAGGGTGGAGGTCGTGAAAGGCTAGAAAATTTTCATTTTCGGCTACGGTGTTGTTAGGGATTTCTTTGTTTATTATCTTACAAAATATGCACATGCTTATTCCTTTAGAGTGGTTTTATATCTTGATTATAACACAGTAAAACCCGAATAAATCCCCTTATTATGAACTTTTAGATAAAATCACGATAATTACTACGACATAAAATGGAAATAGATGAAAGAATTAGAAGATAAAATCGTTCAAGCAGACAGTCTTGAAACACTTGAAAAAGTACGTGTAGAGCTTTTTGGTAAAAAAGGTGTACTTGCTGCACAGTTTGCCAAGATGAAAGATGTCCCTGGTCCAGAGAAAAAAGCATTTGCAGAGGGACTGAACAAAAATAAAGCAGCTTTACAAGCAAGCTTTGATGCACGTTATGAAGTCCTTAAAGCGGAGGAGATAGAGAGAGTACTCAAATCTGAGGCTATTGATGTTTCACTCTATGGAACGCTTGCACAAAAAGGTGCATTACATCCTGTGATGGAAACGATGGATAAAATTATCGACTATTTTGTAGCACTCAACTTTGCTGTGGAGTCTGGGCCTATGGTAGAAGATGACTTTCATAACTTTGAAGCACTCAACTTGCCTAAATACCACCCTGCACGTGATATGCAAGATACATTTTACTTTAAAGATGGTGGACTTTTACGTACACATACTTCTCCTGTACAGATACGTACGATGCTTGAGACGAAGCCTCCTATACGTATGATAGCACCGGGGACTGTGTTTAGACGTGATTTTGATGTGACACATACACCGATGTTTCACCAAGTAGAAGGACTTGTGGTTGATGAAAAAGGCAAAGTGAGTTTTGCGAACCTAAAATCCATACTCACAGACTTTTTGCAGTATATGTTCGGGGATGTTGAAGTGCGTTTTAGACCTTCTTTTTTTCCGTTTACCGAGCCATCTGCAGAGGTAGATATAAGCTGTATTTTCTGTGAGGGTGAAGGGTGTCGTATTTGCTCGCATACAGGTTGGCTAGAAGTGCTGGGCTGTGGTATCGTAGATCCTAATGTATTTAAAGCAGTGGGTTATGAAGATGTGAGTGGCTATGCCTTTGGTTTAGGTGTAGAGCGTTTTGCGATGTTGATGCATAAGATACCTGATTTGAGGTCTCTGTTTGAAGGAGATATAAGACTATTGGAGCAATTTAGATGATAATTACAAGATCTTGGTTAGAGGAATTTATAGACCTTAGTGATGTTTCTAATGAGAAGCTCTATGAGACGTTTAACAGTATTGGGCTTGAAGTGGATAGTCTTAATGAGATTAAGATTGCTGAAAAAGTAGTGATTGGTAAGATACTCTCTGTAGAGAAACACCCTGATGCAGATAAACTAAATGTGTGTCAAATAGATGTAGGCTCAGGGTCTAGACAAATCGTTTGTGGGGCAGCCAATGTCGTAGATGCTGAGTATGTGGCAGTAGCTACCGTAGGAGCTGTACTTCCTGGAAATTTTGAAATTAAAGATGCCACACTTAGAGGTGTTGAGTCTGCTGGTATGGTGTGTGCATCTTCGGAGCTTGGTTTGCCAGATATGGGTAAAGGCATTATGATACTTGATGAGAGTATTGGTGAATTAGAAGTTGGATGTGAATTGGGTTGCTATAATAAAGTGTCTGATACCGTCATAGAGCTTGAACTTACGGCAAACCGTGGAGATTGTCTCTCTGTTTATGGTGTGGCTAGAGACTTGTCTTCAGCACTTGACATCGAGATGAAACCTTTTGACTACAAGCAACAAGAGAAAATGAAAGTGGATATTGGCAAAGAGGCCGAACTTAGTATCGAGAGTACAATAGATGTGGACTTGTCTTACAAACTCGCTACTGTAGAAACGATGAAGCGTAGTTTTCTTGTCGATTTACGTTTGGCAATGGTAGATGTAAAAGCAGAAGATAACTTAGCTTCTTTACTTGCGTATGCGACACATACAACAGGTGTGATACTGCGTGCATATGAGAGTAGGCTTTTTAGAAATAGTGAAAATAGAGTAGTCATTGCGGCTAAAGCTAACAGCAAAGGTATCGTTGAGATACATGCAAATGACCATGTAAGCTCTGTAGTAGGTGTGCACCAAAGTAAAGAGAGTATGGCTACAGATGAGAGTGATCTACTTTTAATAGAGGCGAGCTATATTCACCCCGATACATTGGTTGAAGCCGTTTCTACTACTTCGTTAAAAACAGATGATTTGTACTATAAAACGTCACGTGGATCTAATCCAGCATTAGAGTTTGGTCTTTTGGTATTGGCTTCATTGATGGATAACTATACAGATGCATCTTGTTATGAAGGTACATTGGGTGTGAGAGTAGAAAGAGAAAATGAGACAGTCATTGTAGATGCGAAAGAGATATCATCGATAGTGGGTATGGATATTTCTCTTGCTAAAATAGTGACTATATTAGAAAAGCTTGCATTTAAAATATCTAAGACAGATGAAACGACAGTCACTGTGCTTGTTCCTCTTTTTAGGCATGATATTAAGCATATTCAAGATGTAGCTGAAGAGATTGTACGTATTATTGGGATTAATAATATTGACGCCAAGGCATTTGTTTTTGCTGAAAAACCTAGACTCAATGATGTAACAGCAAGATACAAAGCCAAAAAAGCGTTTAAAAGCAGTGCAGTAGGGGCAGGTTATTATGAAAATGTCTCTTATGTTTTCTCAGATAAAACACTTTTAGAAAAATATGGCTTTCCTGTGACAGACGAAACACTAGAACTTGCTAACCCTATAGCTGAAGAGCTTAATACCTTACGTTCGACAATTTTGGTAAATTTATTGGGTGCAGTGAAACGTAATGTGAGTTACACGAAAAAATCGATACCACTCTTTGAGATAGGTGCAGTATTTGGTAGTAAAAGAGAGCAGAGTGAAGTCATCTCATTTGTTTTTTCAGGTCAAAGTGAAGGTGAAAATGTAAGAAATGCGGGGAAACCTACTGTGGTTGACTTTGCAACATTTACACAAAAAGTAGGGGCAGTCATTGGTGCTTTTGAGCTGGAGCCTTGTACCTATACAAATGGGCTATTGCATCCGTACCAATCCGCAAATGTGTTGGTAGATGGTAAGGTATGTGGGTTTATCTCCAAACTGCACCCTACAGTACAAGAGGCATATGGGTTGCCTGTGACATTTATTGCAGAGATCGATTTTGATGCCTTGTTACCTAAACATATCAATGCACATCCAATCTCTAAATTTCAAGGGGTCTATAAAGACCTTTCGGTGGTTATTGATAAAAGATTAAGTTACTATGAAGTAGCTAAAGTGTTAAATGGATTACAGTTAGATATGTTAAAAGATATCTACCCTGTAGATATTTATGAAGATGAGAAGTTGGGTGAGAAAAAGTCATTGACGGTTAGATTCTTCATACAATCTATGGAAAAAACACTTGAAGATGGCGATATTGAAGGTGTGATGAGTCAGATAATGACATCATTAGAAAATAAATGTAATGCAACATTGAGGTAAATGAAATGAAAATACAGTTAGCATCTAGTTATGGGTTTTGTTTTGGTGTAAAAAGGGCTATTGAAATAGCTGAAGAGCATAAAGGTTCAGTCACGTATGGACCACTCATTCATAATAAAGATGAGATTGATAGACTCAAACAAGGGTTTAATATTGATATTGCAAGAGATATTAAAGACATTCATACCGATGATGCTGTAGTCATACGTACGCATGGTATACCTAAAGATGAATTGGCACTCTTAAATAAACAAGAGCATAAAATTATTGATGCTACATGCCCTTATGTGACAACACCACAAAATATTGTAGAGAAAATGAGTGAAGATGGATATAGTATTGTTATTTTTGGAGATGCAGATCATCCAGAGATTAAAGGTGTAGTATCTTATGCTCAAAATCCTAAAGATGCTTTTATAGTACTTGAACCTGAAGAATTGGAGGCATTGCCTCTAAATGGAAAAGTAGCAGTTGTTTCTCAAACCACTAAAAAACCTGAAGATTTTGCAAAAATTGTCGCTGCATTGATGAGCACACGTAAAGAAATTCGTGTATTTAATACTATCTGTAACGCAACTTTTGAAAATCAAGATGCTGCAGCAGAACTTGCAAAAGATGCAGATGTTATGATAGTTATAGGGGGTAAGCACTCTTCAAATACAAAACAGCTTCATAGTATTTGTGTGCGTGACTGTGATGATAGTTACTTAATAGAAAATGAAAAAGAATTAGAGGAAGCTTGGTTTGATGGGAAAAGATTTTGTGGCATTTCTGCGGGAGCTTCAACGCCTGATTGGATTGTTCAGAACGTGATAAATAAAATTCAAGAGTTGAAAAGTGTAGAAGCTTAAACAATGCATAGCTTAACACTTAAGCCGATTAATAAAATAGATGGGGTAGTGAATCTTCCTGGTTCTAAAAGTTTATCGAACCGTGCACTTTTTTTGGCTGCTTTATCTGAAGGTACAACAAAAATCACTAACCTTTTAGAGAGCGATGATACCAGACACATGCTCAATGCATTAGGAGATCTAGGTATAGAATACACACTCTCTTCAGATAAAACAGAGTGTACTATTGTTGGCAATGCAGGAGCGGTGAACTCTCATACCATGAAGGAACTTTTTTTAGGCAATGCAGGAACAGCAATGCGTCCACTCTGTGCAGCATTATGTCTAGGTAAAGGTAAGTATATCCTTACAGGCGAGCCACGAATGAAAGAAAGACCTATTGGTCATCTCGTAGATGCATTACGTCAAGCAGGTGCAAATATAAGGTATTTGGAAAATGAGGGTTATCCACCTTTCGAGATAAAAGCTGATGGTTTAGATGGTGGAGATATTGAGATAGATGGCGCTATTTCTAGTCAGTTTCTTACCGCAGTGCTCATGGCAGCACCATTGGCAAAAAACGACATGAAAATTACTATTATAGGTGAACTTGTGTCCAAGCCATATATAGATATAACATTACATATTATGAAGCAGTTTGGTGTTGAAGTACTTCATGACAATTATAAGACCTTTAGTGTCAAATCAGGACAAAACTATAAAGCTATAAAAACATTTATGGTTGAAGGTGATGCATCTTCAGCGTCATATTTTTTAGCAGCAGCAGCTATAAAAGGTGGCACGGTGAAGGTCACAGGTATTGGAAGAAACAGTATACAAGGTGATGTTGCTTTTGTAGATGTTTTAGAGCAAATGGGTGCTAGGGTAGAGTGGGATGAAACTTATATAAGTGTCACACGTGATGTGCTCCGTCCTATAGATATGGATTTTAATCATATCCCTGATGCTGCGATGACTATCGCAACTACAGCACTTTTTGTAACAGGAACAACTACATTACGAAACATATATAATTGGCGTGTAAAAGAGACAGATAGACTTTTTGCTATGGCTACAGAACTACGTAAAGTAGGAGCGGAAGTGGAAGAGGGGGAAGACTACTTACGTATTACTCCTCCCAAAAAGCTTAAACATGCAGCCATAGACACCTATGATGATCATAGGATGGCGATGTGCTTTTCTTTACTTGCATTAGATGAGGTTTCTGTAACTATTAATGACCCTGAGTGTACCGCGAAAACATTTCCAACATATTTTGATGTTTTGAAGAGTATTTCTTCCTAAAGTATTGTAATAAGTGTAAGAGCTTAACAGGGTACAATATATTGTAAATGCTGTATGTATTTGTAAGAATTATTTATGTTTAAATGGGTATAATATCGCAAAATTTGTGTACATATAAGGATAGGTATGAAGTTCGAAGATTTCGAAATGGATGAAACAGAAGATTTTGCAGCGATGCTCGAGGAATCGTTTAAGAAAACAGAATCAAAAAGTGATTTAGTCACAGGTACAATTGTAAAGATAGATGAAACAGATAATTTAGTAGTTGTAGATATAGGTGGCGGCAGGGATGCGAACCTTGAACTAACTGAAATTACTGATGAAGATGGAACAGTGCTCTTCGCTGTGAATGACCCAATTAATGTTGTTACAATGGGTAGAGGACGAATTTCTTATAAAGCTGCACTAGCTCGTGTTGCATTAAATGAATTTATTGCTGAGTATGATGAAGAGCAAGAATACATCATCGAAGGTATCGTAACAAAGAAGAACAAAGGTGGATATGTTGTTGAGGTAGATGGTTTAGAGTTCTTTATGCCACGTACGCTGTCTTATTTGTCTTCTAAACCGGGTGTTGAGTCTGTGGGTAAAAAAGTTAAAGCTGTGATTGTTAAAGTTGATAAAGAAAAAGGTTCTGTTGTTGTTTCAAGAAAAGAACTTATCGAGCGAGACAAAGCAAAAACAGATGAAATTGTTGGTGCATTACTTGAAAACAAAGACCCAGTTATTGGAACAATTAAAAAAATAACATCTTATGGTATGTTTGTTGATGTTGGTGGTATGGATGGACTTGTTCATTATTCACAGATTTCACATAAAGGACCAGTAAATCCTTCTAAATATTTTGAAGAGGGTGATGAAGTTAATGTGATTGCTTTAGAATACGATAAAAAGAAAAGACATCTTTCTCTTTCTATTAAAGAAGCTAACCCTGATCCTTGGGCTGATATTGATGCTATTATTGGTGTAGGTGATACTGTAACTGCAACAGTTTCCAATATTGAACCATATGGTGTATTTGTGGATTTGGGTGAAGATCTTGAAGCATTTCTTCATGTTTCTGAAATCTCTTGGGATAAAAATGTTAAGCACCCTAAAGATTACTTAGAGAATAACACAGATGTCGATGTAGAAGTGATTGAAATAGATAAAGAAGCTAGAAGATTAAGAGTAAGTCTTAAAAACCTTCTTCCTAAGCCAATGGATGCATTTACCTCTGAAAATAGAGTCTATGACATTGTAAAAGGTGCAGTAACATCTATTACTGACTTTGGTGCATTTGTGAGAGTTGGTGCCATAGAGGGACTTCTTCACAATCAAGAGATTTCTTGGGATAAGTCTAAAAATGCTAAATCTGAACTTGCTGTTGGTGACGAGGTAGAAGTAAAAATTATTAAAATCGATAGAGATGCTGGTAAAATTTCACTTTCTAAAAAAGCACTTGAAGCTTCGCCAGTAAAAGCATTTGTTGAAAACAATAAAAATGGTACAGTGGTCACAGGAATTGTAAAAGACAAAAAAGACTTTGGTGTGTTTATTTCTCTTGAGGATAATGTTGATGCCTTGATTAGACTAGATGATCTACACCCCTTAAAATTTGATGAAATTGAAAAAGGCCAAGAGATAAAAGGTGTGATTAGTTTTGTAGATACAAACAATGATAGAATTAGAGTTTCTGTTAAAAGACTTGAGCGTCAAGAAGAGAGAGAAGCAATGGATCAGCTTAACTTAGAACAAGATGACAGCATGACACTTGGTGATGCTTTTGGTGATATGCTTAAAAAATAGACAATTGTTACATAACTTAAGATGTTTTTTGAGTAATTTCAAAAAATATCTTTAACTTACTTCAGTAGTCGAATAGTATGACTCGTATGATTTCCCTACTTAAACTTTATTTAAAATAGATATAAAAGGTTAAATTATGTCAAAAAAGATAATTGTTGTGTGTGACCATATTCATCAAGATGGATTGGATATTTTAGAAGCGGACAATAAAATAGAATTGATTAATGCTGCAGATGAGCCTAAAGATAAACTTGTCTCAGAGATTATACCTTTGGCAGATGTTGCAATTACGCGTTCTTCTACTGATGTGGATGATGCTTTTTTATCAAGTGCCAAAAAAATTACAGCAGTGGTTCGTGCAGGTGTTGGTGTAGATAATGTAGATATAGCAGGATCGTCTAAACAAGGTATTGTGATTATGAATGTACCTACAGCAAACACAATCGCTGCAGTGGAGCTTACTATGGCTCATATGCTTTCATGTGTACGTACGTTCCCCTATGCACATAATAATCTCAAAATAGATCGTGTATGGAGAAGACAAGACTGGTATGGTACTGAACTAAAGGATAAAAAGTTAGGTGTCATTGGTTTTGGTAATATTGGTTCCCGTGTAGGTATAAGGGCAAAAGCATTTGAAATGGATGTGCTAGCCTATGACCCATACATAGATTCGAGTAAAGCTACTGATGTTGATGTGAAATATACGAAAAACTTTGAAGATATTTTAGTCTGTGACATTATTACTATCCATACACCCAAAAATAGTGAGACTATAGGTATGATTGGAAAAGAAGAGATTAGCAAGATGAAAGATGGGGTGATACTTATCAATTGTGCTAGAGGTGGTTTATATAGTGAGGAAGCATTGTTGGAAGGCTTGACAAATGGTAAAATTGCTATGGCAGGGATTGATGTTTTTGACAAAGAACCAGCTATTGATCATCCATTTTTAGATCTTGATAATGTGACTGTAACGCCTCATCTTGGTGCCAATACCAAAGAATCTCAAAAAAATATAGCAATACAAGCAGCAGAAAATGCTATAGCAGCAGCTAAGGGAATCGCATATCCAAATGCATTAAATTTACCTATCAAAGAGAATGAATTACCTGACTTTGTAAGACCTTATCTTGAATTAATACAAAAAATAGGACACCTATCTGCTCAGGTGACTAAAAGTGCAGTGAAATCAATTAAGGTTATGTCTTCTGGTCCTGTAGCTGATCATTTAGCATCTATGAGTACTTTTGCAACCGTAGGGGTACTTACTGAATCAGTGGGTGATCAAATTAACTATGTAAATGCCGAATTTGTTGCAGAAGAGCGTGGTATTAAAGTGAGTACGGAAGTAAAACCTAATAACTCGGGCTTTACGAATAAAGTTTGTTTGAAACTTACGACTACGGAGGGAACCATTTCTATTGCAGGTACAGTTTTCGATGATAATGTACAGCGTATTATAGAGATAGATGATTATACCTTAGATGTCGAACCAAAAGGTACAATGATTTTCTTTAGAAATACAGATACTCCGGGTGTGATTGGAGATGTGGGTAGAATTATTGCAGAGAATGGGTTAAATATCTCTGATTTTAGGTTAGGAAGAGATACAAAACAGCAAGCTTTAGCTGTTGTAAGAGTAGATGGAAAGGTAAGCAAGAAGATATTAGACGAACTCTCGTCATTAGATGCATTTATTAACGTATCACATGCTAGCATATAAAAATACCACAGGATAGTAAACTCCTGTAGGTAACTATAAATCATATTTATCATAATTAGATATAATGTTAAAGATAATTTAATATTATGTGATGTAGAATCATTACATATTGTTGTAAGCGTTAACGCTTTAAATTAGGTAAAGTACTTATCTTTTGCTATAATATTAAGTAATTATGGGAGTGATTGTATGTTAATAAGAAGAATTATATTGTTATCTATTGTAATACCATTGTCTCTTTTTTCTAGTGTGAAAAATTTGACACTATCTCAAGCATTAAATATTTTAGATAAAAAAAATCTTGAATTAAAAATATCTCGGTTTAATGCTCAGATGAAAGCCTATGAAGCAAAAGCTGCAAAAGGTCATCATTTTGGTAAACTTGATGCCTCTGTCACGGCAATGCGTTCCAATGATGCGGGTAATGTATTTGGATTTAAACTTCAAAGTAGAGAAGCAAATTTTGGTGACTTTGGATTTGATCAGTTTCTGACACCTCTTGGACAGGCCATTGGTGGTGCCGCGCAAGGGAAGATGCCTCAGGACATGAGTGGACTACTCCAAGTAAAACCCGATACATTAAATTATCCAAAAGCTAGGAATCATTACCTCACTAAGCTTTCATATATGTTACCTCTTTATACAGGGGGAAAGTTGACTGAGTATGGAAGAATTACAGATGCTTTATATGAAATGAGTCAATTTGATACCAAAAAATTAATGAATGAAAAAATATTTCAAACTAAAAAAACTTTTTATGATATTTCATTGGTAGATAATTATATTGTGAATCTTTCTAAAATCATGAAAAATATCAATCGTCTCGAATCTATAGTAAGAACCATGAAAAAAGAAGGATATGCACAAGAGATTGATATACTTGAGGTACAGGCACGTAAGGCGGAAGCTCAAAGTATGTATAATCAAGCCAAATTAAATAGAAATTTAGCATATCAATTTTTATCTTTTTTACTCAATACTGAAGTCTCTTCCATTAAAAAAGTGAAGGACATGGCACCTATGCCATCTGTGAACCAACGTGAATATGAAAGTAACAATATTGATATTAAAAAGGCACGACTTGGTTTAAAGATGACGAAAATGGCTATCAATGTTGAAAAATCAAATTTCTTACCCACGGTTGGAGCCTTTGCAGAATATGGCTCTGCTGATAATGAATTTTGGAATGAATTTAGAGATAAAGATTTCTATACGGTGGGGGTGCAACTTAAATGGAATATCTTTAACGGTGGTGTAGATGCAGCCAATTTAGAACGTGCAAAAGTAAATTATATGAAAGTTCAAGATCAAGTTTTATTGGCAAAAAGAGGTATTGCCTTAAAAGTTAAGAAACTAAAAACAGAAATATTTTCTGAAAATGCAAATATACGAAGTTATAAAAAACAGTTGAGATTTGCAAGACAAGTATATGAAAATTATAGAGTGCGATATAATGAGGGGATTG
This sequence comes from Sulfurovum sp., assembly GCA_021647715.1. Lineage (GTDB taxonomy): Bacteria > Campylobacterota > Campylobacteria > Campylobacterales > Sulfurovaceae > Sulfurovum. The sequence continues at coordinate 23,741 of JAKIUE010000018.1, forward strand.
TTTCTATTTCAGATGTATTGATAAAACAATCTAAAGAGTTAGAAGTATTACTTAAACTTCTGGGTGCAAAGAATATACGAAATACCAAGATATTTGAACTCAATAGTATATTAAATAAAGGAGGCGAGGTATGAATAAAAGAATCATAGTACTTTTTTTGTTGTTAGCTACTTTTATTGAAGCAACAGAAATTAAATTAAGTGGGTCAGTAGTATCAGATAATCAAAAGATGATTACTAGTCGATATATGGGCTATGTAAAAAGTATGGCAGTATCAGAAGGTGATATTGTTAAAAAAGGACAACTTTTATATGAAATAGATTCAAAGGAAATAGAATCAGCAGAAAGACAAGTTGACTTGGCTATATCCCAAGCAAGACTAGCATTACAAATGAATAAAAATCAATATAATAATGTTTTAACAAACTTAGCAAGACATAAAAGACTTTATGCGCAAAAGATGGTTTCAAAGTATGAGTTGGAAAATTTACAATTAGCTGCTAAAAACTTAAAAGATATGGTGCGTATCTCACAAGAGCAAGTCAACCAAGCTTTAGCAAAAAAAGATGAAGTATTGAATCAATATAATTATCTTAAGATTAAAGCACCTAATGCTGGAGTCATTGTTTCAAAAAAACTTAATGAAGGTGAAATGGCTATGCCTGGTATGCCTGCAGTTGTACTAACTGATTTAAGTAGACTTAAAGTTCTTGCAGAAATTAGTGAGACACAATTGCCTTATATTCATATTGGGAAAGAGGTAAATCTTGAAATACCATCTATGGGGTTAAGTACAATAGGTAAAATAAGTGCATTGATACCTAGTTCAAATCCAATGACACATAAATTTAAAATTAAAATAGAGTTCGATGATAAAGGTCGCTCTGTATATCCTGGTATGTATGCCAAAATTATTATTAAGTAGGACATGATGCAAGATAAAAAAGAGTATGAAATTATAAATGTTGCAGGTACTTTAGCAAAGGGCTTTTTACGTAATCCTTTGACTGCAGTATTAGGTATCTTTTTGTTAATTATGGGCTATTTGGCACTAAATACAATGCCAAGAGAAGAAGACCCTCAAATTGCAATTTCTGGTGGTGCGGTTATGGTTGTTTTACCAGGAGCCAGCCCAAAAGAGATTGAAAATATTATCGTCAATCCTTTAGAGCGAAAATTAAGAGAAGTACAGGGTATTGAACATGTTTATGGTATGGCAATGGATAGTGTTGGTATTGTGAATGTGATGTATTATATTGGAGAGAATAGAGAAGATTCTAACCTAAAGCTTTATGATAAAGTGATGCAAAATATGGATCAGATGCCTAAAGGAACGATGCAACCTATTATTAAGCCATTTGATATTGATATTGACATACCTATTGTTACCGTGGCATTTTATCCTAAAGAGGGAAGCAATATAGATGACGTTAAGATGTTTGAGATTGTACGTAAGGTTCAACAGCATATCAATGCGGTAGAAAATGTAGCTAAAACTACATTAAAAGGTGCAAGAAAAGCGCAGTATAACATAGAAGTTGACATGGGAAAACTCTCTGCATATCATCTCTCTTTAGGCCAGATAATGAAGGCTGTTCAGTCTGTTGCAGTTGATGTGCCAGATGTTAAAGGTAGGACAAATGATAATAAGTTGATGATATTTGGTGTTAAAAATGCTATTGAGAGTGTGGATGATGTAGGTAATGTGATTGTTGCACAATATATGGGCTCACCTATCTATTTAAAGGATGTTGCGAGTATAACTAAGGGTGTAGATATTCAGAACTTTAAAACGGCTAAAATCCTTTTAAAAGATAAAAATGCAACTGAACTGTCAAAAGAGAAAAACCAAATTACGATGACTATAGCAAAACTTGCAGGGACAAATGCTGTTTTTGTTTCTGAAGAGGTAAAAGAGGTACTTGCTTCATATGAAGATGAGTTTGCAAAAGAGGGAATAGGGTATCTCATAACACGAAATTATGGTGAACGTGCAAACGAAGCGGTAAATGAACTTATGAGTCACCTGCTTATTACCATTGTTATCATTGCTTTAATGTTAGTTTTTGCATTGGGCTGGAGAGAGTCTATTATAGTTACATTTTCTGTCCCTGCTATTTTAGCAGTGACATTGTTTACCGCGTGGATGACTGGGCAGACAATGAATCGTATTACCCTTTTTGCATTACTCTTGTCATTGGGTCTACTGGTAGATGCAGCTATTATCGTGATAGAAAATATACATAGACATCTACATGCCCATGGTGTAGAAGATAAAGAGATGGAGGAGTTGCTTGTTGAAGCTACCGATGAGATTGGGGCACCTACAAATGTAGCGACATTGGCCATCATCTTAACGATGGTACCTATGGCATTTGTCGGTGGTATGATGGGGTCATTTATGAAACCAATTCCGTACAATGTTCCTGTTGCACTTATAGCATCACTTTTTGTAGCCTATATCTTTACACCATATTTGAGTTTGAAATTACTGAAAAAACCTGAACATAAACACAAGCATAATGCAACAGATATAAAGGAAAGTAAATAATGAAAAATTTAGAAAGTTTTATTTACAATATTTTAAACAGTAAAACTAAAAAAACGCTAATGATTTTTGCTACAGCAGCAGCTTTTTTCCTTTCACTTATGATGTTTCCTACGAAAATGGTATTGGCAAAAATGTTACCAGGGAAAAGTGCAAATACTTTTTCTGTCTATGTAGATACCCCAAAAGGATCATCAATAGAACAGACAAAAGAAGTGAGTAACTGTGTGGTTAGTTTCTTAAAAAAAGAAAAAGAGGTCAATCATATAGAACTTTTTCTTGGGCAGGGAATTCCTTTGGATTATGCTGGGTTGGTCAAGGGTGCGAGTATGAAGCAATCAGAAAATGTTTCAGAAATATCCGTAAATCTTACAGATAAACATCATAGAGATGAACCTTCTTTCTTAATGGTAAAACGCTTAAGACCTGAGGTTCAAAAAGCGTGTGTTCCTTTAGTAAGAGGTACAAATATTAAATTTATAGAACAGCCATCTGGACCTCCAACCTTGGCTTCTATAGTGGTAGAAGTACATGGTGAGAATCTTGAAAAGGTACGTTCCCTTTCTGTAGATGTTGCAGATGTACTCTCTGAGACTGAAGGGTTGGTAGATATAGATTTGATGGCAGACGAGAATTTTGTGAAATATGAATTGATTCCAGATAAAGAAAAGATTGCAAGATCAGGATTAAGTGTTGAACAGGTCAATAATATACTTTATTTAGCCTTTGAAGGTATGGTGATTGCACATAAGAACTCTAAAAATAATCCAGACCAAATAGAAATATTTTTAGTCCTAGACAAGGATAGCAAATTGATAAGTGAGTCTAATAAGGAAGCTTTGATTAGTAAACTCTCTTCACTTAATCTTATGAATATGAGTGGTATGATGGTGCCACTATCTGAGGTTGTTACTGTAAATGTGGTAAAATCTAATAATATGATTATGCATAAAGATTTATCTAGAATGGTGAATGTAATAGCAGAAACAGATATGGTTTCTCAGGTCTATCCTTTGTTGGATGCACGTGAAGTAATGTTAGAAAAATTTCAGAAAGATTATATTATTACCAAGGCTGATTTCTCTACGTATATGTTCGATTTTACGCTTACAGATAAAAAAACAAAAGAAGAATTTCTTATTCGTTGGGATGGAGAGATGAAAGTAACACTTGATACTTTTAGAGACTTAGGTGGGGCATTTATTTCTGCATTGATACTTATCTTTTTACTGTTGGTTATCTATTATAAAAGTTTTGCAATTTCAGGCATTGTATTGCTCGGGTCTTTTCTTTCACTTATTGGGGTGATAGTAGGGCATTGGGTGGCTAACTGGTTTACTTCAGAGACATTTTTCCTTACAGCTACCTCGCTTATTGGGTTTATTGCGCTCATTGGGATATCATCAAGAAACTCTTTGCTCTTAATAGACTTTGCAAAGCAACTTATGGAAGTTGAAGGTCTGAAAAAGCGTAGGGCCATTGCGGTGGCTGCAGCCACACGTGCAAAGCCTATTATGCTAACTGCGGTGGCTATTATATTAGGCTCTGCATTACTTGCGGGTGATCCCGTATTTGGTGGGCTAGGTGTTGCGCTTATCTCCGGTACTGTTGCAGCAGTATTTGTTTCACTTCTATTTGTTCCTGTGTTAATGGATAATGCAAAAGCTATGGATTTTGATAAAGTTGATACACAGAATAAATAATATACTTATGGGTTACTGCCTGAGATCAAGCTCACAGTAACCATAAATCTTTTTACCCCCTTTATATCATCAATCTGTTATAATCTTCTATTATTTTTAAGGAGTTATTATGGCTACAGTTGGAATGGGTGATATTAAAAAGGGCGTAAGGTTAGAAGTAACAGGAACCCCATATAGAGTAACAGAGGCACATCACGTTAAACCAGGGAAAGGTGCGGCATTTGTACGTATGAAAATTAAAAATCTTCAAACAGGCAAAGTGATAGAAAAAACAGTACATGCTGGTGACAAGTTCGATGTGCCAGAATTAGAACAAAAAACCATGCAATATTTGTATGATGATGGTGAAATGTTACAGTTTATGGATACTACAACCTATGATCAAATAGGACTTACACATGAACAAGTAGGTAAAGATACTTTTGCATTTATGATAGATGGTATGGAGGCAGATATTCTTTTTCATGAGGGAAAAGCTATCTCAGTTGAGATTCCTCAAACGATTACGTTAACTGTAGTAGAAACACCACCAAATTTCAAAGGTGACTCACAAGGTGGTAAAAAACCAGCAACTTTAGATTCAGGTGCTGTAGTACAAGTCCCATTTTTTATACTTGAAGGTCAGAAGATTGTTGTAGATACAGTTGATGGGAAATACCTAGAAAAAGCAAAATAGCTCTTTAATTTTTACTGCATCTTTCATCGAACGGCTTCGTTTCGTTCGGTCACATACTACTACGTATGCTTCCTCATTCAACTCACGCCGTTCAATAAAATCTACAGCAAAACTTAAAGGCTATGCTTTGCTTGTATATTGTTTTACTTCTTCTTTTTAAACACTTTTTCACAATCTTTTACCATAGCATCTGGTACTGTTGCAATAGTCATGAACTCTGACATAGTAAGTAGTGGGTACATAAAAGAAATGTAATATTTTGGATCAAGTATTTTTGCTTTCCCATTTTCTATGAGTATAGGATACGGTAGCATTGCAGCATTATTTCTTCCTATTCTCTTTGTAAATTTCTGTGTCCTCTTTCCTAACTTTATACCAACAAGTGTCGCACCATTTTCTAAGCTTTGTGTAAAGACTACTTTATCATTATTTTTAAGTTTTTCTAGAAGATTAGTGCCTGATGCAACTTCTATCATATTTTGATATTTTGGCATACCTTTCATGAATTGGTATTTTGGAAGGAGTTGGA
>JAKIUE010000122.1 GCA_021647715.1 Sulfurovum sp.
TTATCTGCACCTAAAAGGTCTGTTATTTGATCCATAGAGATAGGAGCATTTTCACCACCACCTAACCATGAACCTACAATTTCACCTAGTCCATTCTCACCTAGTCCACCCACTAAAGAACCTAGATCTAGTCCACCCTCTTCGCTGCCACCTAGTAATCCACTAAGTGCACTTGTGATACTCTCAGTATCTAATCCAGTTGTTGCATCATCACTATTACCTTGAATGAGTGAAGCACCCGTTTTCATTAAATCCATTAAATCCATATTTATTTCCTTCATGTTTTGAGATAGTATAGTATAAGCTAAAAAGGTTTATGAAAGTTTAATAGCATTTAACGTTAAGGTGCACCAACTTTTCCTCTTACTGTATCTATGATACCAACTAAGATGGCTTGCACACTTTTAAAATTGAACCTTTTTAAATAGTGTAGTATCTGCCTCATCGGTCTTAAGTAAGGACACAAAAATTTCTTTGATGTACCATACTTTTTAAAAAACATAATATGATTTCTTGCCATTAGATGGTTTTTAAATGGGCTATCTGCACCTGTTGAGTAAGATCCATGGTGATGTGCAATAGACTTAGGTTCAAAAAGACTTACATACCCTTTTGCTTTAAATTCCATTGATAAGAATGGCTCATCATAATAGATAAAAAGATCTTCATCAAACATCCCAACCTCAAAAAACTTTTTTGCATCTATGAGTACTGCACAACCGTGAAAAGAATCTACTTCTCGTAGCACATCAGGACTTGGAATATTTTTTGTAAAATTATCTAAAAAACATCTATCTAAATCTATTTCCATGCCATTATAAAATACTTCTCCTCCCATGTCATATATGAGTGGTGAAATGGCTGCTGCTTTTTGATTTTTAGACAGTGCTTTGTATAAAAGACCTAACATATTTTTAGTCGCTACTGCATCAGGATTAAAAAAGAAAAAATACTCCATATCTCCATATGTTTTTTGAATATGTTTTACAATATAGTTTGCACCAGCAGAATATCCTAAATTCTTTTCATTTCGTATGATTTCTATTTCATCGCCTACAACTCCTCTTAAAGCTGTATACGATTCTTCTGTTGAACCATTATCTAAAATAACAATATGGGTATCTACTGACTCTTCATCAAATGATTTTACTGCATCTCCAATTAAATCTTCTGTTCTATAATTTACAATAATAATATATATTTTCAATGTTTTATTCATCCTCTTTATACTTAAATTTTTGTTCTGTTTATTACGTTCTTTTAATGTGACCATATATAGTCCATATAGTCTCAAGCCGAATGATTCAAATGTGGTAAGTAAACTATTTTACCACAAGAAAACTAAAAATATTACAACTATTTAACATTGCAGCTATGTTATACTTCATCTTTTTAAAATAGTTAATTGACAATTATTGACATTTTTTTTATACAATTTTAACTTACGAGTAGACTTATGGAGAATACTAATGGAAAAAGACATGGATAAAGAAGCCCTTAATGAGATAATAGTGTGTATACTTGCCTATAATGAACAAAAACATATAGCAAATACAATTAAACATATTATGGAAGGTAATCAAGATATTCAATATACGCTTAAAGTATATGCTAATGGGTGCACTGATAATACTGTTCAAATTGTAAAAGATCTTGAAAAAACATATCCAAACTTAGAACTTAGAGAGTTGAAAATAGCTGGGAAACCAAATGCTTGGAATACCGCATTTGCTGAAAATAAAACTGACATTCTTATGTTTTCAGACGCGGATATTATATTAGAAGTAGGGGCTATTAAAGACTTAGCTGATACACTGAGAAACAACACAGATTTTATGGCTGCTACAGCCCTTTATACTCCACATCAGCATGGTTTATCACTTGAGAAGAAATTTACTGGATATATGCAACTCCCTATTGAACAGGAATATCTCACTGGACATTTTTATGCTATTAGAAGAATTGATTATGCTGACATTTTTTCTAAATATAATATTTCGGGAATCCCTGATGGCATCGTGGGAGAAGATTATTTTATAGATTTATTGGTTCCGAATGGAAAACTTGCAGTAAGTGACAAAAAATGTTTCTATGAACCTGCGACACTGGAAGAAACTGCAAAATATTTTGCAAGACTAAGCTGGCAAGGTCAACAAATGAAAAATTTATTTGAAACATTAGGTATGGAAAGTACAAACAATTTTAGCCAACAAAAAACATCTACACTATTAAAGGAAAAATGGTCTAAGACAAAGAACAAAGTACACTTTTTATCTAGACTTGTTCCCGCTATTTTTCGTCATTTATATTTGATGATTTATAAAAATAAAATAAACAAATATTATGAGGACTTAGGACCCGTAGTAACTAAAGGAAGTCATATACTCATTAAAACACGTTCAACTTCTACAAAATAAGTATCATCTTCAATGATACTAAATTAATGCATGAGAGATATTAAATGAAAACAAAACAAAATAATAGCCCAGAAATCACGGTCTGTATTCTTGCTTATAACGAAGAAACACATATAGAGAATACTATTAAAAACCTTATTGAGGGGAATGAAGAAATTACATTTACACTCAAAGTATATGCTAATGGGTGTACAGATGATACAGTGAAGATTGTAAAAAACCTTGAAAGTACGTATTCAAACTTATCACTCAGGGAATTAAAGATAGCAGGCAAACCAAATGCGTGGAATACTGCATTTACTGAGAATAAAACTGAAATCCTCATCTTCTCTGACGCAGATATTATGGTTGAATCTGGTTCTATTAAAGCATTATCTGATGAGATGATGAAAAATGATGACATCATATCTACAACCACGCAATATACGGCCTTTAGTAAAAAATTATCTTTTGGGAAAAAACTTGCAGGATTTATGCAACTCCCTATTGAACAAGACTTTATTGCAGGATGTTTTTACACTATTAGAAGAGCTAAGTTTGAAAAAATATTTTCCAAAAATAATATTACAGGTATTCCAGATGGACTAGTGGGAGAAGATCTTTTTATTGATTTACTTGTCCCTAGGGAAAAACTTATAGTTATAGATAAAAAATGTTTCTACGAACCAACAAACCTCGAAGAATACGCAAAATTTTTTGCAAGAATGCGCTGGCAAAATCAACAAATGCAACAAATATTTGAACGCTTAGATATTGAACATGCCCATCCTATATCAAATAAAAAAATAACTACAAAACTTAAAGAACGTTGGGATAGATCAAAAAACAAAACTCGACTACTTTATAGACTCATCCCTGCTGTCTTTCGTTACACTTTTTTATTTTTTAATAAAAATAAAATTAATGCCTATTATCAAGATTTAGGTCCAGTCATTGAACAAGGAAATCATATTCTAATAGAAACACGTTCAAGTTCTACAAAATAAAATACTTATTGTGATGATGAAAGTGTAATAGCACTTTCATGTAATATAATTTCTTTTTTCTCTATCAATTCAGTCAGTGTTCTTTTAAAATTCTTCTTGCTCATCCCAAACACTTTTTTTATCTCATCTGCATCACTTTTATAGGTAAATGGCAAAGACCCACCTGCCTCTTTTAGAAGTTGCAAAAGAGTCCCTTCAAACTCACTTATACTGAGCGTTTTACCTATAAGTTGCAAAGACAAATCTAGCTTAAAGTCTTTACGTACATTTTTGATATACACTTTTTTCTTATCCCCTATACGTAAATCTTCAAAAATCTCATTTGAAAAAAGCATTCCTTCGTATTGGTTGTCTGCTACAACTTTAAAACCTAGTGGTGTTTTGGCTAAGACTATGGCTTCAAGTACTTTGTTTTGATGTAGCCCTTTCATATCACGGTTAAGATATTTACCTATTTTTTGTGTGGCATACAGTCTGCTTGTCTGCTCATCTAAACAAACACGTAAAAGATACTTCTTTCCTACAGTAAAATGCTCTTTTTGTTGTGATAAGGGGACAAAAAGATCTTTAGGTAAGCCCCAGTTTACAAAAGCTCCATAAGGTTTATAGTCTACCACTGTAAAGTATCCAAACTCTCCCAGTTTTGCATAGGGCATTTTAGTTGTGGCTACTGGCCTATCTTCTGAGTCTGTATAGACAAAAACATCGAGAAGTGAGCCCATAGGCATCTCATCTTCCATAATATAGACATTTGGCAAAAGTATTTCACTTCCATCTTTGGCTTCTAAAAAGTACCCATAGTCTGTATCACGCATGATTTCTAAGGTATTGACTTCACCAATTTTGATGCTAAGATTTTGTGCTTGTATTGTTTCGTTATCTTGAGTTTTAGGCATGTGTTATTCCGTTATTTTCTTTTCATGATGTACTCATGAGTATTATATTGACATTATAGCGTAATTTTTTGCTATAATTTCCAAAATAAACACTCAAGGACATACTATGCTACCTGATATCTTAACCTC
>JAKIUE010000019.1 GCA_021647715.1 Sulfurovum sp.
CTTCCCCCTCTACATTTATATATTTTATAATATTACCAGAAGCATTATAGCTCAAGTATGAGGTTCCAAAGGCATCGCTAATCTCTATAGGGTTACCGTAAAGGTCTCTTTTATAGGTGATGGTTTGTTTATGGGGCAGAGTGGTTTGAGAGAGATTCCCTCTACTGTCATACCTAAACAGGGTTTTTGCTCCACGTACTTCTTTGACGATAGGCTTTTTATGTTTAAGGTGGTAGCGGTAGCTTATTTGGTTAAACATCCCTGCACGTGTTGCAACAAGCAGTCCCTCGTCGTTAAAGTCAAAGTGCTGTGACTTCCCTGTAACATCGACTATCTCTTTGAGTTGGCCATTGGGGGTATAACGCAAAGTACTCTCTTGGTGCAGGGCATTGAGTTTAGAGGTCAAGTAGTGATCACTATCAAACCTATAGACCATCTCTCTGCCTAGGGCATCCGTAACGATGGTTTGCTCTTCTTCGTATTCAAAGTGCCATACTTGTCCTGTGTTGGTGTGGTTTTTAAGGACTTTACCTGTAGCACTATACTCATCATATTCATAGTAACTCTCTAAGCCTTCAGGTACTTTATGGGAGGTCATCACATGGTTCGTATATGTAAAGGTACGCAAGAGTACATCATCTTTACCGTAGACTGCTATAAGGTCATTTTCTTTTGAGAAGCTGTAGTGTACCATAGGTTTTATGGTACCCTCTAGGGTTTCATCTAGGGCATGCGTTTCAAGGAGCTTTTCTTTGGTTTTTTCATCATAGACAAAAGTCTCTACAGAGCTCAATCGTAAATGTTCTTCTTTTTGGGCATACTGTAAAAGCAAGAGGTCATCTTTGAGGGCTAATAGGTGTTTACTAAGGTTTGTCTTATCCCATACTACTTCTTCTACACCCAGGAGTCTTTGTTCATTTCCTATAAGTCTAAAGAGTCGTTGGTTATCTAAAGCAATAAAAGAAGCAAAACGCTTAGCTCCTTCATAAAAGAACTGTATGGCATTGTCATTGTCATCTTTAATAGAGGTGAGTCTAAACAGACCCTCAGAATCTTCTGAGGAGACAAAGTGATAGTAACGTCCTGCTATATGATAGATATATCGGTTCTTTTGGCTAAACACAAGTGTACGTCTCCCGTTGGCTTCTAGGTGAGAGCTTCCTACTTCTAGTCTAGGAAAACGGCATTTACTTCCATGGGCATCATAGAGGTGTATCTCATCAGAAAGTATCTCCATTCTGTATCCAAGGTCAAAGCTCCACCCCTGTCCTAATAAGCCCTCATACGGCTCATCAGAGGCGTACGTTCTGCGTAAGATTAGAGGCAAGTGTGCATCCACAAACAAGTCTGGCTCTTCTGTGAGTATCTTGCATCCTAAGATGGGGTTTACAGGTTTACCTACTGTTATACACTTTGGGGGTTCTTGTCTGCTACACGCCATGGTATTTTCTCCGTATCACTTTATCGTTTATACTATTATAGGGTATTTTTATAAAAGAAATGCAATCCCAACAACAAAAACAACATAAGCAAAAGCCCCACCCATGCAAAAATGCTATTAGCTTTCATCGCCAAAGAGTCTGACAAGTTTGGGAAAAATGCTTTAGAGGGAATCAACACACTATCTGGAAATAAAATCATATAATACATCAAAAGAGGGAAATATGTAAAGATATATGTATATCTTTGAATAGGAGCAGACTCTCCTACATAAGGGGTATTAAGATAAACAATAATATAGATAATCATCAATACAAAAGCGTAGATACTCTGCCCAGATACAGAAGTAAAAGAAATTTTATACATATACCATACACTCACAAGAACAAATAGAACACTTAAAAGCATTATTCTCTAAAATGCTTCAATATAGGCATAGAGACGGTAACTATATTAAAAGGTTCAAGCCCTATATGTTTTTCAAAGTAACTTCTAACCGTTGGAGATAAATTTTCATACTTGACAAAAGCCTCTAGCACATCATTAGAAGGTAACGTTGTGAGTACAAAGTTTAATACATCTGTACCTTCTTTTCCTTTTTCTTGCTGTATTTTATATACAAGTAGTGACTGAGAGATATATGCATCCCTTTTCTTTTTTGTACAAAGAGAGAAATTATTATAATTAAGTGTCATCACTGCTGTTTTAAATGTATCTATAGAAATATTTAAATCTTCTAACTCACTAGGCTCAAAAGACAATGGATTTTTCTCTTCTTTTTCTTGACAAATTTTTACTTGTTCACCCCATTGCTTCAGAGTCTGTTTTAGTTTTTGTTCTACAAATATATTGACATTATCATTTTGTTCTAAGGTATCTGCAGATAAGGTTTGTAGCCCAAAAAAAAACAATAGATAGACAAGAACTTTTTTATTTACACCCATCAAGTAAACCTTTCCAAAATGTAGCAAGCTTATGATTATAAGGACTTTGATAGTGAAGAAATGCAAATTGCATTTCTTTACGAATAGCAGCTTCTGTAATAATAGACGTACTTTTCACTGCATTGGCATATAGTTCCCAGTCTGTTTGGGTAATATTGTACATGGCTGTTTTAGGACCACTTTTTGTAAAAATACTATTAAAAATACCTAGACTAATAGCCCCTGCAAGTAATTTACCAAATTTTTCTTTTTCTGCAATTCTCTTGAGTGCTTTTTTACTATAATCATCAAAACGCAAGCCTAACACAGGTTGACACTTTCCCATATAAAATCCTTTTTATCGATTATTTCTGTCTAATCAGTATAGTTTATTTCTTCTTTAGGTTTATTGAAGTTTTTTTTAATGTATTAAATTTTATGATTTGTACTTTTAAATATTTTAAATCACAGCTGTCTTTTTGTTCTTCTGTCTCCAATAAAATACTGTTAAATACATTGATAAGCCTTGTCCTCTCTTGTGGATTACCTAAACGTTTTAACTTCTTTTTCCAGGCAGGCTTTTGTCTTAAAAGTCTTAAAAAACCATAGTGATATTCACGGCACATTTTTGTGCGGTATTCTTGTTCTTTTGTCTTATGCGTATTACTTTTATACCTTAGTGCTAAAGCAATTTTCACTTGTTCAACATGGTTTAATACATAGCGGTTAATAGGCCCAAACCCTCCGTATGTCACAGGAACAAATATGCCTTTTTTCATAAGACTATAGATGACACTTTCTATCTCTTCATCATCTGCACGCTTAGATGCAACCAAGACATAAGGGGAAGTGATGCCATTATAATCAATATCAAAAATCCCTTTACTTTTAAAATAATCTACAGTTTCTTTTGAAAAAAGTGTTTGAAAATGCAATGTACTGGACTCTTTTTCAGTAAATAAAAATCCAAAATAGGCATCTATCTCTCCTGTTTTTAGGGCTTTAATAGATGCATCAAATGGTACACTTTTATATAAAATACGATGATGCAACTTTTTTTTCTTTAGCAAAGTTTTCAAATAGACATTATTGGCGCTACCCAAAGAGCCAATGGAAACTTTTTTATGCGCTAATGAAACTAAATCCATATCAAAATACTCTTCTTTTTGTACCAAATACAACAGGGCAAAAAGAGGTAATTCACTCATTAAAATATAGCTACGACTTAGCGCATTTTTTTCTTGTGCAACTTGCCACAAAACATCTTTGCGCACTACAGCAAATTTAACGTTATCTTCGAGTGATAGAGAGGTTAATGCTGCTTTATCATCTGCAACCGTTTGGACGCTCATTTTTAACTTACTGTACGCTTCACTCTCTTCAAAAAAAGGTTTTACTTTTAATGCAATATCAAAAGGAACAACACAGTCAATCGTTTTTGCAAACAATAAAAGTGAGAGTAACACTAGTACTATACTGTATTTCACGATGAGGATATCTTCTTAATTATTTTATGTACTGCCTGTTGCGAAATCCCTAGCACATACGCTATTTTGGCTTGAGAATATCCCTCATGATATAGCTTATGTATTTTTTTATTACGTTCTATGGTAGATAAAGAAGAAAAAGATTCTTTGGTTAATGTAGGAAGTGATGTATTTTTCTGCACGTTTTTCTGCTCATGGTTTTTTCTTAAGGTTTCATGTATTGTGTTAATATAACCAATATCAATGGGTTTATTCAAAAAATCTTTTATTTCTGAAACAGAATTAAAATTTTTAAATACTATAGAATCAAGTATGCATGTAAGACGATTGTCTATGCCTACGAATTGTCTATAACATGTATAGTAAGACCTCTCTTTCTCTTTTATGTAACCTATATAAATAGGAAGATACTCAATATATGCTACAATATCAAGCACCAATGCTTCATCTTCAATATGCCAAGATTTAAATCGACCTTCCCATAGGTATCCTCGTCTTCCATATTTTTTATTATAATATCTTGAATATTGGGCATTGATCAACTTCATTATATTTGAGAGGTTCTCTTTCTTTGTTTCTATTAACATATTATATCCATTAGGTATCAGAGCATACCCATGAAGAACATACGCATACTCTTTAGCATAATTGCATATAAGTTCTATAAAATATATTCTGTCTTCTCTGTTTAAAAATACTTCTCTTAAACTCACCCCACGATTTACAAGATGATAATATCCTGCTGTATTTTGTCTTAGTGCCCGTCCCATAATGTTATCGAATTTCTATAGCAATCACAGAAAGATTGTCTTTTGCACCTCTTGTGTATACCAAGTTTTTAATTTGAATACACAATAACTCTAAATTATTTTTATATTGTATAATTAAACGTAGCAACTCTTCATTGCTACATAGATCACTTACCCCATCACTGCAGAGTAAAAAAATATCTTTTATTTTAGGTGCATGATAGTCTATCTCTAATTCAAAAGCATTAAAATTCCCTATAGCTTTTGTAATCACATTTTTACCTGTTTTTTCTATCTCTTCTTCGCTCATATTATTTTTCTTCATCTCTTCATATTTGGAATGATCTGTTGTCACTTGTGTTAAGGAACCTTGTCTATACAAATATGCCCGTGAATCTCCTAGGTGAAATATAACCCAAGTACGACTATATGTAATATATTTCAACCCTACCACTGTAGTACCAATAGTCCCATCAATCTCTTTCTCTTGTGCATATGCAAATATTTTATCTGTTGCAACTTTAATACAATTATTTAATCGATCCTCAACACCAACAAGAGGCACAATAGTGTCATCATTCATCTCTGATGTGTTTTGAGGGGAATATGCATTCTGGAAGCTATCTACAAGTATTTGACTTGCAATTTCACCTTTTTCATGCCCTCCCATGCCATCTGCAACAAGAAACAAGTGTAATCGTGTATCTACCAATACTGTATCTTCATTATGCTCACGAACCAATCCCACATCTGTTAAAAATGAAACATTATACATCATATTTTTCCTAAAGATTTAATCTGAATCTAATCATAACATATATAATAATAATTTATGACTAAAGTAATATTATTGATTAACATAATGTTTATTCTATGAAATATTTCCTATAGCGTTTAGTGTCTCAGCTTTATATCATTAAAGTCTAACTTTATAGGTCTCTCTTCATCGAGAAAGACCACTTCATCATTTTTTGGTTCTTCTATTTTTCAAGTAATGTGACTTAATTAAAAAAATGGGTGCATAATTTCCTACTTATTCTTATATTTCACCAAATAATAATCGACCATCTTCCATGCTTACCCTTTAATATTTACGAAATCGTACATGTTCAAATGCACGCGTAGTTATGGTTTTTTCTCCATCAACACGTTTAGAAACTTTTCTTCTGGTGGTTGCATATACAGGCACCATATCCATTTCTTTAGCAAATTGTACCATATTAAATGTTGCACCATAGTCGCCCTGAACCAAAAGTATGTCACCTTCTTTTGCTTCGGCTAGAAGTTGTGCCTTTAATGGGAGTAAAGAAGAATCAACTGTTTCAAAGTCTGCTGGTATTTGTGACCATGCTTCTATAGGTAAAGTTACAAAGTTATCAACATCAAGATATGCTCTAGCATTATTTATTTGTTGTTTTGTTATGTCATGGGACATTAAAATATACATTGTTTTTTTCATACTATTCTTTCTATTTTATTGGGACTTGAGGTCATTGATTTATGGTAATGCTTTAAAGTGTAGCAAAGAGCTACTTGTCTTTTTTATCAGACAAGATCTCTTTACCTGCCACTGTCGCTGCTACAACAACAATGATCTGTACACATAATGGAATAGGTATCATATGTTCTCCTTTTTAATAAATATTTGATAGGAGAATTATATAAAGAATTATGGACATATACTATCCATTAATAAAACTTTTTAAATATCAGCATTTAATTTATAATGTCACCCACAATGTCATACGCTTTCTCTGTAGAGATATCTACATAAATTTAAGCTCAATCGCCACTTTGGATTTAAGTTCGGAGTTTTTGTTTCACCCCATGTCATTTCAATCCCCTTAAAATCGGGGCGGTTAGTAATAATACAAAAAATCAATTGATACTAGAACACTTGTTTCAATCCCCTTAAAATCGGGGCGGTTAGTAATAGTAACAGTAGTACGTTAAAGGTCGTTCTGCTAGGAAAGTAACAAATGTCTGAAACTTAAAATTTTCTTTCATGTCAAAAAACACTCTTTCCAACCCCCGCAAACGTCGATTCTACGTGAAGACAAACCTTAAAGTTTTCTTTCACGCTAGAAAATGTACGGATCAGCCAAATTGACAGCCTGAGCCAATGAAATACCAGGGTCTACAATAGTATAAATCCTAACATCATCTGCCTCTTCATCTATAATGGCATTAATCATATCTATTATACCCAAAAGCTCATTTTTAGTCACTGAAGAAAGCAAAAAAACAGAGTGCTGAATACGCATTGCCTCCTTCTCTAGACTTCTTGCCAATTTTGCCAATCTTTTATAGTTTACAATATCATAACTTATAATGTAATCTTTCATTATCTACACACCTCCTATTTTTATCTGTGCAAGTACTTTTGCACGTTTATCTACAAAATGCAATGGCACATGTCTAGCTATCTGTATAGCAGTTTTTACAGTAATGTTTATATCTTGATGCAAATACAAATGGATGATCTGATGAAACCCGATGATCCTGTCTCCCTGTTCACTGACAATTCTTACTGCAGTACCTTTAAAAGTTACTTTGGCATTGGCATCTCTTACTAAAAATGTTTGTTTCATGCTATAGCCGTACGTATAAGTGAGATCTCTTTATCTGCCTCTTTAGATACAGTAGACATAAGAGATTTTATCTGTGGCCATAGTTTTTTTCGGTTTGCATACTTTAAATACACAGCATTTTTAAAAGTAAAATCTTCAGCCACGAGCAAGCCGTCAGTAAACCACTCCAGTACTTTTTCATTTATCTGAGAACGAAAAAGTTCCATAAAGTCCGAACTTAAAGCGTAGTGTGAACGGTATGGTGTATGCAAGTAAGAGATAGATGGTTCAAAACCCGCCATATAAAGCTTTGCCGTCAAAAGGTTATAGACAATAGAATACACATAAGACAACATAGCATTCACCGGGTCTAATGCAGGACGTTTACTTCGTTTTCCCTTATGCAAGGTTGGAGAAAATTGTGAAAAATAGTGCTGAAAATAAACCTTTGAAAAGTTCCCTTCTATACCAAGAAGGTTTTCAACACTCTGGACGTTTTGCACCTTCTCTTTCCACATAAGATCATCTATTTCTATGCCCATAGATTTTAAATGTTTACCATGACGCACTATTTTCTCATCTACAAAATATTTGGCCATACCGAGACGCTGATTAAGTGCAGCATACTGATCCATTTTGATCTCAGAATTTTTTGAAAACTGTGGCAGTGTCAAAGCCATATTTTCATTATTTTTAGAGATACACAAAATCGAAATGCCCTCTTTTGAAAGTTTCAAGACAAGGCTGGAGGTAAATTTTACATCATGCCCCAAAACCAACATCTCCACAAGACGCAAAGGTACTGCCTTGCCATCCACATAAAGTTGACTGACTCTTGCATCCAACTCGACTTCTGCTTTATCTACAATGACTATTTTCATAAGATTATCATCCCTTCGTCGTATTCCAGTTGTGTTGCCATACCCAAAAGTATAGCTTCTTCGCCTACCCCAATGATGTTTACTTTGTCTGTATCAGCATCAATTTTTTCTTCAAGTTCTAAAGCTATGGCTTTTACTTCAGAAAAAGAGACAGGCACTTCTAAAGCACTTTTTTGCCCACCCAAAGCATACCCGTACACAAGTTTTGCAACTTTTACTCTTCGTTTGCTCTCCACCACATCATACGCTATAAGATAATGTTTCATTACATACTCCTCGCCTTACTTAAAATGCGGTTTGATCAGATGCTGGTCATACAGTCGGTGATATACATCAAAAGCCAATGCTCTGGGTAAATTTCTGTTTGTTTTTCGGTCATACAGAAGCCCCTTAAAATCTATACCAAGCTCCAGCCCGTCAATGCGAATTTTTGGGTAGTAGTTCTTCTCAACATTGGCTCTCATTTTTTCACGAAGTTTGGTGACAAACTCAAAGTACGCTTCACTTAGGTATTTATCGTGTTTATGTGCAGTAGTAATGCTCTTGTCTAATTGTGCTTTTAAGTCACGAAGTTCTTCTGTCAGGTTTGACACATAACTCCACAAAGCCTCATCATCAGTACGATGCAATGGAGAAACAACACTACTCATGACTGCACCTTTAGAGATGTGTACGTTAAATGTATTTCATTATTTTTTACGTAGATGCAAGTAGATAGTGCTTCCATAACTGCTCCTCATGTTTGGAGAAGCAGTATAGGATTATTTATGGACAAATAGTGTCAAATATATATTTTATAGTCCAAGTTCCTGTTTTAATTCATTTTCCATCGTTTCGCCTATATATCTCTTTAACTGTAACTCTTTAAAGAAATTTTTCTGTTTGTTTTTCTTCAAATTAGGGTAAAGTTCGAGTGCATATTTTTGAATATCTTTTTTATTTGACTCAGTTATCTCAATTTTTTCTAAAATAGATTTAAAACGTTTTGCATCTTTTTCAGAAGCAAGTGCATCAATGCTTTGGGTAGAGTTTGTCGTTGTTTCACCAAAAGCTTTCAGTAACTGTTGGGCTTCTGCTAGCCGTCCCGAATACGGATAATTAGCTATAAAATCTTCAAGTGCTTTTTTCTTGTACCTATCTTCAACACTTAAAACAGATTTCCATTTCTTTGCTTCTGCTTCTTCCTCCTCTGCTTTAACGTCATCTTCTGCAGATTGTTTGAGTGCTGCTAACATTTCATTGGCAGTTTTCAAGTAAGGCGAGTCTGGATACTCCACTACAAAGGCTTCAATAGTAGCAATATTGGTTGACTCATAAACAACGTCCCACTTTTTATTATGCGCTTCGTCTTTTTTTCTTTTTTCCTGAAGCAACTTCTCGTTTTCTTTTCTTTTTTCCTGTTTAGCACGTAACTCTGTAAGATTATCTTCACTAATAAGGCTTTGCAGAGACACAGTCTTTATATTTTCCAATTCTGTGTACACTCTTAGGTAATCAGCCTGGTCTCTCTTTTTGTTATTGGCAAACTGTTCCAATTTCATATACTTTAACGTAGAACTACCCGTGTTATCTTGTTCTGTCGCCATACTGAGAAGTTCTTTTATTTGTTCACTTTCATTCCAGCCTTCTACTTGTTCACTCACTTCTACTTCAAAAGCTTTCAATTGATTTTCCAGCGCATCCACGCCATTGAGTGTGAGTGCTATTTTCCCATAGCCTAAAGCTTTGGCTAAACCAATGTTATGAAAACAACCTTCGGTATTGTGGAACGTCAATGCAGAAAGTAAAGCACCCAGTTCTGCTTTTTTTAAATTGTGGTAACGCAACTTACCTTGAAAAACAACACCCTCTTTTAATGGTCTAAAGCTAGTACCCACATTTTCATTGCCTGTCTCTTCTGTTTTACTTGTTTTAGAACCACTATGTATAGGGTAACGTTTCCATCCAGATATAGCAAAATCAGTATTCATAAATGTTTTAAAGTCCGTACTGTTTTGTCTTACATACATTGGGTAATACGAGGCACGTGGTGTTCCAAGAATTTCTTTTCTTTCTTGCAACTCTTGAACTTTTTCTGTCGCTTTAAAGTGAGAAAACTGCACACGTCCTTTTAGTGCTTCTTCCCCAACATAACCAAACATCGTTTCTGCCATATCCCTTCTGCTGTCTGAATGTGCAGGAGGTAATCCATCTTTAACAGAATACGTATAAGGAAGTTTATAGAGGTATGAAAGCCCAAAGTGTGCTATATCTTTACTATTTTTTTGAAAAAAGACAGGTACTTTTTCACCTTGCTCTAGCTTCTCTTTCCAATAGGTCCAATCTGGAGACTCTTTTGGTTCAGTAGTTCGTCCGTCAAAATAAGCAAAAAGAAATTTTTCCATCACTTTTTCTTTTACTTTAATCTCACTCTTACTCTCACTCTTACTCTCAAAAAAGACAAATTCATACACTTTACCACTTGGTATTTTTCTCTCTTCATCTCTCCCACTTGGTTGTCCCGTAAGCACAATTGTACCTGTAAGGGAAGAAGATGTCTCATGAGCATACCTTTTATCTCCCACATTTGATGTGGTTGTATGCGTCAAAGGGAAAGTATACGTATCACTGTCAATTAATTCATATTTCTTTAAAGCCGTTTTATCATCTGCCTTATTTCCAAACTTTCCTTTTTTAAACTTAGATGAAAAATCCATGTTAAAAATCTTATCAAGCTCTTCATGTTTAATTCTTCCTGGTTTACCACAATCTTCTACAATGAAATCCTTGCCTTCTTTTCTCAACCAACCACAAAAAGTATCTTTTTTCATCTCTTTCATGTAGAAATTTTTAGCATCCGATAAATCTCTCACTGCATACGTATCATCATTAATTTGATTCATTTTAGAAAAACTCATAATTTCTAAAACATTACGTATCATTCCTTTTACGGAAGATCCTGGGATGTAATGGGTTCCATTATGGTGACAAAAGCCCTCTGCATCATTATGGTCTCTTACAAATATAGGGCTCTTGGCTGTCATAGTAATGTCTATAACCCCACTCTGTGCATCTTCAAAAGGTACATCGTGGCTTACTTCTTCTGCCCAATCTGGGAAAAATACTTTTTCACTCAAGGGTACAAAATTAAATGGTGCTGTTATCATTTTTCACCTCCTGCAAATCCTGAAAAAACAACTTTTTTAAGTTTTAAAACTTCCATATCTTCACACAACGTATCTGACTCCGCAATCCATATCTGCGCCATATTAACTTTTAAGTCTGCGATGGCCACAAATGTTTCAGTCGGAACATTTTCAATATCTGTCGAAGAGACAAGCCAAGTGTCATTAACTTGCTTAATACCTATAGACTCTTTCCCGTTTGCGAAATGTGCTTCATATACGAACCCAACCTCATCTTCTACCTGTGGGTTTCTGCCTACAAAGACATCTTTTTTTATGTCAATAGGACGATGAGAAAACTGTACATACCCCTCATAACCATCCAAGTCGTTAATATACGCTAGTATTTCTGTTCTACTTTTTCTCATGATTTACTCCATGTTCCATTAAATATACCATGCCCTTTTGTGGTAGCTCCACCCAAAGGTAACATCCCATTACAAATATCGTCCAATGTTGCTTCTAAAGCTTTAACATAGACATCATCTACTCCATTTTCAAGCAGTATTTCTATTTCCCACACATCCTTTTGTGCTGTTGTCTTTTCCTGAAACAGTGCCCCATCAAGGCCTCCCCCCGTAAAACGGTCAATCGCTACATGGTCAAATACTTTTGTTTCATTGTTATCACGCTTATACGCATCACTAAAGAGTACTTTTCCTTTGCTTCCTTCTATGTCTTGTTTAGAGTTTTTAGCCTCACCAAAGAGTTCATGAACTACAAGTTTTGCTTCTTCATTCCCTACAAAAAGATTGTTTTGTAAGTTATAGTGATATGCCGTTCTATGTGCTATGGCACCTTTAAGTGAACTAGCTGGCATAAGCAGATAATTTTCACTTAAGCATTTTTTATCATAATCAATCACCTTTTCAACCACAGGAATCTGATCTGCATCATCATCTCCAAAACCTGAGCCAAACATAAAAAAGTCATCAGGTTGAATGTTTAGACTATAGGTACTGTGTCCGTATGCTTTTTCTTTACCCGTCTGCATATCTTTTGAACTTAAACTATTTAGTGATGATGAGTAGTCTATCCATTCTGTATTGGTGCTGATTTTAGTATTTGCTATACTGATGATTTTAAATTTACCAAAACCTTTTGTACTCCCCCCACCTAGCCTAAAAGAGGGACTTTGTAGCATAGAAAGTAGCTTATTGAAAGCATTTTCATCTTCCATCATCTCTATGGAAAACCTAAAACGTGTCCCTTTGTAGACAACTTCTTCGTCAAACTTACTA
Source organism: Sulfurovum sp. (assembly GCA_021647715.1). Taxonomy (GTDB): domain Bacteria; phylum Campylobacterota; class Campylobacteria; order Campylobacterales; family Sulfurovaceae; genus Sulfurovum. The sequence goes on from JAKIUE010000019.1 coordinate 12,456, forward strand.
TGCTCTTTGGCTACACCTTTTTCTGTGATAGCCGTATGTTCCCTTACTGGTAGTACATCAAAGAGGTTCAAAAATGCACTTTTGTTTAAAAGTAACTCCTCATGTACTCTGTTATTTTCATCTACAAGTAATGCATTTGAGAAAATAACTTTAGATCCCGTATCAGAACCAAATACATCATTGGCATCGCCTTCAAAATCTTTTCTAAGTACACCAGCAATAGAAGTCCCAAGAATCATAGGCAACGCATTCCAGTCTCTCTGTATTGGGCTGTCAAGTACAAAATCACTCGCAGCAGACCCAACTTTTAAAGGAGTCTCTGCTTCCAACGTGATATGGGCTATATATTTTGTTTTCATATTAATTCTCCTTCTTTGCTTTTGGCATCTGCATCGATATCATTTTTATAAACATTTTACTTTTATCTTCTTCTAGGAGTGTTTCTATCTGTTGATTACTCCATGTCACCTTACCACTCTCTATGTAGTCTCTAATATCTTCCCTAAACGATTCGCCAGGGCTGGTACATATAGATCTGATGTTCCCCCATTGCGCATTAGAGATATTTTTATATAGTGACCTATGCTGCGCAATAAAATCACTGGCTTTACTCGCCAAAGTGATATCTTCTTTTTTAGCCAATTTTCTGTTTGCTAAAAATTGAACCATTGCATCATCAATTTTTACTTTGTTATCTACTGGATTATTCTGCTCACTGAATAAAGAAAAACCACCTTCTTTACTTAAAAATGCAGGGTTGATCAAAAGTTCTCCAAAACCTTCACTCAAATAAGCACCTACCCCCTTTTCAATGTTTTTTAACTGTGCTGAAGAAACATTTTTCAACACAATAACCGAACCAGCATTTATAACAACTCTCTCATAACTTTTTGTCTGCATTGCACCATTGTACGGGGTAAATGTAGATGTTTTAATTTGAGATTTCTCCCAGACAATATTTTCATCCTTTAATCCTTCAGTCAAATAGATAAGGTTGTACGTTGCCATACCTCCTTCATCGACAAGCGCCAACCTACTCTTTGCATACAACATCACTGTCTCACCACTTGCTTTGCTACACTCTACTTCCTCAGCTTTTTGAATAGACGTTATCTGCACACTGCCGTATTGGGCTGATTTTGACTTTCCTAGTCTCCTTTTTCCCAGAAGTGACTTTTGAATTTTTTCAATATCTGCATTTTCAATATGAGTATCGTATCTGATTGAAAACTGCCAAAGTGTCCCTGCTGGTATGGATTGGTAACCAAACATAGAGCCTTCTTTGCTTCTTCTGTTTCCTTTGTCATATGCAGATTTTTGTGTGTAATTATGTTTTACAGAAAATGCTTTAAAATCTTTAGTGATATAGCCTTTTCTTTTCTGTTTCAATTGTTTAAATCTACTAAAATCTTCAATTAAATGATGGTTAAAGATTAGAGTATCATCTAATTTTTCATGAAAGAAAGAAAGTGGCATTTTATAGGTTATCTTGCTCCCCTCAACAAGGCTTGCATCCCCAAAACGTACTGCTCCTGAGTGAAAAACTGAAAAACTGTCTGTAAATGTTGCATATTCTCTTGCTGCCATGCCTAGGAAATTAGAACCAGGTATAAAATCTAACTGTTCTATATTCCCCTCTGTATTAGATGTTGCCGGAAGTACAATATCACTTAAAAATTCTACTTGAAATACCAATTCATTCATTATGCTACCTCCACAGTTATTTGACATCTGCCTAAACCTCGGTTACGGTTAAGCCCAATTCTTTTTATCATCATGAGTGCCTGTGTTATATTCTTACTCTGTTCTTCTGAGACATCTTCTACTGTACCTATTAACGTTACAGGTACGGTTACCTCTATCTCTCTTAGCGAACCTTTGACTGCCATGCCTTGCGCATTAATAGCCGTAGATGCAATTTCATCATATAAGTTTCCCTGCAATGCATGTGCAATAATCTGTTCACTTGCAGCGTTTGACAAAGTTGCATTTGAAAAATACACACTTCCCATACTTACACCTTCTGTACCAAAACAAACATCAACTAAAGCATCATCATCAAGCAATTCAACCATCTCTCTTACTAAACCTTTTATGGTTTTACCGCCCACAAAAGGAAGTTTATTATTATCTTTTAGCACTAATGCATCAAGTTTAGCACCTGCACTTAATCCTGAACCTACATGCCAGTAATCTAAAAAATTAATCTCATATTTTAAAGTCATTATTTTGCCTCCGTTGCAGACAATATTTGTAATACATCATAAATAGGTGTCTTATCGATACCATCTTTTTTAATAATTAATTTTTCATTTGAAAGTTCTTTGTCAAAACGATTAAGATTTTTTTGCATAATACAGGCATTCCAATTGTTACTTTCGCTTACCATATCATTAATACGTTCCAACATTCTATCTGCGTATTCTCTACTGTTATAGAGTTCACTAATCCACGCTCTGAGTCTAGAAATGGGGCTTCCATCACAACGGTAAGCTTCAAGGGTATTGATAAAATCAGAAAGAAGTGGTTGACCTGTTTGCTCAATGTAGTATGGTCCAAAATCACAACGGATTTCTCCAAGTTCTGTCTGTATCGTCAATTCATTCTCTATAAACTTGCCCCAATCTTCAAAACTTGCACTTTGTATGTTATGGAACATCAGACAAGAAGGTGCCAAATCTTGATTTATTTGCTTAGCATGTTTCTTGCTCTCATCACAAAGTGACTCTGCCAAAGAGACAGCATAATAGAAGGGGTATTTCTCATTTGTGTATGCAATGCCTGCACAAGCAGTGAGTTTAGAACCCAATTGCTTTTGCGTTTCTTTTTCAAAATTTACTAAGAAATTTTTAGTAAATTCAAGCGCATCATTGGCATTACAGATAACCACCATGTCGTCACCACCTAAAATGACATCCCGTATACTCATCTCATCTGTCTTAGCTCTTTCAAATGCATTTTTTGTTGCACTGTCTAGTGCTTTAGAAAATTCACTTAATTTTTTACCTTGCTTAAGCAACTGTGGGATTAACATACCTAAGCCATTACCATCGGCATGAATCACTGCAATTTTGTTTTTACCATTAGAAATCTCTGAAAGGTTTCTAAACTCTTTTAAATGTGCATTTTCCGAGAAAAATACATCATTTGCTTCTATTTTTTGTTTTGTAGCCATGTCCACAGCGGTTGGTTTATTCTGTATACTCTTATAGGCAACAACAGGTTTAGCTGTACTAGGGTTTAACTCCATGATATTTAAACTCAAATCTAAGGGGGCTGAAACCTTATTTCTTTGTACTTTTAAACGTTGTTCAAGTTTATTTATATCTTCTTGGCTTGCAGATACTCCTTCAATCTTAACCACCGCCTGTGAAATGGTAATACCATACGCAGAAAGCATCACACTCTGAGGAAAGGCTTTAACCACTTTTTGACATTCTGCCTCGCTAAACACAGCCTTTATGTTTCCTGCTGCATTTAAAAGTATCTCTTCAGGACTATAATCATTGCTAAAAAGTGCGGCTATGTTTTTAACAATCTCACTTGCCCCTACAATCTCCTGCAGTTTATTTGTCTTGAAAATAAAATCTTGTATACCTTGTACACTCGCACCATATAAATACATTATTTTTGCTCCTTAATTGTGTATGAACCTAACCCAAAGACCGTCTGTTTGCCAACACCTATGATCTCACCTATTTTTAAATATACATAACTCTTTTCATCTAAACCTTCTATACTCAATATACCTTTTAATCCACCCATATTCATACCTTTATCTTGTCTATTAGAATAACGTTTCATTTCTACAAAGTTTAAATGTGATAACACAATTTCACCTTCTACTCTATAGTTGAGACGTGATGGTGCTTCGCCATTTAGCTGAGACAGACGATGGTGTATATTATTGACCAGCGTGTGCAGTGCTATACTCTTCATCGCTAATGAATTGTTTTCTTTTATTCTTAATGGCATGTTGAATTCTAGCACAACATTTGGACAAAAGGTGTCAATATTTAAAGTATTTGGCACTAGTGCGTCCAAAGATTTGAAGCCAGAACTGTCATACACTATATTGTTGGTTACTGACATTTGTCGAATCTTCATTTTTTTTCGTTCTTTGCCATATCCTTCCTCTTCTGCTGCCTTTTGGATAGCAATCAGTATATCAGATAACACTTCTTTGTCTTCTTCAAAAAGATACAAAGAGTAATCAAAAGATTTCTGCTGGAGCTCTATTCCCAGTCTAAATTTATGAAAAACATTTTTTTCCTCATAAAACTGATAATAGATACACTCTTTTTCAGCAAAGCAGCCTTCACATTGATAAGTGGGATTTATACACACTGTTCTTTTAAGTGAAAATCCTAAAGCACCACGTAGCATAGATCCCATAAAAAATGGTGGCTTACCATGGCTTTCCACCATCACATCTATCTTATACCATCGAATCATACCGTTCCCTTAAAATAAACTTGATATATTGTAGACTAAGAACCTAAAAATTCATAGAAAAATATAGAGGTCTTGCAATAGTTGAGGCGTAATTTCATCATCATCAAGAAAGTACCTGTTTTAAAAACATATCTTCTTGATCAAGTCTCTTTATAGTATTGAGGTTGTCAAAAGCGTCACTTTGTGCGTTCTCGTTCCTATCGAAAGAAACAAACAGCTTTACACTTTTACTCGCCCTAGTGATGGCAACATAGACAAGTCTGTCTTTATCATCTTCTGACATATGTTCATTATTTAGAAAGGAAAAGAGGTCTATATACACAGTCTCATACGTACTTCCTTGTAATTTATGTATGGTGGAAGCATAGCTGTACTGCATATCTGCAAACATGTCACGTGCTGAATAATATGCCTTCCATAATTCCTTATTTTTAGGGTACTTTGCCTGTTTTGCTTTTTTTATAATCTTCTGAAGAAAATTATTAAAGTTTTTCATACTGTCTGGGTCTACTACCCTAAAAATTTGTTGTTCAGCTGCATCTACTGCTTTGCATTCCCAATAGTCTATGCACAAAGTCTCATGACGGTGGATCTCTGCTTTGTCAAGCTTGATAGTCTGTCCATTGTGATACATAGTTACATCTCTAACACTATAGCTTGATTAAATCGTAATGTATCTCCTGAAAGCAAAAAGGGGATATTACTCTTGCCTAGCTCATGCCAATACTGTTTTCGTATAATTTTATTTATAGCATGCACATTTTTATTGACATGCGTTGCCAAGATTTTATCATCTTCGTACCAGTAAGTATTTGCATGAAAATTGCCCAGAAACATATCTGTATTATAGAAGTATTCAATGTCACTAAAGCTATCCTTATACTCTGCCAAAAGCTTATGTATATCCATGTATTTTTTTGTTTTTATACATCTTCTCAATGCTGAAGCAATCTGTTTGATGCCACTCTTTTTTGCCTGTCTTACTATGTCAGTCAACTCATATTTTAATGGCAATGTATAAATTTTATTTGAAATACAACCTACAGGAAGGAGTTGGTGCTCATCACTTATGAACAAAACCATTCCTACCCGACCTTCCTCGATAGCCTCCAATATATATTCGTAAAGATCTATCCCAACCATAGAACTTTCATCTACCATAAGTATGGCAGTCGATTCTTTATTTTTTTTAGTTTTGTCTACTGTAAACTTCTCTTCTCCCGTCTTATAGTCTAGAAAAGGTTTAATGCCCAAAAAAGAGTGAATAGGTTTACAGCTAACTGATTATATTGTTTTCGCTAAACATACTAGACAACACAGAAACAGCCTTATGTGTAGGAGCAGTAACAACAAATTCATAGTCTCTCGAATCCTTCGCTAACAGATACTTAGGCTATCTCAACAGTTAAGTACGTCTTACCAGTTCCTACACCCCAGTTAAGGACAAAAGATAGTCTTCGATACATGTAGTTTTTAAAATAGACCTAGAATTAGCATCTATCACTCCAATAATAGCATCAAAAATACCTTGCTGGTGATTGGTAAGTGTATTATGTTTTACAGTGTCCATATTGTTCCTTTAAAAATGTTATATGTCTGTGTTTCTTGAGTGTAGTGTATCAATTCTAAAAGACAAATAGTGTCTACATATTGTGACTTTCAAGTTAAATAAACAACCCGAGGGTATGGGGGAACTACTCCTAAAGTCATTACACCGATATAGACAGTATATAGGTTTATATTTTTACTAAATCATTAGGTGTAACTTGTCCCTAGTAAAATCATATTTATCTATATTCATTCGCATACGACATAAGCTTATCGTACCTTTCATCACTAAACCTATTGTCTGGACAAAATCTTCCTAAAGAATCGCATCTAGAAAGTTGGACCAAGTATACATAGAAGGACTTTCTATGCATAAAATGTTTTGAAAGTTCCTTTTCATTAAGGTCTTGGTGAAAAAAACCATGCATCAAGACAAGCTCCCTGATTTCAATTTGTTCCTCTTTGCTTATAATATTTTCTTGCACCATTAGACATAGTACATCTTCTGACATTAATGCCGACAATTCCTCATGACCAAAAAATTGCACATGATTATTTATAGGATTTATTTTTCTAGAATTCGGCTTACTTATATCATGTAGTAACGCTGCAATTTGTACAACTTTGTCATAGTTATACAATTCAGCTATTTTACATACAAGCATTGTGTGTGACCAACAGTCAGACTCAAGATGATACGGGTTCAAATCTGTCTCGTCAAAATTGTGATTACATTGCAGTAAATCATTATGCAACTCTGGATAGTTGATTTGAAACCATTCTACTATTTGATACATTTTCATATTATTCCTTCGTATTACAAGTGCTTTATTATTTTTGAGAAATACATTTTTCAAAATCTTGTACTTCTCTTTAATATTTGAAGAAGAATAGCAAATACAATAGACATATCTTGTCAATTTAGTATTATTTATAAAAGTGATGTAATGAAAAAAACGTGAGGCTGAAAACCTAATCAAAGTACGGTATAGTAGGCATAAAAGAGGGTTTATCTACAAATGGCTGTAAAGAAGTTAAAAAAAGTGTCCAAACTGCTTTAGTTTAGAGGCAAAGAAGAATGGTAAATTTAGAGAGATTCAACGCTATAAATGTCTAGCGTGTGGGGTACAGTTTTCCTCTCAAAGAAGACCCAAGAAGTTAGAACAAGTTATCTTCAATAAATATTTCTACCACAAACAAACCCTTAGGCAATTATCTGATGAATATCATCGAAGTATTCCATGGATTAGAAAGCACCTATTTAAGTACGAGCCAAAGTTAAATACCTATCATCCAAGAGAAGTTCTTGTTGTAGCTGATGCTACATTCTTTGGTAAACGTAGAGATAAATTTGGTGTACTTGTATTTAAAGATATATGGAGTGGAAATATACTCATATGGAAATACATAGAATCTGAAACCATAAAAGACTATACGTATCTCAAAAATGAACTTGAACATAAAGGTTTTAGTATCAAAGGTATAGTTATAGATGGAAAGAGAGGCTTATTTAAGGCGTTTACAGGAAAGTTTGCTACGCAACCGCTATTCGCTACTTTTGATGAGTTGCCTGTACAAATGTGTCACTTCCACCAAAAGATGATTGTACAAAGATATATTACACGACATCCAAAACTTGAAGCTTCCAAAGACTTAAAGAAAATTGTATCGAGACTGACATCAACAACCGAGACTAGGTTTATCAACGCACTTAATAATTGGTATGAAAAACATGAAGTATTCATAAATGAAAAAAGTGTTAATCCAACAACAGGGAAAGAATATTTTACTCATAGAAAATTAATGGCTGCATATAAAAGTTTGAGGAGAAATCTACCATATCTTTTCACTTACAAAAACTACCCAGAACTTCGAATACCAAATACTACAAATTCACTGGATGGTGGTGTATTCTCGCAGCTTAAAAAACTTACTAAAATACACCAAGGAATTACAAATAGTTTAAAATCTAAATTGATTGATGATTATCTGGTTAATTATAACAAAAAACTATAATTTAGCCTCACATATTTTTCATTACGTCGAGTTTTCTACTTATGTATACTTCATTTTTTGTTAATGAAGTTATGCTAAAATAGTGTAATTATAATCAGGATAGAAAGGAGTTATCATGGCATTAGCAATGAAAGACAATAAAGTGGTATATGTAGCACCACCTAAAAAATTAACTGCAAAAGAAAAAAAAATGCTTGAAGATGCTCCTGTAAATCATAAGCATATTAAAAGAGCGACGTCTCGTAAATACAACGTTGTATAAGTCTTTCTTTGCTAGAACTTAAGAAATATACTTCTACAAATGTATCTCATCGTTTAGGTATTGATATAGTGTCATCAGTAAAATTAAGTTCTAACTTGAAACAATCCCAAAGAGAGAAAAGCTTTATTGAAGATATTTGCAAAAGGGTACAAAAGACAAGCACCGTTCTTTATTTGCTAAAGCTTGATAATAATATCTTGGGTTTCATTGCCCTCTCTGTGAGCTCTATTGGCGACTTTCCATCACTCCAAATTGACTATATTTTTGTCAATCATGCCTTTCGAGGTAAACCCTTAGAGATTTTGGATAACCTTAAAACATCAGACTATCTAGTTGATTTTGCTATTGAAATTGCCCAAGAGATACAAAAGTTGGCAGGGCTCAGATATTTGGTGTTATTGCCTGATAATGACAAATTACAAAACGTGTACAAAGATATGGGTTTTATAAATTTACCAAAACAAAATTGGCTTTATCTTAAATTGTAGTTTACAACTCTACGTATAAGTGAAACTTAAATAATCCCAAATACCTATCTTACTTATTTAGCTAGGTACCCTCTCATCATCTCTTCAAACTCCTCTTGTAATACATAAGGCTCAATGATCTTAATTTGAGGTAGCCACTTCTTTACGATAGAGTAAATCTCACGTTTATGCGTAATACTTAATGTAAGTTCTGCTGTTCCATCACTGTTCTTTTTTAAGTATTGCCCTTTAATGGGTTTACGTTCAAAGTAGACTATGGCATCACTGTCCAGTAGTAGTATGACATCAAAAGGTTCAACACTTGGCTGAAACCATATATTTAGAGCTTTATTCATCCTATCTAATACTTTTTCCTCATGCACAAATGTTTCATCATTTATCTCTATATCACGTATCTCTTTGAGGTAAAATTTTATGTAAATGTCCTTATATTTACTAAGCAGATACCAAAACCCATCAAAGATGATAATTTTATAAGGCTTTACATTTTCATAGGTTTTGATATTATCAGGTGCATACCACTTTTTATATTTAAAAGTGAGTGTTTTTTGTTTTGCTATTGCATACTCTAGGTCTTCGAGTATTTCTAATTTGTTAGAGATGTTTTCTACATCTATTCGTGTATAAAATGGAGATGCCATATACTTTTGTAGTTTATGAAGTGCAGATTGTGCTTTTGTATAGAACTCTCCTCCTATATCAGAGGAGAGACTATCGAGTATTTGAATGGCGGTATTGGCATCTTTTGTAATAAGCTTTTCTTCCTGTATGGTAAACTGTTTACCGTCTTCTGCTCTTGTAATACCATAGTTTCCCTCCATAAGCTTATCAAAATCTCTTTGTACTGTTTTTGTTGTGGTATTCCACTCTTTGGCTAACGCTGTAATGGAGAGTGTTTCTCCATTTCGTAAGCGTTCTAAGATGATGTTATGTCTTTGATGCTGATAGAGTTGTGGCATGATGAAATCCTTTGCTGATTAATCTTAACACAATAGTTTTAAATATAGACAATTAATGTCCATATCGTACTATATACTTCTTTAACGAATAAAGCACAACAAAGGAAGTACCCCTATGATACACAGAAAAAAAAAGAATACAGTCGCACTATATGAGAAAGAACAAATTGTAGAAAAAGAGTTACTAGATAAGATATCTTTATGGATGCTACGAATCATCATTAAACTCGGTGCTAGTAAATCGTTCATAGATAAAGAGGGTTACATCCTAGATGATGATATAGCCTATTTTTTGGATATCGGACAATATGTGGATTTAGATTGTGATGAGTACAAGAGAAGTGAACCTCTCAATATTCTCAAACAAAACTACCTTAAGATTGAAAAGAAAAAGAAATTTACAAGCTCTAAAATACTCTCTAAGAATATACAACAGGTTTCAAAACTTATGCAACTTAACACCTATGAGGAACAAATATTGGAATTTACAATTCTCTTAAACCAATATGATATTTTATGTAATACTGCTTTCCTTTTGAGAAATTCTCTTAACACTTCTCAGGCAAAAAAAATGTTAGGTATGATTTTAGATATACCGTTAGAACATATCAATCATGCTTTTAAATCTAATTCTAAATTGAGTAAGTCTGCACTGGTCACTATATATAGAAAAAATACACAATCTTTAGGTACTAAGATAGATATACTTAGCCCAGAGTTTGCAGACAATATGCTTAACCTTGATGAAGATATATCTGCCATGATTAAATATGCGGTAAGACCGTGTAAATCAAGTGAGCTGGCACTCAAAGACTACACGCATATCTCAAAAGACATTGATATCGTTGTACCCTACCTTAGACATGCCTATAAAACAGGTGAAAGTGGTATAAACATACTTTTTTATGGATTGCCGGGTACAGGAAAAACGGAACTTACAAAAGTCATCGCAAAAGCCCTTAATAATGATCTGTTTGAGATAAGCTATGCCGATGAGAATGAAGACGCCATAGATGGCAAGAAAAGACTCATGGCATACAAAACAGCACAGTCACTTCTTTCCAATAAAAATATTCTACTCATGTATGATGAAGCAGAAGATATTTTTGAAAGTAGTAACAACCCTTTTGCTCCTCAACGACAAGAAAACAAGGCATGGATCAACCGTATATTAGAGAACAATACCATACCAACCATCTGGATAAGTAACAATATACGCAGTATAGACAATGCAGTGCTCAGAAGGTTTGATATGGCTATAGAAATACCTATACCACATAAGACAAAAAGAGCAGAGATTATAAAACAGTATTCTCATAACTTACTTGATGAGCAAGGCATAGACATTTTGGCTGAACATGAAAATATAGCACCTGCTCTTATTACACGGGCTACGAAAGTTGTAAGCAGTATTGAAACGAAAGAAACAGTGAAAGCTTTTACACATGTGGTAAACAATACTTTAAAAGCTCAAGGTTATCGTGAAGTAAAAAACAAACGTACACTATCTCTACCTTCTGTGTATGACCCTAAGTTTATCAATACTACTACAGATTTAGAAGCACTAACAAAAGGGATAAGAAAATATCCCAATGCCCGTTTGTGCTTATATGGTGTACCAGGTACAGGCAAGAGTGCTTTTGGTAGGTATATTGCTGAGACACTCAATAAACCTTTGCTACTCAAAAAAGGCTCAGATCTCATAAGTATGTGGGTGGGCGGTACAGAAAAAAACATAGCGCGTGCTTTTGAAGAAGCAGATAAAGAAAAAGCTGTACTTGTCTTCGATGAAGTAGATAGTTTTTTAGCAGACAGGACACAGGCAAAACGAAGTTGGGAAGTCACACAAGTCAATGAAATGTTGGTACAGATGGAAAACTTTGAAGGTATATTTATAGCCACGACTAACTTAATGGACAATCTTGACAAAGCAAGCATTAGAAGGTTTGACATGAAATTGGAATTTAAGTACCTAGATAAAGAACAATCATGGCGTATGTTTCACTCTTACTGTAAAGAGTTGAACCTAGCAAAACCATCAGCTACATTCAAAAGTACTATACATAACCTCAAATACCTAACACCTGGTGATTTTGCAGCAGTAACACGTCAACATAGATTTAGACCTATCTTAGAGGTGAAAGACTTCATACTAAGGCTAGAAGATGAGATAGCCGTTAAAGGTGCGAATGATACAAATATTCTTGGGTTTTGTAGATGATACGTTGAATTTAACTTCAGGTATTTTGACAATAAGTTGACAATATTTTGATATTGTTATTTAAAGATATATAAAAAATTATAAATTAAGGAAAATATATGAATGATAACAAACTCACACTAGTAAGAAGTTCAAGAGAATTGATTGAAAAGGAATATGTAGGATACGGTTGGGAGAATGTAATATTTAAAGACTATACGACACTAGAAGAGTTATTGTCTGAAGGATTTATCAATATAAATATAGGAAGAAAGAAAAAACAGATAGCACGATTTTTTGGATTAAAAAAAGGTGATATCGTCATAGTACCAGTTAGTGGGGCAATTGCAATTGGTGAAGTTGTAGGTATAAAAGAGCATGTTATTGATAATATTCCATTCAGTGCTAATAGGGTTAAAGTAGATTTTTTCAAAGATGAAAATAAAAAAGTTTTATATGTATCAAGGACTGAACTTGCCACAAACCTTGAGCGAAGACTAAAAGTTCGAATGAGTATTACTGATTTAGAAAGCTTTAGAGATGAAATAATAAAGATTGTAGAGAAATTAAAAAATAATGAACTTTATACATGGGATAGTGATATACAAAAAAGAGAAGAGGATGCAAAAGGTGACTTTCTAATAAAATTAGAAGAAAGATTAAAAACTGAAAAAGACTTGGGACTAGCTGCTGGTGGGATAGGTCTTGAAAATCTTATTCTAGAAATCTTTAGAAATAAAGGGTATGAAGCATCTATACCTCCAAAAAATGGTAGACCTGCAGGAGAAGATGTCGATATTATGGCTACAAAGGAAGGTGAATTTTCATCTAAAGGTGAAAAATATTTAATTCAAGCTAAACATCATAGAGGAATTACAAAGAGAACTGGGCTTGATCAATTGATTGCATGTAAAGATGATGAAGATGATGATAAATATTTTTATAAAAAAGTATTAATTACAACAGCAACTGTTAGTGAGGAGTTAAAAAAAGAGGCAAAAGATAAATATATTACTATTGTTGAAGGAAAGGAACTCTCAGAGTGGATATATGAAAATTTCAAATTTTTATCAGAAAAAACTTTACGTTTACTTGGTATAAGTGAAATACCTTCTCTAATATAGACAAAATATGAATTGTAAAAGTTTAACTTTGTATTCTAATATTAAGCACTATCATGAATAAAACTTTATTTATACTATGTCTGTGTAGTATTTTCCTCCATAGAAACAATAGTGAGAAGTATACGCAGTGCATAGAAAATAACAATGAAGTAGAGCTCACATATTTGTTTCTATTTACTTATGACTGTACAGAGAATCAAAGAGTTAAAAAAATTTAAAACAGGAGTTCCACATGTCCATCTCTAAATCTCAATATGTAAGAGGCTTACAATGCCACAAGTCCCTTTGGCTTTATAAAAATAACCCTGAGCTAAGAGAACAACCAAACCACTCTCAAGAATCTCTTTTTGAGACAGGACACAAAGTCGGAGATTTAGCGAAAGACCTTTTTCCTAATGGTGAAGAGATAGAGTTTGATAGCAATAATTTCGATGGAATGATTCGTAAAACAAAAGAGCTTATATCTGATGGTACTAAAGTAATATATGAAGCAACATTTAAAGAAGATGGTATCTTTGCTATGGCAGATATATTGGTACGTAATAAGGACGGTAGCTATAACATGTATGAAGTGAAAGCTTCTACACAAGTGAAGATTACACACATAGAAGATATATCTATCCAGTGGCATGCTCTAAGTAAAACGATAAAACTAAATCATGCCTACATAGTGCATATTAACAATGAATACACACGAGAGGGTGCATTAGATATTGATTCACTTTTTAGTATAAAAAATGTGACAGAGTTTATCATGACAAATCAAGATGAAGTCGCACCACAACTCCTAGAGATGGAAGAAATGCTAAACAATACTATACCAGATATAGATATAGGGAAACACTGTAGTGACCCCTATGATTGTGACTTTAGATCACATTGTTGGAAACACATACCTAAAGAAAACTCTGTATTTGATATCGCCTATGCTGCAGGAAAACAGTGGACACTTTACTATCAAGGAATATTTAGCATAGATGACGTGCCTAAAGACTTTGCGTTAGGTAAAAATGCAACGCTTCAGATAGAGCATCACAAATCTCAAGAGATTAAGATAGACAAACCAAAAATAAAAGAGTTCCTTGATACTATCGAGTACCCTATCAACTTCTTTGACTTTGAGACTTTTCAAAATGCCATACCACGCTTTGATAAGCAAAGACCTTATGCACAAATGCCATTTCAGTATTCGTTACATATAATTCATGAAGATGGAACACTAGAGCATAAAGAGTTCTTAGGAGATGAAAATGCTGACCCACGAGAGTCCCTAGCCAAACAAATGCTAGAAGACATCACAGCAACAGGATCCATAGTTGCCTATAGCCAAGGTTTTGAAAAGGGGAAGATACGAGACTTAGCAGAACTTTTACCTACAATTAAGGATGATTTACTGGCTCTTAATGAACGCTTCGTAGACATTGCACATCCATTTCAAAAGAAGCACTACTACCACCCTAAATTTAAAGGTAAATACTCCATCAAAATAGTGCTCCCTACTCTCTTTCCAAATGATGATGAACTCGATTATAAAAAACTAGGTAGTATTCAAAATGGTGCTGATGCTATGGATACCTTCGCCAACCTACATCTACTCAAAGATAAAACAAAAGTGGAAGAGATAAAAAAAGACCTATTGGCGTATTGTCATTTAGATACTTTGGCGATGGTGAGGTTATGGGAACACCTCAAAGAGAAAGTCAGTTTATAACACATAAACTGTCTTCATCATCTTTCCACAACAAACTTTAGGAATATATTTTTCATCTCACTTTAGATAGACCTATTTTCCAAAAAACGACACAAGCTGTCATTACATAGTAATATACTCCCATATCTTAACAAATAAAGGAGTTAGTATGTCACCGATAGTATTGGAAGAAATTGTCGCTACTGCTGTGAGGTATGCTTTAAAAGAGTATTGTGAAGAGGAAGGGTGTCCTTGGGATGAGGAGTATATAAGTTCGAACATAGGTAAAGATGAAAAAAATATTTTAGAAGAGTACTATGATGCAAAACTTCATTTTTATGAAGTATGGCAGATGACATACTTACCTAAAGTATCACAAATTAGACACAACAAAGTAAAACGATTTAAGTATCCTCATGCCACTTTTAAAAACGAGTCATCTTCTCAAAATCGGTGCAATGAAGCAGAAGCAGTTGCAAAACCTAAGATAGCTATTATCAATGATGCTATAGATAAGATAGAAGCATATACCGTAGCACTAGATGATATTCTACTTCGTACCTCTTATTACGATGACCTTGTATCCGACGAAACAGATATGCTCGATTCAGCAGACATGCTCATACGTCAGGTAAGTGAGCTTTGCCATAAAAAGATGTTTAAAAGGAATGGGTTACTTATCTAAAAATGCTGTTGTAAACTAATACAGTATTTTGAAAGAAAATTTGATATAATTCTTACGTTGTGTTCTTAATAGACACTCCTTAAGAGATTGAAGCAGGCTCTACGCCTGCTGTATATAAAATAATCAAGAAATACAAATAACCATATCTACAAAAGCGCAACATCACTTCACAGAAATTTCACACCTTCATTAAAATTTTTCTATACTTTGGCATCCACTTATCATTTTCAATAAACAACGTCACAGTAGTATCTTATTTAGATTTAAAGTGATGATGGGTTTCTATATATTATTAGTATCTTACTGGCTTTATTGAGAATACTATTTATAAGTTGAATAAGACTTCCATTCCCATAGCCTACATAGCGTGCATCAATAATATATAGGTGCTTTTTCTTGTCATGCACTATCTGCTCCTTTTAGCTACTTTAAATATATTGTCTTGCCTGTTTTTAAATCAACATCAATATGAAATATTCTTCCATCTGGAAATTCCTCTATCAATAGACCATCCTCATTTTCATAGGTTGCTGCATGACCCCTATATAGTACTTCTTGCGCTAAGTTTGAAGAGTTTTCTTCCAAGTCATCCTTGTGTGTAATAGCTAACATCAAAACAAAAAATAGGAATACCTTCATAACTATTTTACCATCTCTTAATCTATTCTTCTATTAAATAAGGCTTTATATGCGCTATCTATACTTAAGTGTAGCACGGGTTTTTTGTTTTTACTCTCTCTGACAAAAAGCCATGCTACACTTAAGTGAAGGTGACTTAAAATCCTTTTTATTTGTATAAAACTATGTTAGACTAAAAGAAAAAGGATACATAATGATCACTGAAGATTTCAGCCAAGAAGAAAAAAGAGCAAACCTTGTAAACAACCTTAGCAATGCGCAACTCAAAGATATTCTTCTTCATCT
>JAKIUE010000123.1 GCA_021647715.1 Sulfurovum sp.
ATGGAGTAAAGCTTATGCTAAAACATTTTTTATTTACAGTGTTGTTTGTATTGACTACAATGACATCAACTATACAAGCTTCAGGGAGTGAAGTACCTGCTTCACCTACAGAAGAAGTAGAAAAAAAGTATGAATCAAAAAGTATTGGGCAATTACTCACAAGTTTTTGGGAGACAACAGGGATTAATGCTATTATTGACCTAAATGATGGTGAAAAAACATCTGAACCTAAAGGACCAGCTTATGAACATGAGATGGATTGGTTTGAATCATCTCTTGGTCGTATCATAATGATTATTATTGTTTTTATACTCTTTTACTTGGCTATTGCTAAAAACTTTGAACCTTTACTTTTGATTCCTATAGCCTTTGGAGGATTACTTGCCAATATACCTCTAGCAGGTATGGGTGGAGAACATGGAATGCTCGGTATTATCTATAATATGGGTATAGCCAATGAGTTCTTCCCTCTGCTTATTTTTATGGGTGTTGGGGCTATGACTGACTTTGGACCATTGTTAGCCAATCCTAAAACTGCCATACTAGGAGGTGCTGCTCAGTTTGGTATCTTTGGTTCACTTGTAGGTGCTGTAGCTATTGGTTTCTCCTTGCAAGATGCTTCTGCGATTAGTATCATTGGTGGGGCAGATGGTCCAACGTCTATATTTATAGCAAACAGATTAGCACCTGATATGTTGGGTGCTATTGCAGTTGCTGCGTATTCATATATGGCATTGGTTCCAGTCATTCAACCACCTATAATGAAGCTTCTTACTACGGAAGAAGAACGTAAAATAGTGATGAAGACAGGACGTAAAGTACATAGGTTAGAAAAGCTTTTTTTCCCTATTGTTGTTTTAATGCTTACTATATTAATACTTCCTGAGTCTGCACCACTTATAGGGGCATTTACTTTTGGTAACTTCGCCAAAGAGTCAGGTGTGGTAGATAGACTTTCCAATGAGATGCAAAACTCACTTATCAATGTGGTAACTATTTTCTTAGGCTTAGGTGTAGGTTCTAAGCTAGCTGCTGATAAATTTCTTGTAGCAGAGACAATGGGAATTATGGTGATAGGTCTTCTTGCTTTTTCTGCTGGTACAGCTGTGGGTGTTCTTATGGCTAAACTTATGAATAAATTTACAAAAGACCCTATCAACCCACTCATAGGTGCAGCGGGTGTATCTGCAGTTCCGATGTCAGCTAGGGTTGTCTCTAAAGTTGGTTCAGATGCTAAACCTGGCAATATTCTACTTATGCATGCAATGGGCCCAAATGTAGCAGGGGTTATTGGCTCTGCGGTAGCAGCTGGTGTTTTATTATCAATATTTAAATAAGATAAAGGATAGAGTAAGCTTGCTTGCTCTATCATTTGACATATTTTGACTTTTAATAAAGTATAATTCAGAAAACAAATTGTTTTTTTAATTATGCTTTAGCATGAAATTACTATGTACAAAAGAGGATACCATGAGTACTAAAATGCCCAACGAACTTGAGAAACTAGGATTAAGAGATATTAAAGATCTTTACTACAACCTAAGTTATGATGAGTTGCAAGCGCACGAAATTAATAATGGAGAGTGTAAGATCTCTACATCAGGCACAGCAATGTGTGATACAGGTATCTTCACAGGGCGAAGTCCTAAAGATAAGTATTTTGTTGATCAAGAACCTTCCAATAAACATATTGCTTGGGGTGATGTGAATGCAAAAATAGATAAGAAGATTTATGATGAACTTTTAGATCTTACTTTGACACAACTTTCGGGTACTAATCTATATGTTACAGATGTTTATGCAGGGGCAAGTGATGCTTCTAAACGTTCTGTTAGATTTGTTACAGAAATAGCATGGCAAGCGCATTTCGTTAAAAATATGTTTATCCGGCCTACAGAAGAAGAACTAAAGACATTTTCTCCTGAGTTTACTGTTTATAATGCATGTAAAACTGTAGATGATAAGTATAAAGAACATGGATTAAACTCAGATGTTTTTGTGGTATTTAATGTAGAAGATAATATCGCTATTATTGGTGGTACTTGGTATGGTGGAGAGATGAAAAAAGGTATCTTCTCTATGATGAACTACTGGTTACCACTTGAGGGTAAACTCTCTATGCATTGTTCTGCAAATGTAGGAGATGACAATGATGTATGTCTTTTCTTTGGGCTTTCAGGTACCGGTAAAACCACACTTTCAACAGACCCTAAACGTGCACTTATAGGTGATGATGAACATGGTTGGGATGAACATGGTGTGTTTAATTTTGAAGGTGGATGTTACGCAAAAGTAATCAATCTTGATGAAAAATCTGAACCAGAAATATTTGGTGCGATTGTTAAAAATGCACTTTTAGAAAATGTGGTTGCAGATGATAAAGGGAATGTGGATTATACAGATGGCAGCAAGACTGAAAATACACGTGTTTCTTATCCTATTGAACATATAGAAAATCATAAAGAAGATTTGCAAGCAGGTCATCCAAATAATATTATTTTCCTCTCAGCAGATGCTTTTGGTGTATTGCCTCCAGTATCTAAACTTACTAAAGAACAAGCGATGTACTATTTCCTTTCTGGTTATACTGCTAAAGTAGCTGGAACAGAGCGTGGTATTACTGAACCAGTAGCTACATTTTCAGCATGTTTTGGTGAAGCATTTTTGCCATTACATCCAACAGCATATGCTAAACTTCTTGGTGAAAAAATAGATAAATATGGTGTAAATGTTTATCTTGTGAATACTGGATGGACAGGTGGTCCTTATGGTGTGGGGAAACGTATGAGTATTAAAGATACAAGGGCATGTATAGATGGTATCTTAAATGGTTCTATTAATAATGCTGAATTTCATACACTTCCAATGTTCAACTTAGAGATTCCTAAAACACTTGATGGTGTCAAAGACAATGCTGTACTCAATCCAAGAGAGACATGGGAAAATAAAGAAGAGTATGATGCAAATTTAGCAAAACTTGCAGTGATGTTCCAAGAAAATTTTCATCGTTATGATAGTAATAGTGGAGAATTTGACTTTGCTTCAGCTGGTCCTCAAGTTTAAATCCTCTATTTGTCACTTCTAGATTAATTAGGAGTGTTTTTCAAACTATCTTTTCCTTTTTTAATTAAACTTAGTGTATAGTAATTAAAATAATAATTTAAGGAAATAATATGGATTTTAATAAAATGAGAGCATTTTGTAGCCCGTTTAGAGTAGTATTAGGTTTGGCACTTATTGCCTATGCAGTGTATTCAGGTAATAGTTGGTTTTACTTAGGGGTTATTCCACTTATAGCAGGACTTACAAAATTTTGTCCAGCTTGCATGATATCAAAAAAGTGTGACACACTTTAAAGTTAAACTTTCAGATAACTAGTTTTATATCTTTTGATATGAAGCTAAGAATCTAAACTTCTCATTTTAATATCATTTGATATTAAATCAAGTATGCTTTCATCATTATAAATTTTCAAAGGAATCATTATGGATAAATTGACGCAATACCTTAATGCACATCCTTATGATGAGTTACACCCTTCTGAAATCGCAAAATTACTTAAAGACTTAGATGATAAAAGTTTTTTTGAAGCTGTACAGGCTATTCCTAAAGAATTTATTGCTGATATTGCATTGGAACTACCAGATAGATATTTTGGAGATGTATTAGAGTCCTTTACGACTCAGGAGATTGCAGAGTCAGTTGCAGAGTTAGAGTCAGATGACCAAACTGATTTTATTCAGGATCTTGAAGAACTTGATAGTCAGATGGCAAAAGAAGTCTTTGATGAACTTGACTCAGAAGATCAAGCTGATATTCTTAAACTTAAGCAGTACGAAGAGGATGAAGCAGGTGCCTATATGCAAGTTGAGCTTTATACTGCAGGGTTAGAACAAAATGTATATGCTGTGATAAAAGATTTTGCAGATTTACGTCGCAGGGATGAGCTTGAAAATGTGCATTACCTTTTTGTGACAGACAAGGAAAAGAAATTACGTTATGGGGTAGGGTTAGATAACCTTCTCGTATTTAATTTCAGAAAGACACTTAAAAAGAATATTGAAGAAAATCCTGATAAATATAAACCAGTTTCTGCGACTGATTATGATAAAATATCTGATGTCGTACAAAGATTTCAAGAATATGATTTAACTTCTATGCCTGTGGTAGATGACAATGGTGTGTTACTAGGACGTATTACTTCAGATGATATTTATGATATTATTAGTGAACAAGCCACCGACCAGATGTATCATCTAGCAGGTGTGAATGATGCTGCGGAAGAGGATGAAAATATTTTTAAAGCGGGTAAATCAAGAGCGATATGGCTTTTTATTAATCTTCTTACTGCTATAGG
>JAKIUE010000020.1 GCA_021647715.1 Sulfurovum sp.
TTTGAAATGGGAATTGTACGTAATCACTATGTAGGACGTACTTTCATTGAGCCGACACAAGCCATACGTGATTTAAAAGTAAAAATGAAACTTTCTCCAATTAAACATCTTATTGAGGGGAAACGCGTTGCAATTATAGATGACTCTTTGGTGCGTGGGACTACGTCAAAACAGATTGTTCGTATGCTTAAAGAAGCAGGTGCGAAAGAAGTACATATGCGTATTGCAGCGCCTGAAATAAAGTATCCTTGTCGGTATGGGATAGACACACCAACAAAACAAGAACTTATTTCAACTAGATTTACACCAGAAGAGATAGCAAAAAATATGGGTGCAGATTCACTTGGGTTTCTTTCTATTGAAGGTTTAAAAGAATCACTCGGTACGGACAGGAACTATTCACTTGTGAGTTTCGATGGGAAGTATTTTGCAGGGGGGAATGAAGATAGCGCTGGATGTTCTGTAGGTTAAATATTGGAGTGTTGAAAATTCAGCACTTCAAATTAAATTATTTAGTTCGACTCTCTTTTTCTGTAATGCCAGACATCCCAAACCTTTTTGCCAATTCTTGTTTCACTCTATCAGGCGAGATATCTCTGTAGCCTAGCCCAACGAGTGTATGGTAAAGTAAATCAGCAGATTCATATATAACTTGTTCGTCACTCTCTTCATTTATAGCCACACAGACTTCCTCTGCCTCTTCACGAATCTTAGAGAGCATTAGTTCTTTGTCATCAAGTAGTTTTTTAGTCCATGATTTAGTTTCTTTGGATGCATTTTTACGTTCTAGTATAGTATGATAAAGTGTATCTACTACCCCGTAAAGTGCATCCGTATCTAGTTCTTTTTTTAAGATGACTTTGTCTTGCGTGACGGAAGTAAAAAAACAACTTTTAGTACCTGTATGACAGGCTACACCATTTTGTTTTATTTTAAGTATCAAGGTGTCTGCATCACAGTCAAGAAGTATGTCTTTTACCTCTTGGGTATGAGAAGAACTTTCTCCCTTTTTCCAAATACGTTGTTTGCTTCTACTAAAGTAATGGGCATACCCTGTCTCTAGTGTGAGGATGAATGCTTCTTCATTCATGTAAGCAAGCATAAGTACTTCATTATTTTCACAGTCTTGTGCGATAGCAGGGATGAGGGGGGTTTTATTCCAGTTTATGGTCATTGTTATCTCTCCAAACTTGTTCCATCTCTTTTGAGATAGAATGTATACACAAATTTAATTATTTTTTGTATTAAACTTGTGTATACGTTACACCTCAAAAGAGGTGGAACGAGATGGACTATTCTGCTGTCACTGTAGCAGCTTTTTGTCCTTTTCCTTTTGCATCTACCCATATGTTAGGTACTGCACCACCAGGTGTAAGGAATATTTGTGCATCTTTGTTGACTCTTAGCGCGTCATTAAATTTCGCTTGTGTTTTAATTTGCTCTAGTTCAAGAAGTTCACGTGTGAGTGAATGTGATATGAGTGTATTTGCTTTTGCTTGTTCCTCTGCTTCTATACGAATCTTATCAGCTTCACCTTGTGCTTCGATTCGGTTTCTCTCAGCTTCACCACGTGCAATTTCAGCTGCTTTTTGTGCATGTTGCTTGGCTTTTTCTTTTTCTTGTTCAGCAATAGTGACATCTTGTTTTGCTGCTTGTACTTCTTCAATTTTACCTTTAATCTTAGGAGGTAAAACGATATTTCTAAGCTCAACTGATGAAAGTATTACAGGTTGGTTTTTAAGTGCATCAACTTTTTGTGTCACTTTAGTTTGAATAGCGGCAGCTATTTCGTTTCTCATTTCAGGAAGTTGTTCAGCAGTGTATTTCCCAACAACATCACGTACTACTTCTCTTACTTTAGAGTTGATTATTTTTTCTTCCCAGCTTGAACCCCATTTAGCGATGGTTGCTGGTGCAGACTCTGCCTTAAGAGAGTATTGTACTGCAAGGTCTATGTTTACTGTAAGACCACGTCTATCTAGAACAGGAATGGCTTTATTTTTACGTAATCCACCTTCAAATCCTTTATATCTATCACCTAATGCAGGTGAAGCATCATTGGTATAAGTGATGAGTCTTACACGTGTATTTACGGGAATTACTTTTTGTAAAACAGGTATGAAAAAATGAAGTCCAGGATGAAGTGGCTCAGATTGGAATTTACCAGTAGTTACTTTGATACCCACTTCACCAGAATTAATGATGGTAAATGGTTTAAGTAAGAAGAGTGCTAATGCAATAGCTCCTATGACAATAGCCCAAGTGGGTAATCCTTTTGGCATATTGTTTAGGGGGTTTTCAAAGTTTTTTCCTCCACCACTTCCACCACTTTTATTGGTGTTTCCGCTTGGCTTTTTCTTTTTAAAGTAGTCGTTCATGTCTGCTGGCATTTTATTTCCTTTTTTGTTAAATATTTGCTAGAAGGTAGGTGATTCATGATTCATTGCATGGCAACAAATCACAAATCACCAGATACCTGTGATTAGTTTATATATGTTAAATGTTGGATGTAATCAGGGTTTTTCCCTGCAACCACATCAAAGTAAGCCGCTTGTAATCTTTCTGTAATAGGACCACGTGAACCAGTTCCAATAGTACGAGCATCTATTTCACGAACGGGTGTCACTTCTGCAGCTGTTCCTGTAAGGAAACATTCATCTGCGATGTAAGTCTCTTCACGGCTTATACGGCGTCGTATGACATCTATACCCATATCTGTGGCTAGATCAATCACTGTTTGTTGTGTAATTGACTCTAGTGTGTTGTCTGATGGAGGAGAGATAAGTTTTCCATCTCTCACCATAAAGAAACAAGCACCTGAAGCTTCTGCAATGTACCCTTGGTCATCACGTAAAAGTGCTTCGTCATAACCAGCTTCAACTGCTTCAAACTTTGCCATCTGACTATTTAGGTAATTGGCTACGGCTTTTGCTTTACCCATTCCAGATGTATTAGGTGTTCTGGTCATTGACGAGATTTTAAGACGTATGCCTTTTCTTAAACCTTCTTCTCCTAGGTATGCTCCCCATTCCCATGCAGAGATTGAGACTTGTACAGGGCAGTCTTTATGGTAAAGACCCATAACACCATAGCCTAGGTAAACTAGTGGTCTAAGGTATGCACCGTTAAAAAGCTCATTTTCTTGCAGTAGTTTGACTTGTGCAGCATTGAGTTCCTCTACTGTATAAGGTACATCCATCAGTGTCATTTTTGCGGAGTTTAGCAATCTTTTTGTATGCTCATTCAGTTTAAATATGGCGCACCTTCCATCTACAGTAGGGTAAGCCTTAGTACCTTCTATCGCACCGTTGCCATAATGTAATGTATGAGTGAGAACATGTACCGTTGCCTCATCCCAAGGGGTGAGTGCCCCATCCATCCATATATATTTTGCTTTGTTCATTTGTACTGCCTTATTATCCATCTTCTTACTATCTTTCCGTGTATATATTTAAAGTAGATAATAGCTAAAAAGCTGTTAATACTCCATTATATTGTAGAATGCTAAATATAGATTATTAAAAAAGGATTATTTTTTGAGTAAAGTATATTTAACAGGAGCAGGGCCTGGTGATATAGAGTTGTTAACATTGAAAGCATTACGGGTTGTACGTGAAGCAGATGTCATCATTTATGATAGACTGGTGAATATTGATATATTAAAAGAAGCAAAGGATACCTGTGAATGCATTTATGTTGGAAAAGAAAACAAGCAGCATATTTTGCCTCAAAATGAGATTAATAAATTACTGTATGAAAAATCTTTAATATTTAAAAATATAGTACGTTTAAAGGGTGGAGATTCTGTGGTTTTTGGTCGTGGTGGGGAAGAAGCATTATTTTTAGCTTCAAAAGGAGTTGACTTTGAATTTATACCAGGGGTGACTTCGGCCATTGCAGTACCTGAAATGGCAAACATACCCATCACACATCGTGGAAAGTCAATTTCTTTTAGGGTAGTGACTGGGTATGAAGTACCAGAAAAAGGGTATGCACAGATTAATTGGGAGACGTTTAAACAAGATGAGACTATTATTTTTCTTATGGGATTACACCAATTGCAAAATATTTGTACACAACTGTTAAACATAGGCAAGCCAAAAGAGTACCCAGTAGCAGTTATAAGTCGTGGTACATTACCAGATGAAAACGTGGTTATTGGCACTTTAGATGATATTTATGCCAAAGCAAAAGACTTACCTACTCCAGCCCTTATAGTAGTGGGTGAAGTTGTAGGGTTAAGAGAAGAACTTATGAGGAACAGTTAATGGCATATTTTCCTATGTATATAGATATGAATGATGCAAAAGTCTTAGTCGTTGGGGCTGGTAAGATAGCAAGAGAAAAATTAGGTAAACTGATTGATTTTACTGATAATATAACAGTGATAGCCCCGCATGTTGATGTGAAAGTACAAAAACTCATAGAAACATATCATTTGAAATTAGAAAAAAAAGAGTACGAAGTAGGGGACATCAAAAGTTTTGATATCGTCATCGTAGCGGCTTCGGAAGAAGTACAAAAAAATATTTATGAAGAATCAAGAGGATCTAATATACTTGTAAATTCTGTGGACAATAAATCTTATTGCGACTTTATATTTCCTTCCTATATACAAAAAGGCGACCTTACAATAGCATTTTCTACAGGAGGAGCATCTCCTGCATTTTCAAAACGCATTCGCAAATATGTTGATAGTCTCTTGCCAGAGTCAATAGAGACATTTTTAAACAAATTGAAAAGTGAACGTATTTCTTTGGTTAAGGGTAAGGAACGCATGGAATATTTTGAAAAAGAAGTGGAGTTGTATTTTAGCAAACATTTTAAATAGAATTTCATATAGCATTAAAACAGATGAGATTGAATCTACTTAGTAGCTATGTGAAGATTATACACATGCACAAGGCTAGAATATTTACATAATATTGATTAATCTTCTTTTTACTATTAAGAGATTATATTCATAACATAAGAGTAAGACATATTAAATGAAGGTTAAGATAGTCATAGCTAATAATGATATTAAATATCACCTAGCAAGTTGATTATAAATGGTCTAATCGTTTAATATTTTATTCTTAATAACAATAGAGTCAAAGAAGAGATGAATTAGTATTACGATATTACACATCTGCAGGGTTTAAAAATGTAATTATAGGATTTTTAAGAAAGCTATACTATATTATTTGATAGAGTGTCTTAGCTTAAAGCTGACTAGTCAAAATTATTGTTGATACAATTATTAAGGAGAATCAAAAATGCAAAAGAAAATAGATGTTGGACCGGTAGGTTATATGCCACAGTCGGCACCAATGATGGGAGTAGAGCTTTCACCTGAGGGTAAAGCATTACTATACGGAAATGTAGTGAGTGAAGATGAGGCAATGAGAGATGCGGCAAAAGCATTATTAACAATGCAAAACCCAACAATCTTCCCTGGACCAATGGTTTTATGGGACTGGAAAGATGATGTTGCAGATAAATCAGCAGCTATTTTAGAATTGGCATCAGAGATTCCAAATTGTAAAATAATTCCAATGCCAGATTATAGACCTAAGTATCCTAAGATTGACGTAAAAGCGGAGATTAACCCAAATCACCCGAATTTAACTATCTTAGATAACAAAATTAAAGCATGTGTTTTCATTGGTGTGCACTGTCACTATGCAAACCTTACTTTAAGAATGATTAGAGCAGGTACTGATTGTTATACTGTTGCAATGTGTGCTGAAATGGGTCATGAAGAAGCTATGGCTTCTATCAGAGATGTTCACGCATCTGACGTTCTAAAATTCAGAGACATACTTGTAGAAGTTAGAAAAGAATTAGGTATTGAACACACAGCCACTATGCCACCTGAAAATCCATCTTTACCAAAAGAGGATTGGGGTGATCTTACACCTGCTGATTATGGTGAGTACAGAAGTCTCATCATGAGTAGAAAAGGTGAACACGTTGCAGAAGTCGAATAAGGTAAAGGAGAAATAAATGAGTTTAGATAAAACATTATTAAGTATGGACGAGCTTTTAAAGCTTCCAAGAGAAAAACACTTTATTACAGGTGCGCAAGCAATGTCTGAAGCTGTTAAGAGATCAAGTACAGATATGGCGATTGCCTATCCTATTACACCACAATCAGAAGTTATGCACCTTGTGGGTGATATATTTGCGCAAGGTCACATTAAAGAGTACTATAGAGCTGAAGAAGAGCTTGGTACAATGTCTGCTATCGCAGGTGCTGCTAGAGGTGGTGTACGTATGTTTACTGCTACTTCTGGACCAGGACTTCTTAGAGGGCTTGAAGCTATCGTTTCATGGCCTGGACATAGAATCCCTTGTGTACTTGGTGTACTGACAAGAGTTATCAATGCGCCACTTTCTATTCAGCCAGATAACCTTGAAATGGCATATTTGATGCATTCAGGTATTGTTATGCTTCATGCTGAAAATCAGCAAGATACATTTGACTTTACACTAGCTGCATTTGCTATTACTGAAAAAGTGGATGTTTACATTCCTGTATCAGTATCTACAGAAGGTTTCTTCGTAACACATGCCAAAGGGTATGTAGAGATGATGGATGAAAAGTATGCATTTGAAGAATGTGATCCTTATAAAGCACCAGTTCCAGCAATGGATAACGAAGTGCCACCAGCAAGAATCCAAAGAGATGCACCTGTACAAAAGTCAAACTTTATGTCTTACCTGATTCACTCAGTATGGCAACAAGAGATTTGGGATTCAAACCAAAGAGCTATGAAGTATATGTATCAATACATTGATGGACCAATTGAAGTACAAAATCCTGGTTCTGATGTCATGTTAGTTGCTTCTGGTTGTGCTGCAGCTCAAGCTAGAGAAGCGCACAGATATGCACAAGAAGAAGGTCTTAGTGTTGGTTTCGTTAAAGTTAAATGTATTAGACCATGGCCAACTGATGAGATTCGTGAAGCACTTAAAACTGCTAAGACAGTTATTGTACCTGAGCATAACATCGTTGGATGGTTGTGTAAAGAGATTAAAGGATGTATACCAAACGGTGGTATTGTTCTTGAAGGTCCAAGAGTATATGGTGGTATGACATTACCAGTTGAATTAATTATGACAGAGATTTACAATGCCTTAGGTATGGATTCTCTTGTTCTACAAGCATAAAGGATAAATTATGAGTTTAAGATATATGGTTCCAGCGTCAAAATTTAAAAGATATCTTCCAAAAGATTATGTCGAATTGGTAGATTATGGCCCATTTGGAAAAGACTACTCTGAAGTAGGCGTTAAAAATATGGGTACATTTAAAGAGTTAGTTGAAGAGCACCCAATGTGTTCTGGTTGTTGGATGGCTTATTATATTAAGATTATCTTTGCAGCACTTCCAAACCCTGAAAATACAGTTACAATCGGTACTGCTGGTTGTGGTAGACTTGCTATTTCTCAAGCAGCTGTTCCTTTCATTTATGGTAACTACGGTGACCAAAATGCAATGGCTTCTGGTATCACACGTGCATTTAGACTAAGATTCCCAGACATCCAAAAAGATGTTATTACTATCGCTGGTGATGGCGGTATGATGGATATTGGTTTTTCTATGACTATGCATGCATGGTTTAGACGTGAGAGATTCACGACTATTATGCTTGACAATGAAGTATATGGAAACACAGGTGGACAAGAGTCTGGTATGAGTATCGAAGGTGCTGTACTTAAAATGTCTCCAAAAGGTAAGAACTTTGGTAAAATGCCTGCCATGCAACTAGCGATTACTGCTGGATGTGTGTATGTTGTTAAAATGTCTCCGACAAACATCAACAAAGCAGCAAAAGCGATTAGAAGAGCAATCTTTGCAGCTAGAAAACTTGGACCAACATTTATACATGTGTATACATCTTGTAATATTGAATATTCTATTCCTACTCCAGATGTATTTAGAGATGCAAAAGAGATGGAAAAAGGTCGTTTTGCATTTGAAGAATTTATGACTCCAGAAGCAAAAGAGCTATTTGCAGTAGTTGAGTCTAAAAAGAAAAGAGAGGTAAGTTAATATGGCTACAGCAACAATTCAAAATAGAAAAAGATACAATATGCGTATCTCAGGACTAGGTGGACAAGGTGTTGTAACAACAGCTCACATTCTTGGTTCTTGTATGGATAACTCAGGTAAATTTGCTTCTTTGGTACCATTCTTTGGTTCTGAAAAAAGAATGGCACCAGTTGAAGCATATGTAAGAGCTTCAACTGAGCCAATCTATGAAGTAGGGGAAGTGGTTTATCCAGATATTATTATGATTTTCCATTCACAAGTTGTAACACATGGTAAGTCATATACAATGCCTTTTTATACAGGTTTAAAACCAGATTCTTTAGTTATCATCAACACAAGTATTGATGTACTTGAAGAAGAAGATATTAAAGTTCTTAAAAAATTAAATGCAAAAGTGGTTCAATTTGATGCTACTGAGCTTGCACTTAAAATTGCGGGTACAGAACTTGCAACAAATATGGCAATGATGGGAATGTTACTTGGATTAACAGGACTCGTAACTGAAGACGATATTGAAAAAGCCGTAAGAGAAAGATTCTTGGGTAATTCATTTGTCGCTTCTGGTGGTACAGCATCACTAGACTCAGCTATTGAGAAAAAGTTTAAGAAAAAAGAAGACCTCCTTGCAAAAAATATGGAAGTAATCAATAAAACTTTTGAACTTGCAAATAGCATTGATTTGACAACGGATGAACTTATAGTTGATTTAGTAGTTTAGAAAAGTAACATTTAGTGAAGATGTAGTGTAAAAGGTTTAGGTAACTAAACAAGCATCAAGTTAAATCAGAATAAAGTAAAAAATAAATACCGATAAAAGGAAAAAATATGTACTATGTAGCAAAAGTAAACTCTGAGATGTGTTCAACATTCAAATGTAATATGTGTACACTTTACTGTCCAGAAGCAAACACATTGATGTATGACAAAGAAAATAAAACTTCATGGGTTGACGAAGACAGATGTAAAGGGTGTGCAATTTGTGTATACGTATGTTCTGACCTTCTTAATAGAGATTGTATAGAAATGGCGATGGTTACTCCAGACGAGTAGTAAGTTTTTAAGTAGGGAATTTCCCTATTTAAATAAAAACACTTTTTTAATAAAGTGTATCTTGTAAGTGTCATATGTATAAGTTTTGCTCTTATTGTGAGAGTAAACTTTATACATATATGGCACTTAATATGAAAATTAATATATATTAGGAGACAAAATGGCTAATTTAGGTCCAGCACATTATTCACCATACCCGGTGGCATTTTATGATGATTTACTTACCCCACCAGAAGGTAAAGCACTATTATTAACTGAAATAGTGGATGAAGAAGTGGCAATGAGAGAAATTGCAAGAGTAATGTTAACAAGCGAAAATGCTACAATCTTCCCTGGCCCACAAGTTTTATACGCGTGGAATGAGGAAGCAAAGAAAAAAGCGACGCTTATTAAAGAGATGTCGGAAGTTTTGAATGCTAAAATGATACCTATGTATGATTATAGACCAAAATATCCTAAGATTGATGCAGAAGTTGAGATTAATCCTAATCACCCAAACTTGACAATCTGGCACAATGAGATTAAAGCATGTATTTTTGTTGGTGTTCACTGTCACTATGCCAATGTCGCATTAAAAATGATTAGGTCTGAAACTGATTGTTATACAGCTGCTATTTGTGGACTTTCAGGACATGAAGATGCTATGGCAACAATTAGAGATCAGCATACTAAAGAGATGGCAAGATTTATTGAAATTGCTAAAGAAGTTAAAAAAGAACTTGGAAAATAAGGTTAGGAGATAACTATGAGTATAAAAAATATGACAAAAGAGAAAAATTGGTCAGGTCAGAAACTAGTTTCTACAGACTATTTACTTTTTGAAGCTCCAAGAGAAAAGCATTTTATGACTGGTTCAGAAGTGCTTAAAGAAGCTATAAAAAGATGTACCGTAGATGCTTCAGTATCTTACCCTATTACCCCTCAGTCAGAAGCAGCACACCTTATTGGTGAGCTGTGGGCAGAAGGATATGTTGGACTTTACTTTAGAGGTGAAAATGAGTTTGGCGTTATGTCAGAAGTACAAGGTTGTGCAATGGCAGGTGCTAGAACAGTAACTACTACTTCAGGTCCAGGAACATTAAGAGCGATGGAAAACTTTCCTACTTGGTCGGGTACAAGAATACCATGTCAGCTTATATTAATGGCAAGAGGGATTAACTCACCACTTACTATCCAGCCAGATAACTTGGAAGTTTCTTTCTTACTTGAGACTGGATGTATGATTTGGTATGCAGAGAATGTTCAAGAATTATTTGACATGTCTATCGCAGCATTTACTGTGGCTGAAAAGCCAGATGTGCATGTGCCAATTATTACTGCGGTTGATGGTTTCTTTGTATCACACACTAGAGAAGCTGTTATGCTTCCTGCTGATGATATAGCGTTAGAGCCATATGACCCATATGCAGCTCCACTACCTCCTATAGATTCTGAAATGCCTCCAGGAAGATTCCTAAGAGATCCATTTGTTATGAAGTCTAACTACATTTCTTACGCGACACATGCTTCATGGCAGTGGGAAGTAAGATCTGCTGTTGAACGTTCTAAACCTTATGCAAGACATTATTTAAATGGACTTGTACATACAACAGGTGAAGAAAATGCAGAGCTTGTATTTGTAGCTTGTGGTACTGCTGTACACCAGGCAAAAGAAGGACAACGTGAGCTTGCAAAACTTGGTATTAAATCTAAAGTTGTGAAGCTAAGAACGATTAGACCATTCCCTCATGCTGAGTTATTAGAAGCTACAAAAAATGCTAAGTATATTTTTGTACCTGAGTTTAACGTTGTTGGTTGGTTAGATAAAGAAGTGAGAACATCACTTTATGGTAAATCAGATGCTAAAATTGTCGGTAGACCAAGAGTTGCAGGTGGTATGAGTATGCCTGCTGAAGCGATACTTAAAGAAGTGTTTGAAAACACGAATTTGAAAGGGGCATAATATGTCTGTAGATATTTACAAAATCAATCCCGAGTTTAGGGATATCATGCCTCAAGAGATTATTGATCTTGAGGAAAATGCTACATGGGCAGGAGAAAGCGTTGAAAAACGTGGTATCAATGACCTTACGGATAAAAAAGAAATACTAGAAGAACATTCACTTTGTGCAGGTTGTCCAGAAGCAGCAGCACTTAGATACATTCTTGCGGCACTTCCTTTACCTGAAGAGACTATCATTGTTAATTCAACTGGTTGTACTTCATTGATGTTCCCACACATTGCTCTGCATACTGTTCACTCAATGTTTGGTAACCAAAATGCAGTTGCATCTGGTATCAAGAGAACATTAGACTGGAGATTTCCAGATAAAACTAAAGATGTTGTAGTTCTAGCTGGTGACGGTGCGACTATAGATATTGGGCTTGATTATACACTTCAGTCTTTCTTTAGACAAGAAAAAATTACTACTATCTGTTTTGATAATGAAGTATACGCAAACACAGGTGGACAAGAATCTGGTTCGACTCCAAAAGGTCAAGTATTTAAAATGGCTCCTAAAGGAAAAGTTTTTGATAAAGTTCCTATGTGGGAACTTGCAGTGACTTCTGGTGTTGCTTATTCTGTTAAATTAACTGCTTCTGCACCTAAGAAAGTGGCAAAAGTACTTAGAGAATCTATTTTAATTGCACGAGAAATAGGACCAACGTATATTCACCTATATACTCCTTGTATTCTTGAAATTGGTCTAGCGGCTAACGAAGGACTATGGGAAATGAAAGAGCAAGATAAAGACAGATTTGATGACTTTAAGTATGTTTCTGATGAGGCTGCTGACTACTTGAAAAAATGTAAAAAAGAAGGACTTCTATAATGGCTAAAGATTCAATAAAAATTAGAATGCCTGCTCTTGGTGGGCAAGGTGCAGTTACTGCAGCACACATCGCTGCAACTGCTGCAGATACAGTAGGGTACTTTGCGGTTTCAAATCCTTTCTTTGGTGCTGAAAAAAGAATGGCACCATCTGAAAGTTATACTAGAATTGGTACAGTGCCAATTTATGATAGAGGAGAAGTAATTTACCCTGATATCGTTATGATTTATCATCCACAAGTTATTACTATGGGTAAATCATATACTATGCCTTTTTATGCTGGTATAAAAGAAAATGGTTTAGTTATTATTAACTCTGATACTGACCTTTTAACAGATGTAGATAAAAAATTCTTAGATTCTATGAATGTTAAAGTACTTACAAGAGACTTTACTAAATTTGCTATAGATATCGCTGGTACTGAACTTGCGACGAATATGGCAATGCTAGGTGCTCTTTTTGGTGCATTAGGTGTCATTGATAAGCCAGCGATTGAAGAAGGGATTAAAGATAGATTCCTTAAAAAATATACAGCTTCAGGTGGTACAGCTACACTTGACTCAGTTATAGAGAAAAAGTTTAAGAAAAAATTGGACTTAATTGAGAAAAACCTTGAGACTGCATCTGCAGCGTACGACATAACAGAGAAATGGGCTAAAGAAGTAGGACTTGAGCCAATGCTTGAAGACGTTTCAAAAGTGGTTGCTTAATCACTTGTGACTGTGCTTTTGCGCAGTCATACTTTCATAAATATTATAAAAATATATCTTGTTGTATTTTTCTAGTAGTTATACTACATATCTCCATTTATTTTAAGGCATAAGTTATGATTTCCTCTTTTGTTATTACAGGATTTTTAGGTGTAGGTAAAACAACTATGCTTACAAATAGTATTAAACAACATTTTCCAGATAAAAAAGTAGCCATTATTGTAAATGAATTTGGAGACATTGGTGTAGATAGTACGATACTTAAAAATGTACACTCAGAAGTATTGGAAATATCAGAAGGGTGTATTTGTTGTCAATTGGCTGAAGAATTTGAGTCGGGTGTCCAAGAGATAGTAGAAAAATATGATCCTGAGATACTCTTTGTAGAGACTTCAGGTGCTTCTGAACCCTTTCCTATATATTATTCTTTAAATACGCTAGGAATTACTGTAGAGGGTATTATATGTATCATAGACTCCAAGAATTATAAAACTTACATGGATGAAGATATTTTCAAGTATCAAATCGGTGGTTCAAACATACTTGTACTAAACAAGAGTGATTTAGTAAATGAAAAAGAGCAAGAAATACTAGAACACGATATTGGGCTTATTAAAGGAAAATATAATATTAAAAATACGATGACAGGTGTTCCTATATTTAAAAATCATTTTTTTGTGAGAACATCACATGGAGAATTGAGCAGAGAAATTTTTGAAGATATTTCTTTAGGCGAGATAGTAAACCTTGATGATGTGGAGCAAGCAGCTCAATCGAATAATGCTCTTATATCTAAAACCATATATATCAAAGATACAACATTTGATATATTGGACAAGTTTATTACAACTTTACCTGGTAATATATACCGTGCAAAAGGAATAGTAAAACTTAGCGATATTGAGGACACTATGATAGCCAACAGTAGTTTTGGAGATGTTCAGTATGATAAATATGAGGGGGAGATTAAAAATTCATTTTTAGTTCTTATCGGTAAAGATATAGATAAAACCATTGTCGAGTTAGAAAATAACTTTAATTTTATTAATATTCCTAAGTTTACACTAAAAGCATAGGAATGATGACTATTAGTCATCATCCTCATCTTCGAAATCTGCTCTAACTACAGATCCTAAGACGATAATATCACCTCTATCTTCAGCTTCAAAGTAGTGCGTATGGCAGAATTCTTGGTTCATACGACACTCTAATATCTTTGCTTTCATTTGTGCATCTGCTTTATTGTCATAGGTGAGGTTGTTTTCAAACCCAGATTTTTTAAAACAGTTACATTCATTTTCTATGTGTACGGTATATATTTTTTCTTCTATTTCCATAAATTACTCCAATTCTTTAATGACTATAAATTCTCCATACTCATAAGAGTACACTTTTTTTGCTTCTTTATCTATAATGATGGGTCTTATCCATTCATTGAGGATGAAGTCCTTGGCAATTGAGTTTTCAACTGCTTTTCCTACCGTTTCTAAGGGAGCTTCCATGTACGTAAGTAGACGTACAGGTTCATGGTACGCTTCACCTTCTGTAATAACAGATTGTGTTGGTAAACCAATTTTTAGGTCACTATAGTTTCCATTATATACACCAATTTTAGAGACAACGTTATGATATACTTTTGAACCTGCACCATAGACTTTATTGTCAACTGTTGAGAAATAGTGTTCAAGGTTAATCCATTCTCCTACTACTAATGGACCATCGAATATACGTGTGAGTAGATCTGCATTTTTATTATCAATGCTAGAGTCGTATGAGTGTAAAAATAATCTGTTTCTAAAAGCTATGTGCCTACATGAGTCTCTTGGCCCTGCAAATACACCCATATTGCCAGCAAGTCCCCATTCTGGTCTAGGTTCAGACCAATCCATGGTTTTAATAAAGAGGTCTTTTTGTTCATTCGTATTTGGTAGGTCTATAGCTCTTTCTTCTCTGGCTTTAAAAGATGCTTTTTTGAAATCTTTTTCCATCGTTGAAAATATTTCTAATTCTTCCTTGTCTAGTATATCGGTATCGTAAAATGTAATCTCATCCGTTGTCGTTACATGCATAGCAGGAATAAACTTCACATCCGAAGGAATGTCAATGCCTTTATCTTTAAGTTTTTGTCGTATTTCTTTTTTATTGGCAATCATACAAAGTGCTCTTGCATTTGGTAAAGAGATACTTCCACCACAGGCACCACAATCTAATGCAGATTCAAATGGGTTATTGTCAGAAAGACTTCCATGACCAGAAATAATGACAAATTTAGAAAAATTATTTACAAGACCTATCATGTTCAGTAGGTTTTCTACATACATCACTTGCTCATCATGTGTAAACCCAACATGAGCTAGTTTTTCTTTCTGTAGCTCATAATCTTGAGGGTTAATATGGTAGGCATATTTTAGTTTTTCAACTAATATAGATGAAATTTTTACATTTAGTTCTTTATCTAGAGCTAGATGTTCCCATAGAAGTTCTATTTGTGGATCGCTCAGTGCTGCATCAGATAATGTGATGAGCACTTCATTGATAATATTTATATGAAGTTTTTTTACATACGCTTCTATCTCCATATTGGTTAGTTTATCTAGTGTATAAGTTGTTTTAGGCTTTTTAGGCTTCATTTTGTTAAATAATGCATTGGTTTTTTCTGGAAAAAAAGTTTTACCAAAGAGTTTAATACCAAATATCCATCCTATAGCTTCAACCATAATATATGGTGTGTAAGGATTGTTTTTAAGGTCGCTTAGTACCTTTTTATATGTTTTATTGATACCTTGTTTTGCATTATACTCTTCATGTGCCTCGACAGGGATTTCAAAAACTATATTTTCTGGTTTAATTACAGCAGGAGCAAGATTAAGTTGATGTGCTTTGTCAAATTCAACAAAAGAGATGGGTATTCCTAAGAATCCACCTGCACCATAGGTTTCGTATGGTCCAGATTCTTCTAATTTTCTTCGCATTGTTTCTGATCTTACATCTAAACAAAAAATAGTGGAGGATAGGGGTTTTTTATCATAACTTTGTGGTGAAGTAAATGCATTAACATGTTCAATGATATAGGTGTCTTCTAGAGATTTAAGCCAAAGAAAACCTTCTTCTTTTTTAAGTAAGTTTACAAAGTTTGAAAATTCAATCAATGAAAGATTGAGGGAAGGTAAAGATTTTTTTGCAAGTTGTATTTGTAGTGAGTCTAAATTGATTTCATCTTTGACATAAGCACCTAATATTTCCTTGTAATCTTGTGTGTCTTCCATCGCATCATTGTAGATACCTGTAAGTTTACCTTTTGATTGTAATAATTTGAGTATGGTATACTCTTTATGTGTATCTATATAGGAATAAAGAATATCAAAATTATTAATTTTTTCTTTTGCTATATATTTTTGTTCAAAGTGCAATCTTATTGCCATGTAATCCATGAGAGTAGAAGGGTGGTCTTGTTGTGCATAGTATGTATCATCTTCTGAACGGTATTTTATAAAGCCAGCCCATCCATGGAGCTTTAGTATGTGGGTTAAGAAGTATTTTTCTATATCTTTGACTTTCAATTTTTCTAAAACTTTTTGCACATAAGATTCTGAATCACCGTCATGGTCTATGTTTTCATAGAGTTTAAAGGTGTTAAACATACCTAAATCTCTATCTGCCATGCTAAGTGTTGTTTGATTGTCATCAAGAAAACGTGCGATGTACTCAATCACATCTTTTTCTATAAGTTCTTTATCACTGGTAGCAAAAAGGGCATCATGAATTTCATAGAGGGTCAAGTTTTTTGTAAGAGATTGTATCCATGCTTCTTTGTCCATGAATATTGAATTCTCCTCAAGGTAGGTGTGTAAAGTATCGTCGATATCATTTATTTTCAATTCTTCATAACTTCTGAAGCTATCCCATTTGGGACTTATGTCCAACATAAACTCTTTAGCTTCTTTTGTAAATGCATCAAACCCAAATTCTTTTAAAGGTTTTAATAGGTTTTTTTCAAGATGTTCTGCTTTTATTTTTCCTTCATCAAAGAGTGAAATATAATAGTCTGGTTTCATATATACTTGACCCCCAAAAATACTTTGGGCTTCGTCTAGTGCTTCTTTAAAGTTTATATGTTCAAAGCCTTTTAATGGGTTATGGTGGATAAAAGCCCCTATAGGCCAGTAGTGGGGTACTGTATCTTTTACTGCATTTAATTTCTCTAGTATACTCATGCGAGTACCTCCTTTAGACCTACTATGCTAAGCATTAGTAAAACTATTACTAGTGCTAAATGTAGTCTTTTTTCTTTGCTTGTTAAATCAATATAGTGGATATTGTCATTAGGTTTCCCAAATACTGTTTTTGCCATGACTCTTGCCGCTATGAGAAAATTTCCAAAAAATATAACTACAATAATGAAATATAATATTGCATTCATATCTGTAGCGAGTATGCCATGTAAGAATAATATCGAATTTGGAAAAGGAGGGTAGAGTGCCAATGCCGTTAGGTATGTGGTTAAAAATAGACCAGCATAGGGGGTCATTAGCGTGATACCAGAGACAGATTGGTAATTGGCACTTCCATAGCTACGTTCGTAATACTTTGCAATCAAGTAAAGACCAAAGAGGGTTAAAAGTAGTGAGAGTGCATATAAAACACTTTGTTCAGGTTTAAACATTATGAGTATAGGGGCATTGAAGAAAAGTACATAGTACGCTAACTTGTATAAGTTTGTTGTCTTGTTTGCTTGATAAAGTGTAAACAAAGAACTCATAAAAGCCACAATAACAAAGGGCATTGAAATCTCTTGTGGAAAAATAGAATCTAAGATAATACCAAAAAGCAGTAAAAAGGTAGAAAGAAAAAATATCTGTTCTCTTTTTAGTTTTTTAGTCTTTTCAAAATAGATATAGTATGGAACACCTGCAAATAAAAACAGTAAAATAAAATTTATTAACATCAATAATCCTCTTTAAAATATTTTGAAGTATTTAACATACATATCTGAGATATAGCCTTCTTTGGCAAGTATCTTATAGAAAAACCATTTTTCTTTACTGGGTGTATGTTTTCCTACAGGCACGTTGACATAATGTTGTCTATAAGTAAACATCCATCCTATGATCATAATCACAGTTAACATGATAATAGACATAAACATTGTTACATTGAGTGTCGCCGCTTCATAGAACAATGTTCCATGTTCTCCATATAGGAAGTGTTCTAAAGCAAGTCCTACTACTTCATAAGTAAATAAGACAATGATGAAAGAGCTTACAAGCGCTAGTATGACTTTGGGTGAATTGACTTTGTTGACTTCAAAGAAAGATAAAAAGAGCTGTGTACCCGTAAGCCAAGCAAAAGCAAGTATAACAACGGATGCATTAAAGTTAAAGAATCCTTCATCAAGAATAAATTTTACTCCAATAAATATAATGACAGGAAGTACAGTAAATATAGCTATGAGACGAAACATGTTCTTAGAGTTGTATTGAGGTTTTTCATCCCAAAATACGTCAGAAGAGAGACGCTTTTCTATATTTGGACTTTTTCTTGCTTGGTTGATAAGACTTCCTGATTCCAAGAAGAGCGATGCTTTAAAGATACCATGCACCATAAGGTGGTAAATTGCAAGAGAAAAGGCACCAAGACCTACTTCCATAATCATGTATCCCATTTGTCCTACTGTTGAGTATCCAAGAGAGCGTTTGATATCTGAGACTGCGAGCATCATGAGTGAAGCAACAATGGCAGTTATTAGTCCCATGACAAAGGCGACATTGAGTACTGCGGGAGTGAGTAAGAGTAAAAATGCCATTTTATTGAGTAATATACCACCTACATTTACAACGCCTGCATGCATTAGGGCAGAGACAGGAGTAGGGGCTTCAGAGGTATAAGGCAGCCAAAGGTGAAAAGGCATGATAGCTGATTTCATCATTGCGGCAAACAAAAATAAGAAACCAATCACATAAATTATTGGATTGTTTGCAGAACCATCTTGTGACATCTTGAGCCATATTTGACTCAGTTCTGATAAATCAAAACTCCCAAATGTTTTATAGGTAAGGACTACTGCGATGATAAAAAACAAGTCAGCCAACTTATGAATAAGCATCGTCCACCCACCATTTTTAATAGCTGATTTTGATTCAACATTAAATGTGATAAGAAGATAGAGACTAATACTCATAAGTTGCCAAGCTATAGTCAGTACGACTAGGTTGTTACTCATAACAAGTAGATAGATAGCTGAAAATATGAAGTTTAAAAGTATAAAAAATCTTTTATATTGAGGTTCATCCCACATGTATTTTGTGGAGTATTTACGAATAACGAGACCTAATATGGCGACATAGGGCACAAGAATGGCAGAGAGCTTATTGAAAACAAGTAAGCCACCAAAACCATAAATGTCTTCACCTGTACTCATAACATGGTATGTTCCATACAGTGCTAACATAGCTACACTAGATGAAAAGATGAGGCTGGTTTTAGGCATTAAAAGCTTTTGTTTTAAAAAGCCTAAGGAAAAGGCAATCAAAATAGGTATAAAGGGAATGAATAAAACTAATTTTTCCACTGATAACTCCAGTATGCATTAAGGCTATATCTAATCTATGAGATATAAATATTAAATTGTAAATAAATAGAGACTTTTGTATGAATAAAAGTACTCAGTCTTTAAAGAAGTATGATAGCTAAAAACTTAAATAGATACTTAGAGATATTCTATGGAATGTTTATTTGTTTTTAATGTGAGATAAAACGAAACATGTAGAAACTAGATGACGTGGATAAGGGCTTTTAAGGAGGTTTTACTCTCCTGCACCCTTGTAGATTGCATCAAATTTTGCAGCTAAATCTGAAGTGTAAACTGCTGCACTCATGACATCACAGTTAAAAACATTTGAAAAACATGCAGGTTCTTCAAAAAGTTCTTCTTTTTGTTCTATGACCTTTGATGCTTCAAGAAGTCCTTGGTTATTTTTACTGGCATACTCGAGGGCTGCTAGTAAAACTTCTATTTTTCTGCCTTCAAATTGTTCATCAAGAAGTTCCTTGATGACAGTGTCATTTTTATAATCATTTAAGAGTTTTTTGACATTTTCTGGGTTGAGGTACATTCCCGCAGAAAAAGGACCTTCTAGTTTATTACTTACTTGTAGGTCTTCTATGTAGTCACTGGGTATGACATCTTTCCAGTCCGTAGCATAGGCTTTATGAAACTCAGGGTCAATGATACTTGAAAGTGCAGATCCTTGTACAAAATAAAAGTTTTCAAAGAAACCTTGAGCGACAGCTATAAAGTAGCCATGCCATTTGTTGAAGTTATCATAGTCTAGTTCACGTGAACGTTGGATAATAGTCTTATATTTATCTTTGTAATAGGTGTCTACTTCTTCACGACTATGATTTTTAAGTTGTTTTTCTGGTATGCGTTGTTCTAAGCTATTGCATACGCCTATATCTTCGAAGGCATCAAAATACCACTCTCTCATTTGTTCTTCTGAAATGGGATGGTAACTTATACTAAAATCCATTGTAAGCCTTTATGTCTTGATAATTTTGGGAAGATACATCAATTTTTCTTAGAATAAGATTATACATGGTCTTGAAGTATTATGTAAACTATAGAGAAATAAAGCGTATTTTAGAAACATGTTAGGTGCTAAATCGTGTATGAATAGCGTTTCTATCGAATGAACAAAGGTTTTAAATGTATACTATTAATAGAGAGTAAGGATGAATGATGACACATTATATTGAACAAAATTTTACCTATACATTAAAAGATATACCACTTTTCTGTGGGCTTTCTGACGTACAACTTCAAGATCTTCAATCAGATACGATAGTAAAAAATTATACAAAAGAGAGTATATTGTTTTATGAAGGGGAAAAGAGTCCGTATATTCATATTTTATTAGAGGGCAGAGTTAAGCTTTATAAAACAGGCCCTTCAGGTAAAGAAGTCTATTTGCATCATGCTGAGGCTCCCTGTGTTATTGCGATGGGACCAGCTTTGGAAGGTAGGTCTTTCCCTGCAAGTTGTGCCTTTGAAGTGGAAGGTGTTGTTGGTACATTGGCTTTAGAAAAGTTCCATATGTGTTTAGAAAATTTAGAATGTACTGTTGCGATTATAGCTACTATGGCAGGAAGAATGAAAGATTTGGAAAGGCGATTACATACAGAAACAATCTTTTCATCAGAAGCTAAAGTAGCTGATTTTATTTTGAAAAATGCAATACTATTTGAACGTTTAAAAAATACTGAAATTGCAAGTATTCTTAATATGACACCAGAAACATTCTCTAGGATTTTGACTAAATTTAAAAAGAAAAATCTTATAGCACTAGCACAGCATCATATTACTATTATCGATGAAGATGCACTTCTAAGAGTCATCGATACAAATACTTTAGAAGATAAACAATTATCAGAATTTAAAAGCTGTTGTAATATAAAATAACACGGCTTAACTATCAGTTGTAGATCTTGTCTACTAAAAAATCAATATTTTCTTCAATAAGTTCAATTTTTGATGTACATCAATTTTTTTCATTTCAAATAGTGATATTCTAACCTCGTATATTTATTACTATCCCTAAAATAAAAAAGGAGGAAAGATGTCATTAAATAGACGAGATTTTTTGAAAAATTCAGCAGCGGTAGCAGCAGCAGGTGCAGTGGGTATATCGGTACCACAAGAAGCACAAGCAGCAGCAGCTAAAGCTGAATCTAAATGGAGATGGGACAAAGCAGCCTGTCGTTTCTGTGGTACAGGATGTGGAATTATGCTTGCTACTAAAGAGGGGCGTATAGTTGCAGTTAAAGGTGACCCTGCTGCTCCTGTAAACAGGGGTCTTAACTGTATTAAAGGCTACTTTAATGCGAAGATTATGTATGGTGCAGACAGACTTAAAACACCACTTCTTCGTATGAATGATAAAGGTGAGTTCGACAAAAAAGGTAAGTTTAAACCAGTATCTTGGGAGCGTGCCTTTGATGAGATGGAAGTACATATTAAAAAAGCACTCAAAGCTTCTGGTCCAGAAGGTGTTGCTAACTTTGCTTCAGGACAGTACACTGTAATGGAAGGATATGCTGCACAGAAGATGATGAAAGCAGGATTCCGTTCTAATGCCATTGACCCCAATGCTCGTCACTGTATGGCCTCTGCGGTGGTTGGTTTCTATCAAACCTTCGGTATAGATGAGCCATCAGGATGTTATGATGATATTGAACTTACAGATACTATTGTATCATGGGGTTCAAATATGGCTGAAATGCACCCAATTCTTTGGTCACGTGTCACTGATAGAAAACTTTCAAATCCAGATAAAGTAAAAGTAGTCAATCTCTCTACTTATAGACATAGGACTTCAGATTTAGCAGATATTGAGATTATCTTTACGCCGAATACTGACCTTGCCTTATGGAACTATATCGCGCGTGAGATAGTGATGAGAGATGAAAAAGAAAAAATCATTGATTGGGGTTTTGTGAAAAAGCATATGGTTTTTGCTACTGGACCTACTAACATTGGTTATGGTATGAGACGTGAAGGTGAAAAATCTTTAAAAGAGGGCAAATACTCTAAATTAGAGATGGAAACTGTCTCTAAAGAGATGTCTAAAGTACTTTCTGAAAATGAAGGTAAAGCACTTGAGCCATATGGCTATAAAGCAGGTGATACGATGAAACATACTGCTGGTACACTTGCGCATTGGGAAATCTCTTTTGAAGAGTATAAAAAATCACTGGAGCCTTATACATTAGAGTATACTGCAAAAGTAGCTAAAGGTGATCCAAATGAGGATATCGAAGTCTTTAAGAAGAAGCTTCAAGCTTTGGCTAACCTCTATATAGAAAAAAATAGAAAAGTTGTCTCTTTCTGGACAATGGGTATGAACCAACATACACGTGGTACTTGGGTAAATACACTCTCTTATAATGTACACTTTATGTTGAATAAACAAGCAAAACCAGGTTCTGGTGCGTTTTCATTGACGGGTCAACCTTCAGCATGTGGTAC
Source organism: Sulfurovum sp. (assembly GCA_021647715.1). Lineage (GTDB taxonomy): Bacteria > Campylobacterota > Campylobacteria > Campylobacterales > Sulfurovaceae > Sulfurovum. The sequence goes on from JAKIUE010000020.1 coordinate 22,639, forward strand.
GGCTAGAGAAGTTGGTACTTTCTGTCACAGACTTCCAGCTGATATGATGGTAAAAAACCCTAAACATAGAAAGATTACTGAAAATGGATGGAAAGTACCAGAAGGCACGATTAACCCAGTAGGTAATCAGCATTTTATGAAAATAATGAGAGACTTAGAAGATGGGGTGGTTAAGTTTGCATGGGTAAATGTGAATAATCCATGGCAAAATACTGCCAATGCAAACCATTGGATAAAAGCAGCTAGAGAGATGGATAACTTTATTGTCACTTCAGATGGATATCCTGGTATTTCTGCAAAAGTATCTGACTTGGTACTACCATCAGCGATGATTTATGAGAAGTGGGGAGCGTATGGTAATGCAGAGCGTCGTACACAACACTGGAGACAGCAAGTACTTCCTGTAGGTGACTCTATGAGTGATACTTGGCAGTGGGTAGAGCTCTCTAAGCGATTTACAGTAAAAGACCTTTGGGGTGAAAGTACATTAAGAAATGGTGCAAAACTTCCAAATATAATAAAAGATGCGAAAAAAATGGGATATAAAGAAAATACGACTATGTATGATATCCTTTTCGCGAATAAAAGAGCAAAATCATATAAGCTCAAAGAGAGTTTCCCACAAAAAGGTTATGATGATACTGAGTCTCGTGGAGATAGTAGAAATGTATTAGGTTCTGATGGTAAACCATGGAAAGGGTATGGATTTATGATCCATGAGTATCTCTTTGAAGAGTATGCGTCATTTGGTAGAGGACATGGACATGACCTTGCACCTTTTGAAGTGTATCACAAAGTACGTGGATTGAAGTGGCCAGTTGTTGATGGTAAAGAGACGCAGTGGCGTTTTAACGTGAAGTATGACCCTTATGCGGCAAAAGCTGCAAAAGAGACGGGTGCAACTGATTTTGCCTTCTATGGAACACTTGCTAAAGCATTGCCTCAAGGTGATCTCAAAGGGATTAAAGATAAAAATAAAAAGTCACTTAAAAATAAAGCCAAAATTTATGCAAGACCATACATGGAGCCACCTGAAATACCAGATAAAGAGTATGATACATGGCTCTGTACAGGACGTGTGTTAGAACACTGGCACTCAGGAACTATGACTATGAGAGTACCTGAACTGTTCCGTGCAGTACCAGAGGCACTGTGTTATATGCATCCTAAAGATGCCAAAGAAAAAGGCTTTAAGCAAGGTTCACTCATCTGGGTAGATTCACGTCGTGGGAAAGTCAAAGCAAGAGTGGAGACCAGAGGACGTAACCGTGTGCCTCAAGGGCTTGTATTTGTACCATGGTTTGATGAAAAAGTCTTCATTAATAAAGTATGTTTGGATGCGACATGTCCTATGTCAAAACAGACAGACTTTAAAAAATGTGCAGTTAAGCTCTATAAAGCGTAAACAGTATGAGACACTCTAAAAACAGACGAAACTTCATGGCGACTACCTTCCAAAGTGTTGGTTTGGCGGCACTTGGTGGAATGTTATGGAGTGGATATACAGACAGCGTGAAGGCTTCACCTTTGGTGCTTAGACCACCTGGTGCACTGAAAGAAGAAGATTTCTTAACGGCATGCATTAAGTGTGGGTTGTGTGCTGAAGCCTGTGTCAATAGAGATACCAATATAGACAAAGAGACAGGGCTTCCTAGGCCAGGAACTTTGCAAATGGCAAAGGGTGGTGACTCAGTACTTATAGGTACACCATTCTTTATACCAACGGAAGTACCATGTTATATGTGTGAAGATATTCCTTGTGTGCCTGTGTGTCCGTCTGGAGCTTTAGATATGGCTAGTCTTTTAGATGAAAAAGAAGAGCTTGATATCACTAAGTCAAAGATGGGTTTAGCTGTCGTACATAAGGAGTCTTGTATCGCCTTTTGGGGAATACAGTGTGATGCTTGTTATAGAGCCTGTCCGTTACTAGATGTTGCTATTACGTTGGAGTACCAAAAAAATGACAGAACAGGAAAACATGCGTTTTTACTGCCAGTGGTACAAGACAATGCATGCACAGGATGTGGGCTATGTGAAATAGCTTGCGTAACAGAAAAACCTGCCATATTTGTGTTGCCAAATGATGTGGCCAAAGGTAAAGCAGGGGATCATTATGTCAAAGGCTGGGATGTAAAAGATCAGGTGCGTGTTGGTGATGCACATTCAGAGACAACGACCACTGACATCTCTAAAAGAGATGCAGGAGATTATCTTAATATGGAGGTTGAGTACTGATGAAAAATAGTAAGTATTTACTCCTTAGACGGACTACTCAGGTTGGGTTGATGTTTTTGTATTTTGCTGCAAATGCGTATGGTTGGAAAATCTTAACAGGTACTTTTGGTGCTTCGTATGTGTTTGACACTATACCTCTTGCAGACCCGTATACCACACTTCAAGTGTTGGCTACGGGTTTTGTATTGGGTACAGATGTTTTACTTGGAGCGGCGATAATCACGATGTTTTACTTTGTGGTTGGAGGACGTGCATTTTGTGCATGGGTTTGTCCTATTAATATGGTGACAGATTTGGCAAATTGGCTTAGACGTAAGTTGAATCTTGATAAAAAAGAGGTTAATTATCGTTTTTTGAAACGCAGTGCTAGGTACTGGATATTGGTGCTTGGGCTTTTAGTTTCAGCTTTGGTTGGGGTTGCTGCTTTTGAAGTAGTGAGTCCTATTACCATCATGCAAAGAGGTTTGGTCTTTGGTTTTGGTATGGGGTTTGCTGTAGTCTTAGCCATATTTCTCTTTGACCTTTTTGGAGTGAAAAATGGATGGTGTGGACACTTGTGCCCTTTGGGTGCGGCGTATTCTATCATAGGGTCTAAAAGTCTTGTGAGAGTAAAGCACAACCATGAGGCATGTACAGCATGTATGGATTGTAAAACAGTTTGTCCTGAAAATCAGGTTTTACATATGATTGATAAAGAGAGTATCTCTGTAACAGATGGTGAGTGTACCAATTGTGGTAGATGTGTGGATGTGTGCAATGATGATGCATTGGGATTTGGAATAAGGTCATTTATGGACGTATCTCGAACAGAGTCCGAGACGTTAGGCTAATACGGAGTAGACTTAATCAGTAGGGTTAAGGATTACTTATCTGTAAAAATAAAGGCAGAAATGTCAATGAAGAATAAAGGAGAAGTAAATAATGAAAACAATACTAAAAACAGTAGCCTTAGGGGCACTATTTGTAGGTTCAGGTGCTTATGCAGTCAGTGTAACTGGTTGTACGGGTTGTCATGGACAACACTTTGAAAAGGCTGCTATGGGTAAATCTAAAGTGGTCAAAGAGATGTCTTTAAAAGAGATCGTCAATGCACTCAAAGGATATAAAGCAGGTACTTACGGTGATTCTATGAAACAGATGATGGTGGCACAAGTTAAAAATCTTAAAGAATCAGAGATAGAAGCAATGTCACTACTTATTAAAACGGGTTCAGGTTCACAAACAGAGCACGCTACGGATTTTGCGTCTGCAGCAGCAGTGTCAAAAGCAGGTGGGCAGTATATTAACCTTAATGAAGGGGCATCAGATGCTGCACGAATAGAAGAAGAAAATTTAGGAAATAAATCTTCAGTGTCTGAACAAAATTTAGGGCTTAGAAAAACAGACTTAAATGACGATAGTCACACTGAAGGTGTGCAAGCAGACTATAACAGACCATCTCCAGGAAGTTCAACAAGGTTTGAAAGAGCGTATAAAGATGCACCACCAATGATACCTCACTCTGTAGAAGGATTACTTCCTATTACTAAGATGAATAATCAGTGTTTAGGATGTCATATGCCAGAAGTGGCTCCCTCTGTAGGTTCTACGCCTATTCCAAAGACACATTTTACAAACTATAGACCAGATACGAAACTTAAGAGTGGGATGGTACTTAAAGATGGGCAAGTCTTAGGAAGTATGCTAGAAAATACGGCTGATATTAAAGTGGTAGATACTAAAGCAGGAGATACACTCTATCAAGGACGTTTTAATTGTACACAATGTCATGCGCCTCAAGCTAAAGTAAAAACAGATGTAGCAAACACCTTTAGACCTGACTATGGTGATGAAAAAGATAAAGCACACTCCTCTTTAATAGATCACATGAATGATGGGATTGATTATGAGATTTCTGAACGTACGCCATTTATGGAAGATGAATAATGACAAATAGACGAGAGTTTCTAAATGTTTTTAGAAAACCACTTGAACAGAGTAAGGATACATCACTTTTAGTAGTGAGACCTCCTTATGGTTTAAGTGAGTCTCTTTTTCAGAGTGAGTGTGTGACATGTGTGACTAAAGCATGTGTGGCTTCTTGTGATGAAGAGATTATAATGATACAAGAAGATGGTACGCCTATGTTGAACTTCGTAAAAAGTGGGTGTACTTTTTGTGAAGATTGTGCCAGTGCTTGCGAGGCAAATGTATTGCGTCTTGAAAATGAACATACTGCTGAACATATTAATGCTACATTTCGTATCTCTACAGAGGGATGTGTGGCACACAATGGTGTAATATGCTTTTCATGTAAAGAGCCTTGTATAGATGATGCTATACTCTTTAATGGAATGTTTAACCCTGTGATAGATACAGACAGATGTACAGGGTGTGGTTTTTGTTTGGGACGTTGTCCTACACA
>JAKIUE010000021.1 GCA_021647715.1 Sulfurovum sp.
TCGTATGTAACTTCTCACCTACTACAGACACTACACCATCTCTTCTGCGTCACGATGATGTAGTGACCCTCTTTCACGAGATGGGACATGCTATTCACCACCTATTTGGGAAGTGTAAAGAGCGTTCAGTGAGTGGCATCAATGGTGTGGCGTGGGACGTTGTAGAGTTTCCTTCACAGTTTTTAGAGAACTTTGCTTATGAAGCAGCAATACTCAAGCGTTTTGGATTTCACTATGAGAGTGGTGAACCTATCTCAGATACGCTCATGGCAAAAATCAAAGAGACCAAAAACTACCAAGCTGCCCTAGGCATCTTACGCCAAGTAGAGTTTTCACTCTTTGACTTTACTCTACACCAAGGACTCTACCAAGGTGAAGAGGTACAAGCATTACTAGATGGCATACGTAAAAAGACATCTTTACTCCCTGCACCCAAATATAACAAATTCCAACACGGGTTTGCACATATATTTGCAGGAGGATATGCCGCAGGATACTACTCATATAAATGGGCAGAGGTACTTAGTGCCGATGCATTCTTTGAGTGTATAGACGAAAAAAATGGGTTTGATAAGGAAAAAGCCAAAGGCTATAAAGCGTTTATTTTGTCTAATGGTGGGAGCAAAAAGATGAGTGAACTCTACCAAGAGTGGCTAGGTCGCAAAGCTGATGTTAAAAGCCTTATTAAACTCTACGAGATTGATTAAAGGATAAAACGATGCAAGAGTATAGGTCTATTGCCCTTATCATTTTAGCTATCTTCTCTGTCACACTTCTCGGTGCATACTTCAGTCCAACATTCCAAGAACAAAAAGGCTGGCTTGAACTCTTTTTTCTTTTTGGATCTGTGCTCTTTATTGTTTCAACACTTGCTATTTTTGCTACATTAGGATTCTCTTCCTTTGCCCTATACATGGCTATTTTTCTAGCTATTGTCACGGCTATGTTTGGAATACTTGGTGCTGTTATAGTGGTATCACTCACTTACATTGCTTGGGGGTCTATATTTGCCATGGAAGTGTTGCTTTATGATGGAGGAGTACTTAGTGCCAAAGAGTGGTTTTTAGGCCGTTATACATTCAAAGATTTTAAAGCAGAATTTTATGCATTTTATCCGATGATAGGATTTATATATATTCTATTGGAAATACTTCCCAATGTACTTAGCCGAGAGTCTATCATAGATTTTTCTCCCTTAAGAGTTTTGAAGGAGATGGAAAGTTTACTTTCCTGATTCTTTATTTCCAAAACCAAAAAAGCGTTTTACTTTTTCACATACTGTATGTTTACCTGTCTCTATACGACACACTTCATCTGATCCAACCAAAGACTCTATACGTTCTGGCTGTTTTTTACCTTCTATAATAAAACGAAGTGCATTCAGACGTATAAACCCTTCTGCATCTTTTTGATCATACACGTCATCTGCCTCAAAAGTAGAGTGTTCTTCAGAGTAGAGTGTGACATCTGACTTACGCCCTACAACCGTCACATTTCCTTTGTAAAGCTTAAGTCTTGCTTCACCTTGAACATGGTCTTGTGAAGCATCGATGGCAGCTTGTAGCATACGACGCTCTGGAGACCACCATAGACCGTTGTAGATGAGTTTTGCATACTTAGGCATGAGCTCATCTTTCATATGTGCTTCTTCACGGTCTAGTGTGATAGACTCTATGGCACGATGTGCTTTTAACATAATAGTCCCACCTGGTGTCTCATAACATCCACGTGCTTTCATCCCTACCATACGATTTTCTACGATATCTATACGTCCAATTCCGTGTTTATTACCATATTCGTTCAGTTTGGTAAGAATAGTCGCTGGGCTCATCTCTTCATCATTGATAGAAACGGGGTCACCTTTTTCATAGCCAATCGTAATGTATTCTGGCTCATCAGGTGCTTCTTCTGGACTTACAGACCATAACCACATATCATGTTCTGGTTCATTATAGGGATTTTCTAACCACTCACCCTCATAAGAGATATGAAGCAAGTTCGCATCCATCGAGTAAGGTTTGGCTTGTCCTTTACCATCGATGTCTATACCATGTTTTTCAGCATATTCAAGTAGCTTAGTCCTAGAGTTCAAGTCCCACTCTCTCCATGGAGCGATTACTGCGATATCAGGATCCAATGCCAAGTACCCTAGCTCAAAACGTACTTGGTCATTCCCTTTACCTGTAGCCCCATGACTGACTGCATCTGCTCCTGTCTCATGTGCTATTTCTATCTGTTTTTTAGAGATGAGTGGACGTGCGATAGAGGTACCCAGTAGGTATTCACCCTCATAAATAGCATTGGCTCTAAACATAGGAAATACAAAGTCTTTAACAAACTCTTCTTTTAAATCAAGTATGAATATATTTTCCTCTTTTATCCCCATAGCAAGTGCTTTCACACGTGCAGGTTCTACCTCTTCACCTTGCCCTAAGTCAGCTGTAAAAGTAACTACTTCACATTCATACTCATCTTGAAGCCATTTAAGGATGATACTTGTATCTAGCCCACCAGAGTATGCTAGTACTGCTTTTTTTATTGTTCTTTTTGCCATTGAAAAGCCTTTACTTAATATAGATGTGATTTTAGCGTAATTTTGGTTAGGTAAGGTTTGTATTTAAACTTTAAGATACTTAAGGTTCACGTACGTTAACAACTGATAAAATACTTTATAAAATATAGAATAGGATACATGCATGTTAAAATTATTTCTGATAAGTCTCACTCTTCTTTTAACTTTCAATGCCTGTGGTAGCAACAGTGATCAAGATTATAATACTTCTAGTCCTAGCAGTAATATTAGTGATTATGATAAAATTCTACAACTTGCCTTTGACAATCAAGAACCTAAAATACAAGTGTATGGAATAGGAAAAGTAATTGAGTTACTACCTGATGACACTATAGGAAGTAGACACCAAAAATTTATCATAAAACTCGCATCTGGACAAACATTGTTAATTTCACACAATATTGATTTAGCTATGAAAATTGATACATTATCCCTTAACGATACAATAGAATTTTATGGTGAATATAAATGGAATGAAAAAGGTGGGTTAATTCATTGGACACATGATGATCCAGATAATAAACACATTGATGGATGGTTAAAACACAAAGGCACTACGTATAGGTAATGCCAACCAAAATAATTACTGCCAATCTAAATTGAGCTTACGATGAGAAGTGACACAATCCTTTAAATACAAATTAATCAAGCTCTGATAAGGTATACCCACACCCTCTGCCATATTTTTAAAATAATCAATCACATCTGTTTCTAATCGCATGGTCACCTGCTTTTTAAGCTGTTTAGCATAAGGGTTTGGACGAGATTTCATCGTACTTAAGTCATATTCATCTTTCATACTAACCTCCTAATGGATAGTGTTTTGCTTCATTTTTCGTAGCTTTCCTAGCTGATATAATGCGTATATTTCCTGTATCATCTTTATAGCAATGACAGATAAGCAATAACTTTAGCTTGTGACTTAATCCTAGTAATAAAAAGCGTTCTTCATCAACTGAGTGTTCAATATCTTCAAACTCTACTGCCAACTCATCATAAAATACTGAAGTAGCCTCTGTAAATGAAACATTATGTTTTAGTTCATTACTTCGTGCCTTAGATTCATCCCATTCGAAATGTATCTTTTTCATAATTATATTATACTTATAATGTAGTTTATTGTCAAGTTCATGTCTTATATCCTTGTTGCGTTTATAATATATTGTAACTGTTACATATTCAGATTCTTAAAAATATGTCAAATTGCCATGTTTTTATATAAACCCACACATAAATGTTAATTGGTTATAATTATTCAATACTTGTTTTAAAGGACAATAGATGCTACTAGGCGTAAATATAGACCACATTGCAGTCCTAAGAGAAGCCAGGAAAGTTGCAGACCCTGATCCACTAGATGCGCTAAGTATCTGTAAACGTGCTGGTGCTGACCAAATCACTATACACCTTCGTGAAGACAGACGACATATGCAAGACAGCGATGCTAAACATATTATAGCTCTCTCCTCTTTACCAGTAAACTTAGAGTGTGCCATAGAGCCTAGCATGATTGATATCGCCTGTGAATTACGCCCACACAGAGTCACTTTAGTCCCTGAAAAACGTGAAGAGGTTACTACAGAGGGTGGACTTTTTGTTGAGGGCAAACAAACTAAACTCAAAGATGCCATACAAAGGCTCCAAAAAGAAGAGATAGAAGTCTCTTTGTTTATAGACCCAACACTTTTAGCAGTAAATGCTTCATTAGACTTACATGTAGAGTGGATAGAGTTTCATACAGGTAAATATGCAAATATCTATGCCATGCTCTACTCTAATCTTTCTAAAACACACCACAGCATACCAAAGCTTGAACTTTCGCGTAAAATATTAAATCAAATGTTAGGAGATGAGCTCTGTAACTTACGCCTTCTCTCTTGTGAAGCGATGGATCGTGGATTACGTGTCGCTGCTGGACATGGGCTTAACCTTCAAAATGTCTCTGATATTTGTGAAATAGAGACTATAGAAGAGCTTAACATTGGACAAAGCATCATAGCCCGTTCTATTTATGTAGGGCTAGAAAAGGCCATAGTAGATATGAAAAAAAAATTAATAGCTAAGTGAGATATACCGTATGCTAAATCGTAAAAAAGTAGCCATCAGTGTGGGTGACCTCAATGGTATTGGCATCCAACTTGCTTTACAAAACCACAATGCTATTAGCCAAGTTGTTGAACCTTTGTATTGTATAGACAGTGTCATGCTTGAAAGAGCCGCACTAAAACTCAAACTCTCGATTCCAAGTACTTTTAATACTGTAAAAAAAATAGCTCCCACCTTTGACATAGAAGCTGGACGTGTGAGTAAAGAGAGTGGTGCTTACGCCTATGCTTCCTTTAAAAAAGCTGTAGCACTTGCCAAAGAGAAAGAAGTAGATGCCATCTGCACCTTACCCATACACAAAAAAGCATGGGAAGAAGCAGGAGTTACGTACAAAGGTCATACCGATGCCTTGCGTGATTTTTTTAATGCAGATGCCATTATGATGCTTGGAAGTAAAAATATGTATGTGGCACTTTTTACAGAGCATATTCCGCTTCAAGATGTAGCTGAAAATATCACTGAAAAAGCCTTAACAAAGTTTTTAGTAGACTTTTACCATACTGCAAAGCCCTCTTCTACTGTAGGTGTTTTAGGTCTTAACCCCCATGCTGGTGATGATGGTGTTCTAGGAGATGAAGAGCGTATTATTGAAAAGTCTATTATTAATGCTACACAAATACTCTATGAAGATTATCCTGATTTACTCACAAAAAAAGATACTTTATTTACCAAACCATTGGTACCAGATGTTGCTTTTACCCCAAGGGTAAGAAAAAACTTTTCTTACTATGTAGCCATGTATCATGACCAAGGATTAGCACCACTAAAAGCTCTCTATTTCGATGAAGGCATTAATGTTTCACTCAACCTTCCCATACTGAGGACTTCAGTAGACCATGGTACCGCTTTTGATATAGCCTATAAGGGAGCGAAACTCAATCATCTTTCTTACTTAAATGCTATTGGGTATATCTCAAAATATACTACTTAGAGGTTAGCAGAAAAGTCCTGTATCTTCTTCTCTTACTATCTCACACGCTTCATTCATACGAGAACAGAGTTTTTGTTGACAACAGTCACACAGGTAACGATAGTTTTGCATATCGTAATGAATCATATTTCCAAGTTCTAAATCATCATAACATTCACCACATACGTTTGTCACACGTAAGAGTATCTCATCTGTGGCTTCTTGACTCACAAAACAATCGTTAGTCATTTTGTTTTTCCAATTCATCTATCATCTCTTTTGCTACTTCTAATGCAGGGTCTAATTCATACGCTTTTTTGTATCCTACCAGTGCTTCTTTTTTACGCTCTAAATCATAGAGTGTATTGGCGTAGTTAAAGTGATGTGGTGCATACTCAGGGTCAAGTTTTATAGCTTTTTCATGGTGTATCTCTGCCTTTTTCTCTTCCCCTAGTTGATGATATGCATTTGCTAAAGAGGCATGTGCCATATCGTCATCGGCATCTAAACTTAACAGTTTCTCAAAACTCTCTTTTGCTTCCTCATAGTCCTTTGTTTGCATAGAAACATATCCCATCTTTCCTAATGCATCACTATTGTCTTTTTCTATAATCAAAGCAGAACCCAAAGCTTTTTTTGCCTCTTCAAAATCCTCTTTTTCCATAGCCTCATCAGCCATAGTAAGTAATTGTTCCATGCGTGTAAGCTGTACTGTTGGCTTTGAAAATGTTTTGTCAGGTCTATTTATTCCACCTATCTGTTCATCAGAAACCTTAGCTTCAAAATCTACACCACGCTTTGGATGATTACCTGAAAAAAGTTGTTTAAAAAAGAGGTAAGCAATACCCCCCGCTATAATAAGTAATAAAAGTTGAAAAGTTGTCATTATTGTCCGTCTCTTCTTTGTTTAATTTGTTCTGCAATTTTCGCTGAGACGGCATCCATCTCTTCTTTTGTGTCATACATAAATTCATGTATGTCATCTTCACCTAAGTGTACATAGATAGCATATCCTACAAGATCTACCTTGCCTTTGCCTTCATTTTCTACCCACTTCATACTCACTTGTGTGGTTTCATCTCCCTCACCTGTTCTAATCACAGCTGCAGGATAAAGTTGCTTAATATCTTTGGGGTCAAATTCTATATCGTCTATTTTAATTAACATAAAGGGATTATAGTATAATAATATAAAAATAGAATTTGAAAGAAGTAACATGAATTTAAAAGAACAAATCAAAGCAGACGTAAAAGATGCTATGCGTGCTAAAGAAGTAGTAAAAAGAAATACTTTACGAAATATACAGGCAGCCATCAAACAAATAGAAGTAGATGAACGTAGAGACGTTACAAATAGTGATGTGGAAAGTATCATGATGAAGTATCTTAAACAAAGAGAAGACGCCAAAGTACAGTTTGGAGATGCTGGACGTGATGACCTCGTAGAAAAAGAAGATGCAGAGATAGCCATAATACAAGCCTACCTCCCTGAACCTATGGATGATGTAGAACTAGAGTCTGTCCTTAAAGAAGTCATCACATCTGTAGCAGCACAAAGTATGAAAGATATGGGGAAAGTGATGGGTGCCGCCAAATCTGCTATAGGTAGCCGTGCAGATGGTGGACGGATTAATGTTATGGTGAAAAAGTTATTGGTGTGAGTTCCCATACTTCACAGCTTTTATAGCCACGGTAATATCATCTTGACGCATAAAGTGTTCCCCTACTAAAAAAGCATCTGCTCCTACATTGGAGAGTTCTACCACTGTTTCATGATCGTTGATACCAGACTCAGCTACGATGATTTTACCATTGGGGATGAGTGGAATGAGCTTAGCACTTAAACCCATATCCATCTCAAAAGTCTCTAGGTTTCGGTGGTTAATTCCGATGATGTCTGCTCCAGCAAAGATGGCTTTAACCAAGTCTGTTTTGTTGTGTACTTCTACAAGTACATCTAATCCCAAGTGTAGTGCATAATCATGTAAATCTTTTAGCTCTTTTCGGCTCAGTGCCATAGCTATAAGTAATATGTAGTCAGCACCAAAAGCCAAAGCTTCAAGTATTTGATACCTGTCGACTATAAAATCTTTTCTAAGCAGAGGAATACTCACATAACGACGTACAATGCCTAAATACTCTTTGTCACCTTGAAAAAAATGAGGCTCTGTAAGAATAGAGAGTGAATCTGCCCCACCCTTTTCATAAGCTTGAGCAATCTCAACTGGATTAAAATCTTCTCGTATGATACCTTTACTTGGACTCGCTTTTTTTACTTCTGCGATGATGCGATAAGGGTTTTCTTCCGTTGAACGAAGTGCAGCTTTTACATCTTTAGGTACAAAAGGGTTAAAAGCCAAAGAACGACCCAGCCATTCCATAGGATAATCAACTTTTCGTTTTTCTAAATCTGCTTTTGTTTTTTTAATGATTTCATCTAATATTTGTGCCATCTGTAGGAGCCTTGGGCTAATTTTTTTGTATTATACTTGTTTTTACTTATGACTATTTATTTGCACTGTTTTATAGCATTCCAGTGTATTTTTATCTCCTCTTCTTTCAAACCCTCTTCATCTATAACACGCTTCATAAGTATGCGTGCCTCTTTACATTTTCCTACTTTATAATAACCCCATGCAAGTGAATCTAAATAATAGGTATTGTTTGGCTGTTGCACCAATGCATTTTCAATCACTTTTATACCTTTTTTAATATCGACTTCTTTATTTATAAGTGTGTACCCATAATAATTTAAGTACAGACTATCATCATTGCCTAGTTTGATTGCTTTTTCAAAATAAGATATTGTTTCTTCAAGCATTCTTGTCTCATTTTTATCTTCTGCATTTTCAAAAGTAAGTACCCCTTTTTCTGCAAACCATTTAGGGTCTTTGTCTTTTTTATAGAATCCATCTATGAGAGCTAATGCACTTTTAAAATCTTTTTTTATCTTGTAAAGTTCATAAAGTAAAATACCTTTATATTTATTTTTTTCTAAAAAAGAAATTGCACTAGAGACATTTCCACTATAAAGATAGGTATCTACAATTTTAGAAAGGTATTTATCATCTTCTTCTAGCGTATATAATTTTTTATATATAGATATTAGCCCGTCTATATCTTTTTCTTTTTGATATAAAGTAAGAAGTTTGAGATAAATATCTTTACTTGTAATATTCATACGATAATGTGTTTCAAGTAACTGAATAGCTCTTTTTCTCTCTCCAGTATACTCATCCATTATTTCTGTAATTTTAAGTAACACTTCTTCATTGGATGTTTTTTCATATATTTTATTTAAGAGTTCTAGAGCTTTTTTAAAATCCCCTGCATATACAAATGAATTAGAAGCTAAATCTAAATCTACAAGTTTACTAGAACGTTCTAATAAATACTCTGCTTCTTTTTTTGCACTTTTAATCTTTTTCGTAGTCAAATAAAGAGGGATGAGCAATCTTTTTACTTCTATACTATTAGGATGTGTTTTCTCCCATGCCTTAAGTCTTAAAATTGTGCGTTTCATATGTTTTCTGGCAAGCAAAGAAGAGGTGGCTTCTCTAAAAAGGTATACACTTTCAGCTGTAGAATCAAAAAGTTTTTTATACACTTTATACGCATAATCATATGCTTTGTAATTATCATAAAGTAGCCCTCTCATGATAAGTTCATCTTCACTCTTTATCGTGAGTTTTTTTGCATACAGAAGATTACAATTCAATGTACATAGTGCTATAAAAATTAAAATTAAACGATTCCAGGACACTCTTTTCTCACTTCTTCTTCATTATTTTTAAACTGCTCCCAAAAGGGAAATGTACGACATTGACGTGGACGTACAGGGTAGATAGAACAACGCTTCTTTGCTTCATCAAAAAACACGCAGGCATAATTGTCAGGTGCTAGTTTTTTTTCTGTTAATGAATAACGGTGTTTTACCTTTCGTAAATACATTGTAGCAAAATCTTCTACACTAAGGTTAACAAAGTCTGCCATTTTTTCTATCTCTGTATATTTTGTCCAGATGTAACCACTCTCCCCTGTACAGCAGTGACCACCACAAGCTTCACATGCAGAGGGATCGAATTTATAGCTATAGCTTTCTTCGGACATAATATTTTTTATAAAGTTCATATTAAAATTCCCCCTTTATACTATATGTTTTTGCGCTTTCAAATGCCTCTTGTGCTTTTGAAGTATAGTTGTTTTCATCATCAAACACTACTAAAGGTGCCAATATGGTAGTCATTGACTTAGAATTATTACGCGCTGCAATCATGACTAGTTTTGATTCTCTATCTATTTTTGAGTGTACAAACTGTATCTTCTCTGGGTTGATTCCATTGATTTTAAGATGATGCAAGAGTATGTCTATCTGCTTAGCATCATAACAAAAGATGAACCAAGCTTTAGGTTTTAGAAAAGTCTTCACACTTTTTACAAATGCCTCTATGGGCAAGTGTTGAGCATAGCGTGCTATGTTTAGGTGAGTATTTTTGCTTTGTTGTACAGCTTTATCATAAAAAGGTGGATTTGAAATGATAAAATCGTATCTATCTTCTGTTTTAAATTCTGTAAAGTCTGATAAATACTGTTTAATCTCTATTTTATTAAGTAGAAAATTTTGTGTTGCATAACGTAACATCACCTCTTGCTTATCTATGATGCTTGTTTGTATATCAAAATCCCTACTTAATAAAAGTGAGAGTATCCCTACCCCACAGCCAACATCTAGTAAATTTCCTTTAGGAACAAACGTAGAAATAAAAGCATAAAGAAAAATAGAATCGCTATTATAACAGTATCCTGAGGTCGGTTGATAAAGAAACACATGAAACCTTCATAAATTTTGATTATTTTACTACAACTTGGGTATAATCGCGATTATGAATGAAGAACTCGATATTGACTTATTAAATCCTCCATCAACAGACTTCTCTATGCTGGACTATGACTGTGCCTATATACCTGGTAATCAAGTACGTATGAATTATAAGTATGTAGGCGAGGCATCTAAAGCATTTGCTACAGCTGTCATAGCACGTGGTTGGAGGCGTTTTGGGAAGTACTTTTTTCATCCTATATGTAGTGGTTGTAACGCATGTAAAAGTCTACGTATAGATGCAAAAGACTATAGATTTACTAAATCACAACGTAAAGCCATCAATCGAAATAAAGAGACTAAAATCATTGTCCAAGAGCCTACTCTCACTCAAGCGCATATAAACTTATATAACAAATACCATGCGCATAAAAGTATGACTGATGACTGGCAACATCGTAATATTAGTCAAAGAGAATACCATGAAAACTTTGTAGATGGGGCACATGACTTTGGGAAAGAAGTACTTTACATTATTGATGACGTACTTGTGGGTGTTGATCTCATAGACGTTTTAGATGATGGCATCTCTTCTATTTACTTTTATTATGACCCTGATTATGCAAGATACTCTTTAGGTACATTCTCTTTACTCTATCAAATAAAACTAGCAGGTATCCTAGAACTCCCATGGATTTACCTAGGCTACTGGGTAGATGGATGCAAGGCATTTGCATACAAACCAAACTTTAAGCCCCAAGAGATACTCGAAGATTTTCCTCATGTGAGTGAGATACCCAAATGGCAATCGTGGGATAAACCAACTGACAGTATATGATACTTGACATATTTTCGATATAATCACAATTATGCATGATAAAAACAACTTAGAACTCTTAACACCAAATTCAACAGACTTTTGTATGGATGATAATGAATGCTCCTACATTCCTGGTAAGAGAGTGCGAATGAATTATAAGCAGATTGATGTAGTGTCGCAGACATTTGCAACTGCTGCTGTGCAAAGAGGGTGGAGACGTTTTGGTAGAAACTTTATTTATCCTGTATGTTTTGGGTGCATAGAATGTAAAAGTTTACGTATTAAAGTTAGTGACTACAAATACTCAAAGTCTCAACGTAAAACAATTAACAAAAATGAAGAAACACATATTACCATACAAGAGCCCTCCATTAACAAAGAACGTGTTGATCTTTACAATAAATATCATCGCTATAAAGCAAAACTAGATGGTTGGAAACATCAAGATGTCTCTAAAGAAGAATATTATGAAAACTTTGTAGATGGAGCACATGACTTTGGTAAAGAACTACTTTACTTTATTAATGGGAAACTTGTTTGTGTTGACTTGATTGATATACTTGAAGATGGTGTAAACTCAGTCTATTGCTATTATGACCCTGATTATCCAAAGTTATCATTAGGAATGTATTCTTTACTCTATGAGATTAAGCTTGCTGAAAATTTAGGACTTGAATGGGTCTATTTAGGGTATTGGGTAGAAGGATGTAAAGCTTTTGAATATAAAGAAAATTTTAAGCCTATGGAAATACTAGAAGGCTATCCACGTATCTTCGAAAAACCAATATGGAAGCCATGGATACCTCACGCTAAATACTCTCATACACCAAGAGATTCAAGATAAATAATATTTTAAATTTTATTTATTATTCAACTTTCTTGCCCATTTAAAAAATAGCCTATCAGGGTTTACTCTTTTATCCATTTCTTTACCCTCTATAATATATGCAGATAACAAGCTTGCCATATAAGGAGCAAAAACAAAACCACGTCCACCTAATCCATTAAGTATATACATGTTATCTATATATTTCAACTCTTCCTTTGCACCACGAACGATATCAGGATATTCTTTTAACATATTATCTACATCTATAACCTTACCGACTAAAGGAAAATAATCTTTAGATCCAGCACGCATTCCACAAAATACTTCTTCTATCTCTAAATCCAATGTATCTATGAGTGATGATGCTTTTTCTTTTAATTTTAATGCTTGTTCTTCTTTACACGGAAGGATTTCTTCTATTTCTTTTTCATGTGTTGCACCTAGTTTAATGATGCTATTCACATTTGCACCGACAGACACATCTTTGTGCATACTAATATCTAAAGCTAACTTAGATTTAAAATTACCTCGTGTCCCCCATGTACCATGAATACCCATATAACGTATATCCACTAAATCACTCTCAAACCCTGTTGCCAATATAATATTATGGGCACTATACTCACCCACTAACCATATACCCTCTTTCTTTTTCAATACTAATACATCTAGATTGACAACTTCTATATCTTTTAGCAAAAAGTTACATATATCCTTAGCATCACAATCACCAGCTTCAGGAAAATAAAAACTATCAAATACTGATTTAATACCTAGTGTTTCTAATTTTTCTTTACTATATCTCTCATATATATTTTCATTATACTTTTCATATTCATGAAATTTCTCTGCATCCGTCTCATTTTTTGGTATACGTATGACCCCTGTTTGATGAAAGTATTTTGGACATGTAGTTTTGTAAAAATCTTTACTAAAGCTAAAGGATTCATTTGTAAGTCTTTGGAGTGATGAGCCCTTTCCTATCTTGGGAGAAACAAACGCACCTGCTGCACCTGAGCCTCCAGATGCAATTCCATTTTTATCTACTACTAAGACTTTTTGATTTTTCCTTTTCAAGGTATTTGCGACAGTAGCACCTGCTATACCTGCACCGATGATGATAATATCGTAGTAATTCAAGAAAAATATTTCTCCAATACTGCTTCAATTTCTTTATTCATTGCAGTTTTTTGTTTGTCATCTAAGGTATCTATCATTATTTCAACTGCCATTTTTTTTGCTGTAACTTTAATACCATATGGTTGTTTCGCATGCGAATTATTTTTTATTTTATTAAGTTCTCTAAGTCCTTTCCTATCTATAATTTTACTAATAAAATCTTTATATACTTCTACTTGTCTTTTTGTATCTTCAATTTTTTGTATCTCATAAAGTGCTTCCACATCATTTGTACTTTTATTTTTACCTAAGTCTTTGATAATTTCATCATCTAAGTTAATGATTTTCATCATTTTACTTACATAGGATTTTGACTTACCCAATGCCTGTGACAATTCTTCTAAATTACGATATATTTTCTTATCCATTGCCTGACGCAAAGAGAGTGCTAGTTCTAATGGGTTAAGATTATCTCGTTGGATATTCTCCAGTACAGCTATCTCAAAAAGTGCTTTTTCATTTTCCTTTTTAGGTAGCATCGTTTCTTCTTGTACTATTGCTTTAATCATTTTTAAGCCAAGTTTCTTATGTGCAAGCCACCTTCTCTGGCCTGCCTTTAAAATATATCTCTTTTTTGCTACTTTAATCACAGCAATGGGCTGTATAAGTCCGTGTAGTTTTATGGAACGTGCTAATCCCTCTAGTTCCTCCTCATCAATATGTATACGAGGTTGCATAGGATTATTTTCTATTTGATCGACTTTTAGTTCTAAAAAACTTTCGCCATCTATAAGTTTCGCATGCGAAACATTTTCATTTATTTGCAAATGTGCATCTTCACCTGCAGCCAAGATCATTGCTGCATTTATTTTTCTTTTTGCCATATTATTACCTACTCTTCTTTATCTCTTTTATAAGTTTTTTCAACTCTTTTTTTGCTTTACTTTTACCTTCTAATTCAGTAACCCCTCTACCCTCTTCCATTAACCTATAAAAGTCTGCTCTGTGTGCAAGGATACTATCCATAAGTGTAAAATATTCTAGGTTATCTACAAGTTCTTCCATAACAGAAAAGTTTTTTGCTGTTGGACTTACATCGTTTAGTAATACACTTACCGAGATATCTGCATTCATCTTTGTAGATATCTCTTCTATGATTTTATGAAATCTATAAAGTCCTGCCATTTCTGTCACCCTGTCAACAGTTGGTGTGACAATCACATCTGCTATATATATCGCTGCTCTATTTAAATTAGAATCAAACCCACCCACATCAATAATAATATTTTTATCTTCTGGCCATTCATCTATAAACTCTATAAATTCTTCTGGTGTTTCTGGTTGAATAATCTTTAATTTCTTATAGCCATTTACCTTCCTAAGGTTATTGGTATAGACCAATGTCTTTTGAAAATCTAAATCTATTATAGGAGCTTTAAAACCTATAGCTAAATGCCAAGCCAAAAGGGATTTTCCTACCCCACCTTTAGAGTGTGCAACTGTAATTATCATACTATTCCTCTATGTTTCGCATGCGAAATTTGTATTTAATTATATCAATTTTTCGCATGCGAAATACTTAAAACTTATACTTCCCCTAAAGAATATTTGTACTTAATTTTAGGAATTATTTAAATTTGTCAACACTTATGTCAATAGATAAATCTAATAATTTATGCTATCATTTCCATATTAATACATCTTTGGAATTACTTTGTATAATACATCTATGAAATATGTAAAAAATAATTGTGTGAAATTTTATTTTGAAGCCTAAATCTATACAAAATTATATTATCTAATTAAAAATTGTTCCTTCAGAAGCTAAAATAAGGCGTTTAATTTTATTTTGCATACCAATTTCTACATAAAAAATTAAATTGATTCTATTGCGATTTAGAAGGATTATTCATTTTTATCTTACCTAGCAGTATAGAAGTCTGCACTTTTAATAGGTTATACGTACCTAAACCGTAATCTCTTTAATATCTGCAATACCCTTAAAAGTTTTATAAACAGATCCAATAGTGTTTAATCTATTCTTTTTCAAAGCACCATCCTCTGAATTTACCATCACGTCATCAAAATAGCCATCTAGTTCACGTTTAAGACCAAAGAGGGCTTCAAACTGTGCTTTGTAGTCTGTATAGTTTTGGGCTATTACTTTTTCGTAGGCATTGTAGAGTGTTACTTCTGCATCTTCTTGAAATAGTGATGTATCTATAGTCAAATCATCTTCTAAAGCTATATCTTTTGAGATATTTGCTACACGTTTAAAAGTAGAAAATTGTTCTTTAAAGGTGTCTGATGAAACGATTTCATTTAATGCTGCTACTTTTTTAGCTATTTCATTGATATCACGTTCACCAGAAGCAAGTACTGCTGCTATAACTGAAGGATTAGCCTCAAGCGATTTGTTGATACGCTCTATAATGAAATCTGTAAGTAATTCTGTGTTAAATGTAGCATAATTCTCTTGTAACAATGTAACAATATCATCTATATTAAATGCTAAGTCATATTTAGTCACCATTCTTACTATACCATTTACCGCGCGACGTAATGCAAAAGGATCTTTACTTCCTGTTGGTATTTTCCCTACAGAGAAAAGTCCAAAAAGTGTATCAAGTTTTGCAGACATTGCAACAATAGAAGAGAATATAGAACTAGGTAGCTCAGCACCTTCACCCACCGGCATATACTGTTCTTTAATAGCAGTATAGACTAATTCGTCTTCTCCTAATGCTTTGGCATAGTAATATCCCATAAGCCCTTGAAGTTCTGTAAACTCATATACCATTTCACTCATAAGATCTGCTTTAGCAAAATTGACTGCTCTATCCATATATTTTTCTAACTCTACATTGTTCAAACCTGTTTGAGTTTCTACTTTTTCCATGTAAAGTCCCAGTAAACGTACTGCTATATTTTTTTCACGTACTATTTTGTCTGCTAATGTCCCTAGCCCATCTATAAACTGTACTTTATCAAGTCCTGCTGTACTAAGACCATTTTTAAGATCATTTTTATAGAAAAATAACCCATCTGCTAGTCTTGGCTTAAGGACACGCTCGTTTCCAGCTATCACTTTAGTATAGTCTTCTGTATATGCATTACTCACTACTACAAATTTATTTGCTATCTTTCCATTTTCAAATACAGGAAAGTAACGTTGATGTTCTTTCATAGAGGTAATAATCACTTCAGGTGGTAACTCTAAAAATAGTGCATCAAAACTCCCTAAAAGTGCTTTTGGGTTTTCTGTAATAGCCACCACTTCTGCTAATAACGCATTGTCAATCTCTATAAGTACATTGTGCTGCTTTTCAATAGACTCAAACTCTGCTAAAATCATTGCTTCACGTGCTTTAGGTTCCAACATAACAGCACCTTGTACAAGAATATCATCATACTCTTGGATATTTGGTACTTCTACGGCATCATAAGACACCATACGATGTACATACGTTTTTGTATCTGATTTTACGCCATAGAGTTCTACTGGAACTGATATATCATCCAAACGTACCTGAAGCCAACGTAATGGACGTATAAATTCATCACTTCTATCTCCCCAACGCATCATCTTACCAAAAGCCATAGAGGCGAGCCATTTTTTTAACATATCTTCTAAGAGATCGATTGTTTTACTTCCCTTTTCTTCCTTTTTGAAGTAGAGTACTTCTTTACCATTTTTCTCACTACGCCCAAGCTCTAAAAAGGGTACACCACACTTACGTGCAAAACCTTCAGCTGCTTTTGTTGGCTCACCATCTTTTATAGCTGCTACAATAGGAGGACCAAAGAATTCAACTGTAACATCTTCTTGACATAAAGACATCGCTTTATGCTTAAGTACTAATCTTCTAGGTGTATACATAAATTCAAATTCGTTGTTAAGATTATAATTACTAAGTACCGTAGCCCATGATTTTTCTATATTTTTTACGATTTTAAGTAGTGGAATAGCAGGTAGTTCTTCAACACCTATTTCTATTAGTAATGCTTGTGTCATTGTAAGGTTTCCTCATCAAGTTTCATTGTCGTTATTTTACCTAAGAGTTGGTAAAGAGTAGGTTCTAAAACTTTATATAAATTAGGTTATAATTTTTACTATTAAAAAGGCTGAATTATGAAACAAACTTTTAAACTACTAATTTTCACGCTATCTACACTATTTTTAACAGCATGTATGAGTGGGAAAATGTCTCCTCAACAAGAGAGCAATATAGGTGCACAGCAAGAAAGACAAATCTTAAGCAAAGCACGTCTTATAAAAAGTGGCTCTATGTATACAGCTGTTAGAAAAGTAGGTATGCGTATTGCTTCAGTGACAGGTAGGCAAGATTTTAAATGGCGTTATCACCTTGTAGATAATGCAAAACAAGCTAATGCTTTTGTACTTCCTGGTGGGAAAGTGTTTGTCTATACAGGTCTTTTTAAATTTGCAGCCAATGAAGCAGAACTTGCAGCTGTCATAGGACATGAAGTTGCACATGCTTTACGTTCCCATGGTATTAAGAACGCTACTAGAAAACAAAGAGCTGGTATATTAGGTGCTTTACTTCATGTGGGTATGGGTGTTGCAGGTATAGATAAATCAACCGCCCAACAAATCAATAAAGCCTATGGGCAAGGTGCAACATTAGGATATATACGCCCCTATTCACGACAAAATGAGATGGCTGCAGATAGTATAGGTGTTATGATTATGGCTGAAGCTGGATATGACCCAAGAGCAGCACTTCGTTTTTGGGACAAATTTGCTAAACAAGGTCAACATATACCCGAGTATCTTTCAACACACCCTGCAGCTAAAAACCGTATAGCAAATATTAAAAGTCTTTTACCTCAAGCGATGGCACTCTATCAAAAAAGTAAATATCGAAAAAAATAAGAGGCTATCTCTTTTTAGCCTCATCATCTTCTAACATATCTATACGTCTACCCTCATCGTCAAACTTACTTTTAAAATACGACCTTACTATCCCAAGTGTTAAATACGCAAATAAAAATATAGCAATAATATAAAGATAATCACCAAAAGACATTAGCACTCCTTTAAGCTATTTGCAATAGTGATTTTCTCAAAACCTTCGTAGTTCTGACGTAATGCCTCATACATCACAATACCCGTACTCACCCCAAGGTTTAGACTTCTTCCTTTGCCACCCATAGGAATCGTGATGCATTGTTCAGGATGTGCTAAAAGTACCTTTTCATCAATGCCTTTTGTTTCTGAACCAAATAAAATATAATCATCTTTTTTAAATGTTGCTTCAAAGTAGAGTTTATCCGTTTTGGTGGTAGCCATATACGTATTTTTTCCTATAGGATGTTTCTGTAAAAATGCATCAAAACTTTCCCATACAACCAAATCAAGATCTTTCCAATAGTCCAATCCTGCACGCTTAACTGCTTTATCATCTATGTCAAAACCAAGCGGTTTTACAAGATGTAATGTTGCTCCAAGATTCACACATAAACGTCCTATAGTACCAGTATTGGGTGGTATTTGTGGTTCTACTAGTACAATATTAAACATTAAAATATAACCGTTTTATTGCCATTTACAAAAACTCTGTCATTCAGTACCAATGCAAGTGCTCGTGAAAGCACTACTTTTTCACCATCGCGACCAGCACGTTGCATATCTTTCCATGTGAGTCGGTGATTTACAGGTATAGTATCTTGCGCGATGATAGGTCCTTCATCTAAGTCGTTAGTCACATAGTGTGCCGTTGCACCTATGATTTTTACACCTCGCTCATATGCTTGTTTGTATGGGTTTGCCCCTATAAATGCTGGAAGGAACGAGTGGTGTATATTGATAATTTTCTGTGGATATGCTTTTACAAATCCTGGTGTTAAAATACGCATATATTTAGCAAGGACGATATAGTCAAATTCAAAACTATTTATTTTGGAAATTACTTTTTCTTCATGTTCTTCTCGGCTAAGTTCATTAGCTGATACATGTATAAAAGGTATATCAAAACGCTCTACAAGTTCTTTTAAATCATCATGATTACCTATGACACATTGTATTTTGGCACCCAATTCTCCATCTG
This sequence comes from Sulfurovum sp., assembly GCA_021647715.1. Classification (GTDB taxonomy): domain Bacteria; phylum Campylobacterota; class Campylobacteria; order Campylobacterales; family Sulfurovaceae; genus Sulfurovum. Next base: position 19,246 of record JAKIUE010000021.1, read on the forward strand.
CATGACGTACAAGTATATCTCCAAGAGCATGAGACTCTTTGGTTACCATAAGAATAATATTTTTATCTTTAGGTTCTATAACTTTTATTTGTGCATCAGAAGGAACCACAGATTTCAATTCATTTTCAAGTTCTTTCACATCAAATAGTCCACTCACAACTGTTCGCATAAAAAAACGTTGATGTTCTTTATCTACAAATTCGCGATTGTTGTCTATGTTTAATCCTCTGTCATAAAAGACTTTGGAGATGTTATATACTAATCCTTTAGCATCTTCACAATCTATGAGTACTCTTGCTCTTTTTTCCATTCTTAATACCCTGCTTTTAAAAATTATAGTCTTTTTTTACTCAAATTCTATAGTATTTTATTAAATACCCATTTAAAACATTAATTTTAAATTTCAATCGTTACAATTAGCAGAATGAATCGTACACTAAAATATAAACAAAGAACAGCTAAAGGCTTCTTTAAACCTATACTCTTTATACTACTTGAGCTTATTCTTTTTGCATTAATCATTTATATTACTTTAGAGATTAATTTTATGCCACTAACTATTGCTACCACACTAGGGTCACTTTATTATCTTAGCATATCAAGTATGCCAAGATTTACACGTGTTATTAAAAGACAGCAAGCAGTACATCGTTTAAAAAAGTTTGACATCATTACACGTAAAAATAGATACTAATGTATTTATCTTGATGCATAATCTGCAACAATATCTCCCATTTCACTACATGTAACTATCTCTTTAGCATCAAAATCGCCAAGATCTCCTGTTCTGTATCCTTGGGAAAGTGCTTTTTTTATAGCATTATCTATTTTATCTGCTACATCATTTTCACCTAAAGCATACCGTAACATCATGCTTGCACTTGATATCGTAGCCAAAGGATTAGCAATCCCTTGTCCTGCAATATCTGGTGCTGATCCATGAATAGGTTCAAACAACCCTACTCCTTCTCCTGTACTAGCACTTGGAAGTAAGCCTATAGAACCAGAAAGCATAGATGCTGCATCAGAGAGGATATCACCAAAAATATTACCAGTCAAAATAACATCAAATTGTTTAGGATCACGTATGAGTTGCATCGCTGCATTGTCTACATACATATGAGAGAGTTCAACTTCAGGGTACTCTTTTGATACCTCTTCAACTATTTCTCTCCAAAACTGACTTACTTCTAGTACATTTGCTTTATCTACAGAACAAATACGTTTTTTCCTCTTCATCGCTATATCAAATGCAACGACAGCAATACGTTTCACCTCTTCACGTGTATATACCATAGTATTAAATGCTTTATCTTCACTTATCTCTCTTGGTTGGCCAAAATAGATACCACCGGTAAGCTCACGTACTACCATGATATCTACACCTTCAACAACTTCAGCTTTCAGACTTGACGCATTCACAAGCTCATCATAAACCATTGCGGGTCTAAGGTTTGCAAATGTTCCCATCTCTTTTCGTAAACCTAGAAGTCCTGACTCTGGGCGCAAATGTCTTTCAAGGTTATCCCATTTGGGTCCACCAATAGCCCCAAAAAGCACAGCATCACATTTCTTTACACCTTTTATCGTCTCTTCAGGAAGAGGTACACCTGTTTCATCAAGAGCAGCACCTCCGAGTAACATCTCTTCATATTTAAGATTAAACGCCTCATTCACAGATACAGCGTCCAATACTTTAATCGCTTCATCAATAATTTCTGGACCAATACCATCCCCTTTAATAACGCCAATTCTATAACTTTTCATATTTTACTTATACCTTTTGTGCTATTTCTTTTTTTGCAAACGCTATCAGTCCGCCTGCATCTACCAACTCTTGCATAAATTCAGGAATAGGTGAAAACTTGTATGTTTTTGCTTGTGATACATTAATGATAACACCTTCTTCCATATCTATTCTTACTGTATCGCCCTCTTTTATTTCATTTGATTCTTTAAGCTCAAAAATAGGCAATCCCATATTGAAGGCATTTCTATAAAAAATACGTGCAAATGTAGGTGCAATAACAGCTGCTACACCTGCTTCTTTAAGTGCAATGGGCGCATGTTCACGACTAGAACCACAACCAAAGTTTTCTCCAGCGACTATAATATCACCTGGACTCATTTTAGAAACAAATTCTGGGTCTTCATCTTCCATAACATGTTTTGCTAATTCTGACGCATCAGAAGTGTTTAAGTATCTTGCTGCGATGATTAGATCGGTGTCAATATTGTCACCAAATTTCCAGACTTTTCCTTGCAAATTTAATTCCTTCTGTTAGGGAACATACATCCCATTTAAATTTTCGCGATTATAGCTAAAAATCTTAGATATATCAAATTATATACTCTTTTGTGTGAGAATTTCGGTATAATCCTTTTTAATATAACACGAGGAGTTTCATCCTCATATTTTCAAGGATTTTTATGGCTAAAAAAGAGAAAGCAACAAAAGACAGTATGAAAAACGTAGAAGCATTATTTAAATCAAAGAAAAAAGACGTTGTTACGCTTGAAAACCTTGCAAAAGAGTTTTCAAAACAACCTACAGCAGTACAAGCAAAAAAAGTACATAAATTTGCTACAGATACCAAAATAAAAATTATATCTGCTTCTGAATTTGCTCAATTTTTAACAGATAAAGAGCGAAAGAGACTTGCAGATATAAGAAAAAAGATGAGTGAGAGTGGTGAAGATGAATTTGATCTCAATAAAGAAAAAGAAGTACTTGAATGGAGTCGCTCTGACAGCCCTGTTAGAATGTACTTGCGTGAAATGGGTAAAATCCCTCTTCTTACAAAAGAAGAGGAAGTAGAGCTCTCTCAGACTATTGAAGAAGGTGAAGATATTATTATTGATGCTATATGTTCAGTACCTTATCTTGTTGGGTATATTATCAATTATAAAGAGCCCTTACTGAATCGTGAACGTCGAGTTAAAGAACTATTTAAAAGCTTTGAAGATGAAAAAGCAGCAGCAAAAGATGATGCTACAGATGATACAGCAGCAGAAGAAGAAGTTGTAGAAGATAAAGCACCCAAAGATGATAAACGTGTTAAAAAAGTTATAGAGAGTTTCAAAGCACTTGAAAAAGCAAAAAAAGAGTGGATGAAAATTCGTGAAGATCTTGATGCCTTTCTAGAAAAAGAGACTGATCCTGTAGCCATCTTACATGAACGTCTTAAAATTGCATTTAAAAAAGAGTTATTAAAATCAGCCTTGTTAGACCTTGGACCTACATCGAAACTTATCAATGAACTTGTAAAAGCAATGGAAACAGCACTTACATCAGATGATAGTTTTGATAAAGAGCTCAAACGTCTTGAATACAAATTGCCTCTTTTTAATGATACCCTTAAAGAAAATCATAAAAAAATTCTCAATGATATCATTAATATGGACAAAGATGATATTATAGATGCTGTACCTGAGACTACTATGGTCTCAACTTATGTTGAAATTAAAAAACTTTTTGAAACAAGAGAAGCGAGTAAGGGTAGTTTTGACTTAAGTGAAGAAAAACTTCATGCAATACTTGGGCAAATTCGCCATGGTAAAGCGAAGTCAGAAGTAGCAAAGACACGTATGGCTAAATCTAACCTTAGACTGGTTGTAAGTATCGCTAAGCGTTACACAAACCGTGGGCTACCATTTCTTGATCTTATACAAGAAGGTAACATAGGGCTTATGAAAGCAGTTGATAAGTTTGAATATGAAAAAGGCTACAAGTTTTCAACCTATGCAACATGGTGGATACGACAAGCCATCTCTCGTGCCATTGCAGACCAAGCAAGAACCATTCGTATACCTATTCATATGATAGAAACGATTAACCGTATCAATAAAATCATTCGAAAGCACCTTCAAGAAGAAGGGAAAGATCCTGATTTAGAGACTATTGCTAAAGAGGTTGGCCTTTCTATTGATAAAGTTAAGAATGTTATTAAGATTACTAAAGAGCCTGTAAGTCTTGAAACACCTGTAGGTGATGAAGATGATGGTAGATTTGGTGACTTCATCGAAGATAAGACCACGCTTAGCCCTACTGATGTGGTATTAAAGGATGACCTAAATAACCAAATAGACGAAGTACTAGACCAACTCAATGAAAGAGAAAAAGCAGTGATTCGTATGCGCTTTGGTCTGCTTGAAGATGAAAGTGATAGAACCTTAGAAGAGATAGGAAAAGAGCTCAGTGTCACACGTGAACGTGTAAGACAGATAGAATCTTCTGCCATTAAAAAGCTCAAACACCCTAAGGTTGGGCGTAAACTAAAAAATTATATTGAGGAGTAACACTTTAGTAATAATGGTGTCTATTCTACACATATGAGACCAAACTATTAAATAATGTTCTCTTTCATGGAATTTTTATAATATTTATTTTAAAATTTTATATTCTAAAAATTAAAGGACTAATATGTTTAAACTAAAATATTTATTTATACTTGCATTTTCATTGCTCTCGATGACTCTTCTTACTGGTTGTATACCTCCAAATGAACATGTCGGTAAACCGGCCCCTCACTCATATAAAAATGATTATTACTATGATAGAGGTTACTACTATAGATAATACTTTGAGTCCCATCTAAGTATATCCAAACATATAAAGGAACAAATATGAAAATAAAAATATTAGCTCTAGCCGTACTTGGTGCATCAGTTTTAACTACAACTTCACAAGCCTCAATGCTTGATCAAGTTGTATATAATGTAGTTGGTCAAGCCAGTAATGCTGCAGGTGCTAGACTTGGTGATGAAATATATTATGGAAGTTCACGTGGAGCAAGACGTAAGAAAGTTAGACATCGTTCTAAACGATCACATAGAAAACGTTCAGCCTATGTAGCACCACAAATGACTGATGAAAAACGTATTCAAAATGCACTCACAAGTTTAGGTTTTTACAAAGGGAAAATTGATGGTCAAGTAAACTCATTTGAAACACGATCTGCCATAAAAGCCATGAATATTGCTTATGGTATGAGTAATAATGCTTCTTTAGCTCCTCAAGTAAAAGATACACTAATCTATTTGGGAACACTTTTTGGGTTTGACAGAGCACTCATAGCATCTGGAAATGACAATCGAACCAAAGGTAGAAAAATCCAAACAGCCCTTAAAATACATGGATTTTACCATGATAAAATTGATGGTGCGGTAGGTAGAGGTACAAGAGCATGTATCGCTAACTATAAAAGAGAAAAACTGAATACTTCAGGAACCGCGCTAGATTTTGAAGAAGAGTATCAACTTATAAGTACGGCTAAAGAGATGAATGATAAAAATATAGAAGAGTCTATAGCATCACTAAAACCACAAGGCAATGCACAAAGTCAAACGGCTCCTGTACAACAAGCACCTGTTCAAAAGAAGATGCCTGCGCTAAAAGCATATCAGCCAGTAAATAATACACAACAGGTACAAGCACCTACGAGACAACCTGCAGTTGCTACGCCTCAAATAACAACTCCACAAACACCTACTCAGCAGAGTGTGAAAATAGTACAATAGCTTTTAAGCTATCGCTTATATATAGAATATATTACTTCTATATATATTTCATTTAATCAACTTTTATTAAAACTCTTCATACGTGTAAAGAATATAATCTTCTTTTCTTTTAATATCCGCTGTATCTTTTTGAACTAACCCAATCTCATTAAATTCAAATGCTGATTCTCTGTTAATTGTCTTATTATTACTAATGTTTTTAATCTCTACATTTGTAACTAAATACTTTTCATGTGTAAACTGGCGTTCTCCATATTTTTCAGTGTCTCCCATAAGAAGGTAAAATAGTGCTTCTTTTCTATCTTGTGCATCGTAAGTATATGTATTTAATATATTATTGTTCTCGTCCATTGTTTCTACTCTATCGTTATTTATTTTTACATTCCAAGTACGCTCCATAAAAAGACGTCCCATCACATACGATGTCATTTTTTCTTCAGTAGGATATCTCCCTTCCCATTTCGTAAATTCTAAAATAGTTTTTGTATACTCTTGAGTACTTTCCCCTTGAGTAGAAAAAGTTACGCTCTTATAAGGTCTTTTTTCTTTATCATAAGAGGTTACTGAGGTTGTAGTCATCATAAGTTTTTTATCTTTATCATAATCTTTAGATACATATTTTATTGATTGATTATTTTTATATTCCCAAGTCGTATTTTGTGTACCCTCAACTTTGTTATCTACTATAGTTTTTCCTGTAGACTTAATCACTTTATTTCCATCATATTCGTAGATAGTTTCATTTTTATAATTGTCGCCTATAATAGTTATAGATTTAAGTCTAGTCCCTGAATTTGCTGCACCACCACTTGCATCACTACTTGTATCAGCTACTGAGTCTACGACATTTTCATTTTCAGCACTACCTGTATCAACTACTGAACCTCTATCTACGGTGTTTTCATTTCCCGCACCGCCTCCACCACAAGCAGTAAAAGCTACTACTGTAGCACCCATAAGTATCTTTTTAAATGTGTTCATTTTATTTCCTTTTATTGTTTTATGTAATATGTATGGAGCAGTAATATAGCTCTGTATTACACAGTATTTATTTTAATATCTGTGTAACCCACTATCTTTTGTAAGATCTGAAGTTCTCCGTCCTTATATTAATACAAGTTTAGCTTTTTAGAATAGACTCAATCAATTTTTTTGTAATCAATTAAATAATTGATAGAAGAGATATAAAACTCTCTTCTATTTTATGGCTCAATAATCAATTTTTATTACTATCGAAAATATCTACTTATAATTATAAGTATGTGTCTTAGTGACTAGACCATCTTCTTTTATTACTCTTTTTATAACAAGACCATTACTAATTGTATTTTCATAAGTGTATTTACCACCACTACCATGTGTACCTCCTGATCTTAGATAACATACATTTTCTGCTTTAGGGTATTTACTTCTATGGTTCTTAGCCATTTGTACATAGCCACCAAAACACGAAAAAACTGGTTCTATCATTTCATTCTTTGCATCGTAAGTGTATGTATGCATATATCCAGTTTCAGAATAAGAACGCCTAAACACACCACTCTTTTTCCTATCTAGATTGTCATATTGAGATGAAAATAGTGCTACATCTGCTCTATGGGATGGTCCCATAGAAATTATTATCTCAGTACTATTGACTTCTTTGTTTTCAAATACAGTATAAGTATTATCATAAGCAGAAGTTATCTTTTTCCTATTTTTATCATCATTATAGTTTAGATACACTTTATGTTTAGGGATAGGTCCTTGATAGTTAGCAAACGTGCCAATCTTCTGGAAAATTTTTCCACCTAAGGGATCGATGTAACCTTTTTGTACTCTAATGATTTTGTCTCCGTTATATGTATATAATTCAAAGTTAGTGATAATCAAAATATTTTCTGCATTGTACGTTTTAGAGATGACCCTCACCATATTATATGTTTTCTCATAGCTGTATTCAGAGATGGTTTTTCTTGTGACATCACCCTCCTCTGAGTCCCCTCTATAATGTGTAGTCAGACTTTTAGAAACTAAATTGTTACTGTTATACATATATTCCGTAGTGTCAAAAGCATCATTTCCATTAAACGTAGTCTTTTTGACCAATTTTTTTGTACTAATGCTAGGTGATGAAGTTTGATCAGTATTATTGTTATTTCCTGTACTATTTGAGTTACTATTTGCACTATCTCCTGTTGGTTTTGGCTTAGGCGTAACTACTGGCTCTGGTTTTGGTTTAGGAGTCACGACTACTGGTTTTGGCTTAGGCGTAACTACTACTGGTTCTGGTTTTGGTTTAGGAGTCACGACTACTGGTTTTGGTTGAACTGGTGTTGTTGGTGTAATGGAATTTTCAAGTGTTACTTTAAAATCAATACTTTGTAGAGAAGCACCATCTTTATTAATACCAAAGGTGTATGTACCTGCTGATAATTTTTTATCAAA
>JAKIUE010000022.1 GCA_021647715.1 Sulfurovum sp.
ACGTGCTGATGATGACAAGTTTAACTGGATTATCGCTGATTACAACTGGTCTTTTGACTATGCTACTGCTATCAATATCACAGAGTATGTACAACAAGGTGGTCGCTACTGGGTAGCTGACCTTAAAGCAACTGAAACTTCCAACCAAGGTTCAGGTTGGGGTATTGCAGTTATTGTTGAAGACACCACAAGCCAAATACGTACACTTAAAAACATCTCTCTTTACAATGGATACATTGGTGTATTTGACGATGTTGGCTATACCAAAAGCATCACATCATCTATCTCTGGGTTTTTTACGCCACGTTCAGGTCCAGTCAAATCAAACCTTATCGTGATGTCAGCAGAATCAGATAGAGCCCTTAGCGATTCTATGAGTGTGACTAAAAAAGATGGTACACCCGTAGACATCGTAGATAGCCTAAATAATAAAAACAACGTCCAAAATGCTACGATCTCTAGAAATGGTAAAAATGTCACAAGCAGAAACCCAAACTATGAAAATACCCTTGGTATAGATATAGATGAGATTGACGTCAGTCATATTATTGATAATAGCCAAACATCTACAGATATAACCGTCACTTCTGGTAATGACTATATTTTTCTAAACATGTATGGCTTTGCTACCGAGCTGTATATGCCAAAATTTTGTTATGACTACAACATTCAAAAAAATAACTTTTCATTAACTGCTGATGAAGGTCGTAACTTTACTATTAACGGAACAGGAGAACTCAAAGCACATGTCTCTGTGCGTAGTAAGGAGGGAGATTTTGATTTAGAAAATTCTAAACTAAAGTTTTACCTTACTCCTTCAGGTAATTTTTCTTTTACAAATGCCCAATACTCACCCAATACTGTAAACAGCCTAATCCCTGCTATCACTACGACGCAACACACTGCACTCAAACCTGAAATTGCCATAGGAGAGGGTGCGTCAAGTGATGGAGGTACTATAGGAATTTATGAACGCTATTTTGCCCAGTACAATTATAAAATTCTAAAAAACGAGACAATTGATGTACATTTTGCTATGGAGTTAAATACATCTATAGATTTTGGTTCAGGACCTGTAGAGTTTTTACTCTCATCAGAAAACAACACCTTACCTCGATGTGAGCAAAACCTTACGTATAACCCACTCTTAGGTGCATTTAATATAGAGAGAACAGACAGTGGAACTTATGACCCTGTAACTCAGCCACAACGTCGATTCCCTCTCTTTACACAAGTTGCCAATAAGCCGTTTGATGTCTCTATTGTCAGTTATGATGTGAATGCTTCTCCTAAATACATGAATGAACTTCTCCTCCCATCTGACATGGTAGTAGATGTTGAATTAATCGATTCTTCACCCTATAATGATGAGAAATCCTTCTTTAAATGTCAAAATACACAAGAAGACATTATTCAAACATTAGGCAATGGAGAGAAGAGTCACCTTGTAAATCTCAATCAAAATACAAGTAGAACAGATATATCAGATATATTCCAGACACCCAATGCACTTTGGAATGCAGCATTTCGTCTATGGTATTTCGAAGATACTAATGGCAGTTTCATCCCCCATGCTTGTGATACCAAGACAGATGGTAAATGCTGGAGAGAAAAGGTCTATAATATTCTACAGCCTAGCTTAACTACAAACTTTTGTGATTCATTGTGTTCAAGTACAAATGATACAACAGACAGTTGTTATCAGTGTCTTCGTAAATTTTATGCAAAGCCAGTCTGTTCAAGAGATAACTTTGCCATCAAACCTGCTTCTTTCAGGATGAAACTATTTGATAACAATGAGTCAAATCAAATATCCTTCACTGAAACGGAGCTTGTTGTCAATGATACCACGATGTCAACAATTGGCCTCTCTGCAGAATATCAATATAAAGTAGATGTAAAAGCCACACAATATGGAAATGACCAAGAAGCTCTAGGGTTTACTACACTATTTTCTACCCCATCAAGTAACGATAAACAATCCATTGTCCTGTTTAATAGCAATACAGGCACATGTGCTGACACCAATAATACAGACTGGGGACTATGGTTTGAAAATGGAAAAGCAATACAAACTATGAATGGTACAAAGATTAATCTTCAATCCAATATGCTGGTAAATATTCCTAATGTAGGGAATTATACCTATCACATAGAAGACAATAACTGGACCATTGTTGATCAGGCAAGATATGTTGACAAAGATGGTAATAGTCTCAAAACCTTCCCAGATGTAGATGATTGTATTACAAGTGGAGAAGATAAATACTCTATTGCAGCTAGCAATATTGGTAAATCTGGTTGTGGTATCACATCTCAATTGACTTATACTCCTGCGAATGCTTCTGCACTTACCTATCAAGATATCCCATTACAGGTAAACCCCTACACTTTCGACCTTGCCCAAGTAAATGCCACAAGACGGCCTAACAGAAACATTCTGTTCATGAATGACTTGAGTAACGATTATTATGGTTCTGTTTTAAGTGCAAGCATCTCTATGGCAACATCCTTCGAAGGTAATGTAACAGCTATGGGGAAACAAGGTACACGTTTAACGAACTTTACAGATGGCTGTGCTGCTTCTGATGTTATGTTAGACCTTAGTCGGACCATGTTACCCCAAGAGAGTGATCTTGAAAATGTACCTTTCCAGCAGTACCTAGAAGTAGGTGTTAATGTAGTCGATACACAAGAAGGATTAGACAAGCAAGTTCTTCTTCCTAAAGGTGCCTTTAGCAATAGTGATATAGGAAGTGCATCTATGCAACTACATACCACACTCAAAAAACCTTTAGGGTTTGGAAATGCTGTTAACCCTGTACGTGTGCAGTACAATGCATTAAAAGCTACTAGTCCCGCTGCTGCTTCAAATACACATATGATTAATAACTATGTCCCAGAGGGTAACAATACTTATGATAACAATATTACTTATGTGTATGCTAAAGTTACACCTCTTCAAAGACTCTATGAGGTAGAGCCTAGTTTTATTCAAACACCTTTGTATGTAGATGTATATTGTGATGATTTAACCCCACCACTTGCATCCAATGATTGTGCGAACCTCTTTGGATTAGACACTCCTTCACGAGGTAAACAAGAAAAGGAACCTGATTGGCACCTTGCAACTATCTTTGCTAACAATGAACTAGGTACTACAGATATCACTGTTTCTCATTTTGCAGAAGCAAATGCAAATCCTTTTGTCTCTGTAGATGCTGGAGTAAAGGCAAAAACTGTCTCAGATGTACCTTTTAACGATAACCAAGCGACACAAAATGACATCAATGTCTCTGTTGCTGGTAGTGAAAGAAATAGTATGATTAAAGTTGGGTATAATCCTGTTCCTTGGCTCATTTATGATCCTCTTGATGACTACTTTAAAGTACACTTTATAGGACCATCCACTTGGGCAGGGGTTGGTAAAACAGGGCATGTTACGGATACAGGTTCTAGTAGCACTCAAAATGATAGAATGACTTGGTAATGAAAACAAATCTATTTAGACCAGCTATTGCCATGATTGAACTTATTTTTGCTATTGTGGTAATGGGTATTTCTCTACTCTCTATTCCTATCATGCTTGAAAGTGCTTCAAAGAGTAGTGGTGTGGCATTTCAACAAGAATCCATCGCTATCATCGCATCTCATGCAAATGCTATGATGACCTACGAGTGGGATGAAAATAATACAGCCACAGCTGGTGCTCCTTCTAATCTTCTTATAACCACCAATGGAGATAATGAAATAGATGGAAATTCAACACTAAATCAAGCCAATCAAAAAAGAACAATGGCTGCGCTTAATAGTGCCTCACCAGCAGAAACTTTTGGTTTTAAAAAAGATAGAGACTCTAGTAGTAACATCGAAGCTATGTATGATGATGTTGATGATTTTGATGCTACTGAAGCCAATCTTTCCATCTCTTTAGAAGGAGATCAGGTAAGTTCTAAGGGTGATTATATGGATGTCAGTATCAAAATAAGCACAGATGTACGATATTTAGATGATACTGCAAACTATACTGCTTGTTCTAGTGGTGGAGGATGTGCCTTTTCTAACAATAATGCTAGTTGGAATGATACTACTTTTACTGGAACTTCTAATATCAAACTTATCACCAGTAGGCTTAGTTCAAGTAATGTAGCACAAAAAAAGATTGTATTGCGTGCATTTATGTGTAATATTGGTGCCGCACGACCAAATATTAAAGGAGGTTTTTAATGTCTTATTTTTATAAACTCCAAAAAGCCTTTACGCTGCTAGAAGTTATTTTTGTCATTATTATACTAGGTATTGTTTCATCCATAGGCTCTAGTGCTATCGTACAGGTGTATGAGTCATACCTTATGCAGCGTTCTGTTCACAATGCCAGTATCAACACTGAACTTGCTATCAACCAACTTGCCAATAGACTCACTTATAGAATGGACTTAAGTCTTCTTGCAAGAAAACCTGGACAAACAGGAAATGTACAAGGTGCAGACTTTTACCCTGCACGATCCGTACCACTAGACAAGAGAAATGAATTTACTGCACTAGAGTGGATAACTTATGACAGTGATAGTTTTGAAGCCTATTCTTGGCCTAAATGGAGTGGATACTGTGATTTAGAGTCACCAAATACTAACTTTACTCAAATAGACTCTGTAGGCTCAAATCATTATTACAATACAAAAAAAATAATAAAACATTACACAGAAACAAGCGATGGTACAGGTGGGGCGATTCGCTTTATGACATCTAACTATGATTCAAATATAAGTAAATCATACAGTAGTGCTTGTCTTTATGGAGGTTCTGCTTCTGGTTGTCTTTTCCCTGTTAGCTTTAATGGCAACAATAATCTTTTTACTTTCTCTACAGCAAATGCAGGAGACAGAACAGCTGGAGAGATGGTCTACAGTGAGTTTTACCAATATGCCACCTCTGCCTTTGCCGTAGTCCCTGAAAATGAAACGACTATTAATGGACTTAAAGTATATGATCTGAACTTTTATTATGCTTATCAACCTTGGCAAGATGAAAACTATAAAGATGGTAAAAAATCTACCCTACTTAAGAATGTTTCTGTTTTTAGATTTAGGAAAGAGGAAAACTCTATACGTATAAAACTCTGTGTCATAGAACGTATTTCTGAGAGTGATGAAATATCTATCTGTAAAGAAAAGGCGGTAATACGATGATATTTTTATATAAAAAAAGAGCTGCTTTTTCCATGATTACTGCGATATTTGTTATTTTGCTTATCGCAACTATGGGTGCATTTATCATGAACCTTTCTGGTAAGATGATTCAAGGGACTACTTCTCAATACAGAAAAGAACAAGCTATACTCTATGCCAAAAGTTATACAGAGTTTGCTGTTATGGCTGCTACCTCACAACCTTGTGTTAAGAAGATAACAGCTAGATTAGATGGTTCACAAACAGAAGTAAAAAAAGGACAAGGATATTTTGTAGATGTACGGATAAAGTACATAGGTACCAACAGTACTTGTCCAAATCCCAACAAAATACGTCGTGGTACTATAACTGATACAAGAGCCATAGATAATGTCATACTTATAGATACCTATGTGCGATACAGAAATCCTGAAAGTATAGGTGCTAAAAATGCATTGCCATGGTCTGTAGATCCTGGCATTACCTACCATAGACGAACACTCCAACGTCTCTAAGTCATTCATGGTTCACTTGCAGTAGATAAATAACATTTAGACACCACTGCGTAAACACTGTTAGTAAATAATATTCTCATTTTAAAACCCATATTCAACCTTAGATTATATATTATGTTTATCATATCTCAAAGTATGTAAGAAGTGTATTAGTTTAACTACTAGAAATATATAAAATAATATCTTTTGTCAATGGAAAATATACTTTTGACAATTTTGTTGTATAATCTTAAAATTATATACATGATTTAAAGGTACTGTAGATGAAAATATCAAAACTTTATATGAAAAAAAGAATACACAGTTTACTATTGTTAGTAACTTTGTTTATTTTCCCGGTCTCTCTCTTTCCTACAGAAGGAGATGTTCCAATACCAAACAAACCTAAGATTACACTCACTCCAGATATTTCTATAGAAGAAGGAAATGCAGGTACTACCACTGTTTCTATAACCATAGACATTGATGAGTGTCCAGACACTGCGCCTATTAAGATATCATACTTCACACTAGATAACAGTGCTAAAATATCTGATGATGACTATATACAAGTTGCGCCTACAGATTTCACTTTTGCAAAAGGTTCATGTACCAAAAGTAAAACAGTAAACATCCAAATAAATGGTGATACAAAAGTTGAAGATGATGAAGTCTTTTATTTTATAATTCAAAACCTAGGTACAAGTTCTACACAACCCTATTCCATAGTCAATAGTAGCCGTAGGGTAGAAATTAAGAATGATGAAGTTGAGAACGGAGCTGACCTTGCTATAGAAAAATGGTCAGATACAGATAATAAAAATATGAGTTTTGACCAAGATGTCGTCTATACATTATATGCAAAGAATAATGGTGCTTCCAAATCACGCATAAAAGTGGAAGACACACTACCTGAGGGACTTGAGTTTATTTCGGTAAATGATGATTCTGGGGACTTCGACTGTAACTATAACACTGCCAATAGAAAACTCACCTGTACAGGTGCAAAAGAATTTAGCAAAGATCAAGATGTGAGTATCGATGTGAAAGTGAAAGTAAAAGAACATGGACCAAAAGTCATTACAAATACGGCTGTGGTCTCTTCACCCAATAATATCGAAGATTCAAATCTTAATAACAATATGGATAGCACAGATATATCTGTAGGTGTACCAGGTGGTGGGGAAAATACTATAATAGTCAAAAAAACTGTAGATATCATGAGTCCTAAAGTAGGTGATATTGTACAATTTGCAATAGTAGTAACAAATAAAGGGTTTGATAAGAAACTACAATTAAAAGATGTACTTCCTCTGACTCCTACAACGGATGCATGGACCACAAGCACTGTAGGTGCATTTGAATATATAGAAGGTTCACTACAAGTCACAAGTGGTGCTGATATAAATTGTTCTCAATGGGATGAGGGTCCAGAATTTATCTATTGTGGTTCAAATACTGCATACACGCATGATCAATCTTTTACTATTACATATAAAGCAAAAGTATTAAAGAGTGGTCCTGTTTGTAACCATGTTGAAACATTTTCAATGCCTGATTGGCATGATGAATCAGATGACAGAATTTGTCTAAATAGAACAGGGAGCACACCTCCAAACCTAGCACCTATTCCTGATCAAGTGACAGAGATAGGTTCTTCTTTTACTATGAATCCTCATGATGTCTCTTTTTATGCCAGTGATGCAGATGGAGACACACTTACCTACACTGCTGCTGGACTACCACCAGGTTTGAGTATAGATACAAATACTGGAAAAATTTCAGGTATAACTACAACATTAGGGGAATTTCCTGTTACCCTCACTATAATTGATACTAATGGAGAGACAGCTACAGATACATTTATTATTGATGTGAGTAATCGAATACTTACCGCCACACCAAATACCTACACTACACAGCCTGGTATAGCATTAAGTGGAAATTTCATTAGCGACGACACAGGTGACGGTATAGATATGGGACTAAATATTGTTTTTGTTCGTAACACCTTGCCCTCAAAAGGTACACTAGATATAGGGCAAAATGGTTTTTTCAGCTATACTCCAGAAAACAATTCTAGTGCTGGTCAAACTATCACTTTTGACTATACTATTACAGATGATTCAGGGAATGAAAAGAGTGCCACAGTATCTATCCATATTGAAAAAACAAGTACTCACGAAGGTTTCAAAGAATTTATACTTATCAACCCCCCACAAACGAGAAACATCATAGGTGACTATCTGATTTTAGGAAATACTATTGAATGTATTACCAATGCAGAAACTTCCTACGATGGAGCATGTCAAAACGCTAACAGCTTTAATAATAATAATTATATGACCAAATACCTAGATATTGACAATGACACAACGACATGGAACTCATCGTCTTCAAACTTTACATTGCCAGAAAACTATACGCAGCTAGATGGTGAAGGTATCTTGTGGGCAGGACTTTTTTGGCAAGGAAGTATTCATAATAATTATTCTGGTTACCCTCAAAGACGTGCTTACGCTTCTGCCAATGGATACCAATATACAGACATCACTTCAATTCAGCCCATTAATATACCAAGTACTGATGGAAATAAAATATTATTAAAAGTTGATGATGAAACCTCGTATACTTCTTTAGGCTCAAGCACATTTTATTATGATACAGCATATGATGCAAATGGTGGCTATTATGCTGCCTATACTGATATCACAAATCTTTTGAAAAGTAAAAATCTCGCAAAAGGTGCACACACCCTAACTGTTGCAAATATCACTACCAATGAAGGAAGAGATATCCATATAGGAAACATTGGTGGTTGGTCTGTGGTTATCATCTATAAACAAGATGAAGAGAGTGCAAAACCACGAAATATATCTATTTATAATGGTTATTTGGCACTCAATGCAGCTGCTAACGGTACGCCTAGTAAAGATATTAAGATTTCAGGGTTTAAACTTCCTAAGACAGGATCAGTCAATGCTAAATTTTCTACTTTTGCAGGAGAGGGTGAATATGTGTATGGTGGTCATGGCACAGGTACATATGATAGAATGATAATGAAAAAAACACTAGATGATCCTAATCCAAAAAATATGCCAGGAGTCACTGACCCTAACAATATATTTGATGCAAAACTAGCCAATATAGAAAGAGATGGTGCTAAAAATAATGATGTTGAAAATGCCAATGGTATAGATGTTGATGTCTATGATGTCTCAGAGATTATGGAGGATTATAGAAATAGAGAGAAAAATATAAGTGCTGTGCATATAGGGCTAAGTACCAGTCAAGATTATATCACACCTAGTATGGTAGCCTTTTCCACAGAACTCTATCGCCCTAATCTCTGTTATGACTACACCCAAGATATTGATGGATATATACTTGAATCAAGCAGAAATGCCATTAAAACATCTTTTGGTTCTTATCTTAAAAATATGACAACGCGTATTTCTGTTAAATCAAAAGAGGGTGATTTTGCCCTTCATGATGTTAACATGACATATAGAATACATGATACCTCACAAGTAAACTATAAAAGAGATAGTACAGCTATCGCGCCAGATGACCTCTATGCATACATACCTGCAGGTACTTCAGGTCTAAACCAAACCTACAATCAAACAACAAAAGGCTTTAGTATGTACATCGGAGAAGGTGCATCTTCTCAACCTGATGGTCCAGGAGGAGTCATAGACTCTTTTGAAACACGCTACTTTAAATTTAACCAAATAATGAAAAAAGCCGATGTAGATACCGCCTTTGATTTATGGGTAGAATATACCATTGATTATGGTTCAGGAAACCTTCATCTAAGCAAAAACTTTAATGAAAGTTCTATTTGTCAAGATGAAGTGGGCTATTTCCCTTCATGGGGTTACTTTAATGTCACTTCTGATGAAATAGATACGACGACAGGACAACCATACAATCTCTATACGCAGGTTGCAAACCGTGACTTTAATGTAAAGATAACCAGTTTTGATAGAGGTTTTACTACACCTAAAAAAGCAAAAACAGCCATAGAAGTAGAAGTTTTTAATGCAGGACTCTTCTCTAGAGATACCAATCTCTCTTGTAATAACCCCGATGCGAATATCTCTATGCCTATTTTTGTGAAATTTAATGATGAATCTTCCGTATCACTAGAGAATTTACGATACAACATCGCCATACGTAATGCAGGCTTTCGTGTCTGGTACTTAAGAAAACTTGATGGCAGTGTGCTAGAACATGACTGCACAGATAGAAATGATGAGTCATGCTTTAGATCACTCTATACCACAGCATATCCAAGCGACACAAAGTGTAATGCCGAATGTGCACCAGGTGGTACAGGTTGTTACCCGTGTCTACGTACATACTATGGAAAACCTACCTGTTCACGTGATAATTTTGCTATTAGACCAGAGGCATTTGTCACGACACTTAGAGATTCTAACCAAAGTATTGACAGCACAAAAGAGAGTATAGGGATTGCTCAATCTAAGCTACCCACCTCTTCAGGTTTAACCAATGCTGCCAAACTTGTATCTGGATATGGTTATCGATTTGATATTAATGCTACTAATTTTATGAACGATAAAGCAACACCAGGATACATCCAACACTTTAACCGAGGCTCTACCTCATCTCTTTCACAAATGAAATGGAAGCCTAATAGAAGTGATGCCAATTGTAATGACACAGAGGATCAAAACATCTCAGTGACCCTCTTTGATGGTACCAGCCTTAACACATATGCAAACCTAGCCACTATTTACACTATAAACCAAATAGGAGAATATGAGTTTGTCATAAAAGATGAAAACTGGACAGCAGTAGACTGGAGTGAAGCACTCACTACGCACCATAATGCCACAGGGTTTGACCAAAGCACAAATGATTGTATAAAAGATGAAAATAGTGTTAAGGCAATTGGTTTAGGGAAACAGGGATGTACGATAAGCAGTCAACACAGCCATCCAAATGGCTCTAACTACACAGCACTTAAATTACAATACTTTCCTTACACCTTCAATGTCTCTGGATTAGGTACTGGTGCAGGTACAAACAATGCTAGAAATTTTGTCTATATCAACTCCTTATCTGAGGCATCAGGGGGTAGAGATGAAAATATGTCTTACAATGTATTTGGTACCTTTAGTGCAGCTACCTATACAGGTGAGCGTGTCAATAACTTCGTAGATGGATGTTACGCTGATCCAGTTGATATGACACTGTACCATACCTATCTGACAGATGTCCCTACTACTACGCCTAATCTTGGCTATGATTTATTGGATTACCATACAGACATAGCAAGAAAACGAGATACCTTTACAAATACATTGGTGCAAAATACAAAAGCACCTCTCATGGTGCCACAACCAGTAAAGGCATTTGTAACAGAGATGAACGGAAGTATCAATATGGATTTAGGATTTAACTTTAATAGAACAAATAACACGCCACTTAACCCAAGAAAAATCCTCTTTTCTGACTTTAACATTACCTATAATGGTTCACCTGAGCTTAGTGTAGAGATGAAAACAGACTATAAAATATATGGGAACAAAGACATCAATGATACGGTTAACTTCTTCTATGCCAGAGCAAAAGCACAGCAGTATTTCTATGATGATATCACTGAAGATAGTGTCATTACTCCTATCTCTGTAGTGCTCTATTGTAATTTAGGATTTGCTGAGTGTCAAAACAGAGGTATCATGGCTGCTTTTGCACAGACAGGCGAATTTGACTGGTGGAAGTCGTGGAATCACAACAGTGCTACAGATGGGAACATAGAGATAACAAGTACACCAACCAATGCACTTAGTGCAACAACTGTAGACATAAACAGTAAGGGCGAAAACAATACCATTACAGTAAGCAAAGATAACACGGCACCTTTACCACAAACTGTACCCGTCAATTTTGTAACAACTCCCTTCCCTCTAGCACATACAGACAGATGGCTTATCTATAATCCAGATAGTGCTGTTGCTGTGCCAAATCCATTTTATAAAGTACGTTTCATCGGCAACTCTGGCTGGGCTGGGCATGGAGATACAGGACATGTGGTAGGCGGTCAGTCTAACACTAAAAAAAGTAAAAGGATGGAGTGGTAATGCGTTTTGACATTTTTGACATTTTTAACATAAATTTTAGTTATACTCATTTAATTATTATAACTTTCACGTACAAAAGGTTTTAACCATGTCTATACTTAGAATTTTTATACTTCCTATGATGATACTTTTTATTACATCAAATTTATCTGCAACACTTTCCAATATCCAAGGTCCATCTACCGTACAACAAGGTCAAACAGTCACTGTTACTGTAGACTATACAGTACCAACCAATAGAGATATCTATCTAACTTTTCAGTATGATCATGCACCATGGACTTCATTTGTATCGCAAAGGGTTCATGTAGGAGCAGGAACAGATACTGCTACACTTACCTTTACTGTACCTCAAGATATGCCTATAAATAATGACTATCTGTTTTATATCATAGAGACCACAGTAGGTGGATATTGGAGTAATAAGTTTGATGAGATAGGGACTTCCTCTGTGAATGTAACCGCAGCTAATGGAACGCCAGCCATAGACAAAATAACAAGCTTTGATGCTCCCACAGAGGTGAAGGCAGGTGAGACTATCACCGTAAGTGTTTCCTATGATGTTTCACAAGAGAGAACAATACAAGTAGGCTTTCAACAAAACCATGCCCCAGGCACAGGTTGGAACTGGACATATAAAAATGTAACAGGTAAAGGAACTGTAGACCTCTCTTTCCAGATACCAGATGACCAGCCTTTAGGAAATGGCTATCAAATACCTATCCTACTTTATCCTCTTGGAGGAAATTGGAATAATAGACTAGATAATGAAAATGTAAACCCAGTAAATCTTACAGCTCAAGACACTACCTTACCTTGTACCGTAGAAACACCTGAGAACCTTATAAAAAATGCCTGTGTTGAGCAAACAACTACGCCTTGGCGTTCTTATAATGGACGCCCCTCATGGGTAAACAATGAAGGACACTCAGGTACACACTCACTTAAATTAGAAAACAATGTGGTGACAAGGTCTGGTTGGAACTACCCAGTCATCCCTATAGACCATCAAAAAACCATTACATTTGGAGGCTGGAGCAAAGCAGAAAATGTAGCAAATACTGCACTATATACCTTAGATTTTCATGTAGTGTTTGCAGATAAGACTGACAAATGGTTCTATCCTCCTGAGCTACACTTTAACAAAGGGACTCATGATTGGGAACAAGTAGAGCTAACGAAAACATTTGACAAAGAAGTTGTCAGCATCAAACCTTATGTATTACTTTACAATGGTACAGGTACTGCATGGTTTGATGATATCTATGTCATTCCTAAAAATACCAATACAGATACACCACCTATAATGAACGCCATAGAGAACTATTCACATAAGGTCGATACCCTCTTTTCTCTTGACCTCTCTTCTTATGTGGAGCTCACCGAAGAGGATGAGATAAAAACCTACGTACTTGATTGTGATGGTGGTATACCTGAAGGGCTTTCGTTTGACTACAGCAGTGGTGTACTCAATGGACTTCCTACAAAAGTAGGCATCTATAATTGTGATGCCTCTGCAAATGATAAGGATGGACGCTCAAATACTGTAGGGTTTACCCTTGAGATTACTGAAAAATCTGTCAACCTCGCAGATGGTTTTGATATTGTTTGGATGGCTGAAGATTGGACAAAAGGTCAAGATCCACGAGAAGATGCTTACTCTAGGAAACAAGTTTACCATAAACAGTCTCCTGATGCCAACGGACTCTATGGAGGGACTGCCATCATTAAGGAGATGTATATCAGAGAGAATGGTGTAGAGAGGCTTATCTTAGGTAAAGACTTTATATTGCCAGGTACAAGTGAGTCCTCTTATGAGTATAAAGGGGGTTATAGAGGTACACTCCGAACATTCAATACTACAGGGCATTACTTGTGTAAAGATGCAGTAAACGATGGTGCATCAGGGTGTATAGGTCCTACCAAAAAGAGTGCAGAAGTAGGAACAAACGAATGGACCTCCATAGCCCGAGCTGCATTTTCAGATATAAACCTCAATCACTATATTGAGAAGTATGGTGGAGCAAGCTATTTTACAAATTATGAACACAGAGATAAAGCTACATCTATTCACCGACTAAGCTATGACGATAAAGGTATCAAAGTAGGCTTTGCAGGAGATGGGTACTTTTTTGTCTCCGAAAGAGGAGGAAACAACAGTTTCTTGGTGATAGCCTATGATAAGGATGAAAAAGAACTGGGGCATGTCTATATAGAGCAAGCGAACGGTGATCACTGTTCTTTGGCAACAAACGATACCCCCTACAAACCCTCTGGTCGTATGCAGAATAACGTTCAAGAGATATGTATCGCACTCTATCCGCTACAAAAACTGGCAAAACCAGGACAGTACATCAAACATATAGAACTCTGGGCAGCAAGTACAGATGACAACCAGATCATGGTGATGGTAAAATTATGGTAGTACATAGCCTCAAAGAGCCAGAAGTGTGTTATGACTACTCTCTCAAAAGAGGTCAGCAATTTATAGCAGCCAATGACAAAAGAGAGTTTTCTGCTTTTGGTACGGGAGATATCTCTATCGCTGTTGCACTTCAAAGTACCCAGTCTGACTTTAGTATGCTCGACAGTAGGGTGAAAGTGACTACAAAAAACCTTAAACATAAAGAGAGTTATTACTCACCTAGCTATACAAATGCCTACCTGCCTGCCATAGAGACAAATACAACGACTCATGAGATAGCCATTGGGGATAATATTAAAAAATCCACAGCACAAAAAGGTGGGGAAATAAAACCCACGAAACGATACTACTCTAAATTTGTCTACGCAGGCGATAAAGCAGCAATCAGTGATACGTTTGATATAGATTTAAATGTCAGTATCGATCTTTCAGATAAAGGGAAAAACTATGTAACTCACCTGCTTACTACAAATGAAGATAAACTAAATATGAAAGACACTCCTTATACCAGAATCACAAGATGTCCTCAAAGTCCACGCTATAACCCAAAATGGGGGACTTTTAATGTTGAAAGACCTAAGAGTAATCAAGAAAGTGCTCCAGAAAAATATACACTCTTTACACAAGTCGCAGGCAAGAAGTTTGATATGGAGGTCGTGCATTATAACAATCCAGATAATTTAAAAGAAGAGATAGCACTCGAAAAACAATCTGTAGAACTTGAGCTTATCAATGTCTCCTCTTTTGTAGATGAAAACTCTACTTTTAGATGTGAAAACCCAGATCCAGATATCGTTCAAGAGATCAATGGTAAGAAGAAAATATTTACTACATTTAATAACAGTTCTCGTGCACTAGCTGAAGACATAAGACTCACATCTGTACTACGTAACGCAGCATTTAGAGTGTGGTTTTTTGAAGATGAAAATGGTACACTCATTGAGCATGGATGTCAAGAGGATGAAGGCTGTTATGCTGGACTATATGAAAAATATTATAAAAAACGTGAATTACAATCAAGTGATATGCAATTTTGTAAAGCACCTTGTAGTAACACAAATCAAAATTGTTATGAGTGTCTTAAACAATACTACGCTAAACCTCTGTGTTCTAGAGATAATTTTTCTGTAAGACCTTTGTCGTATAGACTCTCTTTAGCAGATAGTAATCGTTCTATAGACGATGATGCCAAAGTCAATGTATTGGCAACTAACGATGAGGCAAATACCAATACCCAAGCAAACCTAGTTGCAGGATACCCTTATAAACTACAAGGTTTTGCCACTATGTTAAATGGAGGAAACACTGAGATAGCAAAAGGGTACCGTGTCAAATTTGGGAACTCCAAGAGTGGCGATATGTACTCTACACTCTTCTCTGATTTTGGTTCAAAAAGTTGTGTAGATGACAACGATACTGCATGGAATATCTATTTTGATGATGGAGAGATATTTGCTTCTTTCACAGGTGAAGATGTAAATGTATCCTCTGGAAACCTAGTGGATCATAACAATATTGGAGAGTATAGGTACGAGCTTTATGACAACAACTGGACCATAGTGGACCAAAGTAGATTTAAGTACAAAACATTTAAAGATACTAATGATTGTGTCGTAGATGAACATAAAATTGATAATGCTAAAAATGGAAAACAAGGGTGTGCTATAAGTTCCAAACTTGAAGGTAGCCCAGATAGCAAGATTTATAACCATCTTTATCTTCGTTACTACCCTTACACCTTCAACGTCGATGGGTTAGGTACTGGTGCAGGTACAGACAATACTAAAGAATTTGTCTATATCAACACCTTAGCTGATGCACCAAACGGAAAAGATGAAAATATGTCTTACAATGTATTTGGCACCTTTAGTGCAGCTACCTATACAGGTGATAGCGTAAATAACTTTGTAGATGGGTGTTACGCTGACCCAGTTGATATGACACTGTACCATACCTATTTGACAGATATACCAAGTGCTACTCCATATCTGAGCTATGACTTGCTAGATTACAATACATCTATACCAAGAAAAAATGATACTCCAACTACCTATGATTTAGAAAAAAATACAAAAGCACCACTTAAGATTGCACAACCTTCGGCTGCTTTTGTACCAAGTATGCAAGGGAGTATCAAAATGGATTTAGGATTTAACTTTAATAGAACAAATAACAATCCACTTAACCCAAGAAGAATCCTCTTTTCTGACTTTAACATTACCTATAGTGGTTCGCCTGAACTTAGTGTAGATATGAAAACAGACTATAAAATTTATGGAAATAAAAAGATAACTGAAACAGTTGACTTCTTCTATGCAAGAGCCAAGACACAGCAATCTTTCTATGATGATATCGCTGAGAATAGTGTTATAACGCCTATCTCTGTAGTGCTCTATTGTGATTTAGGATTTACTGAGTGTCAAAACAGAGGTATCATGGCTGCTTTTGCACAGACAAATGAGTCTAATTGGTGGAAATCATGGAATCACTTTAGTCCTACAGATGGGACTGTACGCATACAAACTACAAAACCTGGTGTCCAACTCAATAGAACAACTGCTAACTTAGGAACCAATGCTGAGGACAATACTATTGGCGTAAACAGAGATGACAGTCTCTCTTTACCTACAATCGTCCCAGTCAATCTTGAGACAGATCCTACAGTTACTGATTATACAAATAGATGGCTTATTTATAACCAAGATGATGATACACTACCAGATCCTTTTTATAAGGTACGATTTATTGGTGGATCAGGATGGGCAGGGCATGGAGCTGCTGGACACGTAGTAGATGGAGAATCTAACGTTAAAAAAAGTAAAAGGTTGGAGTGGTAAGATGCATATGAAGTTATTTCGGCCTGCTATCGCTATGATAGAGCTTATTTTTGCTATTGTCATTATGGGTATAGTCATGATGTCTGCACCTATGCTCATAAGTACAGCTTCTAAGAGTGGTTATGTTGCCTTGCAACAAGAAGGTATCAATGAAGCAGCTTCACGCATCAATATGATTATGGGCTATGCATGGGATGAGAACAACACAAATGATACCTACATTCCTCCTATTTTACATGTGACCCATGGAGCATCTGACCTCAATGTCTCAGATAATAACACTTCAAGACGTACAGGTACACCTGAAGAGAGTCAAAGAACCTATATACTCTCAGACTTGAACAACTCAAACCTCTTTGCCACACCTCCTGCTTCTTTAGGGAAAGATGGTAATGCCTCAGAGATAGAAGATGACATGGATGATTTTATAGGGAA
Organism: Sulfurovum sp.; assembly: GCA_021647715.1. Classification (GTDB taxonomy): domain Bacteria; phylum Campylobacterota; class Campylobacteria; order Campylobacterales; family Sulfurovaceae; genus Sulfurovum. The sequence goes on from JAKIUE010000022.1 coordinate 17,473, forward strand.
TATTAGCCTCACAGAAGTGGCAACAGCCTCTATAGATTATATCGAAAAAGCAAGCATTAATATCAATACAAATGTAAGCTATATAAAAGACAACCCCACTGGTACTGCTACCAATTATAATGCCAAGACCATCAGTTTTGAACCATTTAGAGCAGAAAGTACTGGTAGTACCAATATCAAATTTATCAATGTCACACTTACAAGTAGTGCAGGTGTAGATGAACTTAACAAAACCATCGTATTAAAGGCGTTTTCCTCTAACATCGGTGGATATACGCTCAAAGAGAGAACATTTTAATGCAGACTACTAGGAAAAAAAGAGCTGGATTTTCGATGCTTGAACTTGTGTTTGTCATCGTCATACTTGGTATTGTCTCCTCCATAGGAGCTGAGGTGATAGCAAAAGTCTATGAGAGTTACATCGTACAACGTGCACAACACAGAGCCTCCATAAAAACACAACTAGCCATGAACCAAATAGTCAACCGCTTACGTTATGTGATACCTGGCACCATGGTAAGACGCGTCACGAAAACAGGTACACCAGAACTTGTGACTAACGACATGGTAGCAGACTCCACAGGAAATGACTATAATGTTTTACAATGGGTAGCCATGGATGGTGATAGTTTTGAGGCTATTAGTACAACATCAAATACTGGTACAGGAAGAAGACCTGGATGGAGTGGCTTTTGTGATGTCACAAATTCTACATCAGAAACATCACTCTCTACTCCTGGGTCTAAATTTTCAATCACCACCAAGATTCGCACTAACCTAGGATATACTGGCAAGTTTGCTATCTTTTTCCCTGGAGATGACAATGCCACTGCGCACTTTGGAACAGGTTCGGGTTCAACTATTACGCTTGATGCTAACCCTGATGGGCGTATAGTAGAACGCTATAAACTTGCACGAAGCTCTTATGCCCTTGTGGTTGAAAATAGTGACCTTTTTCTCTACTACAACTTCACTCCTCAGCGTGATACACCTATAAACGGTACCAAATCTCTTTTATTAAAAAATGTAAGTAACTTCAAGTTCCAAAGAAGAGGTATGACTACGCGTATCAAAATTTGTGCTGAAGAGCCTATCAGTGAAGATGTGAACATCTCTTCATGTAAAGAAAAGGCGGTATTCTAATGCATCCATACAAACAACAAAAAGCCTTTTCTATGCTTACGGCGATCGTTATCATCGTACTGATGTCAACCGTAGCGATGTTTGTGATGAGCCTCTCAGGTAAGCTTGTAAAAGAGACGACTGCCCAATACCAAAGAGAACAGGCTGTTTTACTTGCAAACTCTTATACGGAGTATGCCATTATGTCAGTGACTGCTAATGATAGAACTAGTAATTGTCTAAGACGTATTAGAGGGACTATAAATGGAGTAGATGGTTATAGTGCAGATATTTTTATCTCATATATAGGCACTGATGCTCAAATAGGCTCTTGTACAGGAGTCAGTAAGTTAGGTATAGTCCCTGCAGGTAGCGATACCCCTCTTACTATCATCGTGGATGCTTACATTCGGTATGGTGATTTAGAGAATGACATTAGTGCAAATAAAGAGATTACCTATCATAGACGTACGGTACAAAAAATATAAATGAGGAATATGATGAAACGCCCTGCTTTTACCATGCTTGAACTTGTTTTTGTGATTGTAGTGCTTGGTATACTCGCTTCACTTGCGATGCCAAGAATAGACAGAGACCTCAAACAAGAAGCCGCAGATAATGTGCTCTCTGCTATACGCTACACACAACACCTAGCCCTTACAGACAACAAACATAAATATAACGAAAAAGACTGGCTAAAATCCCTATGGCAGATTCGTTTTGAAAATGACTCAGGATTTGCATATATCATTGCGTCCAATAGTGATCTTGATGCAAACCTTGATGAAGATGAAGCTGCCTTAGACCCTGCCAATGGAAAACTTTTTTATAATGATGGAGACCATGCAAGTCCAAATGTTTTTATAGAAAAACTCTATGGTATTGATACCGTTACTTTTAATGATTGCGCGGGAACTTCTGCTTCCAATGCAAAACATATCGCTTTTGATAACCTAGGACGACCACACAGAGGTGTGTTTGCTGCTACGTATGATTATAAAACATATGTAAAGAATAAAGATTGTCAAATTACTTTCTCATCAGACGCTTTCGATTCTGATTTTACCATCCAAATAAATCGTGAAACTGGGTATGCCTTTATTGTAGGGCAAGAGTCTTCATAAATCTATTAACGCTTCATTAAGTCTTCTAAGTTACACTTAAGTATGTATATTGAAAGATATACATACTTCAAACACTAAAGGAACACTCATGAAACGTAGTATTACAGGTAGACATTTTGACTTAACAGAACCTATCAAAAATTATGCACAATCTGCTGTAGATGTGCTAGACAAATATAACCTTGACATCACCACAGCAAATACTGTGATAAGCAAAAGTGAGAAAAAAGGCTTCACTGTTGAGTTCATCGTAAACTTAAAAGACAAAAACACCATCGTAATCACACAAAATGATAAAGATGTCTATGCAGCCATAGACTTAGCCATAGAAAGACTCAAAAAGTCACTCAGACGCCACTCAGATAAAATTAAAGGGCATCGTATCATGTCCTTTAAAGATATGGGTGTAGAAGCTGAAGCGGTCACAGATTTAGATGTTGAAGAAGTAGAGATAGTCCCTATGGATTTAGAACTGCATAAACCTATGGATTTTGATGAAGCGGTAGATGCCTTAAAAACAGAGAAAAAAAGACAATTTATTGTGTTTAATGATCATGAGGGGATCATGCGAGTGATGTATAAAAGAGCAGATGGGAAATTTGGACTCTATTAATAGTAGGGGTAGATTCCATATCTATCCTCTTATACACAAAATTTTTAGGCAGACATAGAATCTGCCCCTACATAATACTTCCCAATCTATCTTTAGCCCTCATCACTACCTCTTCATCCTCTCCCATATCGAGCCACTTAAACTTCTGACCACTTTGTATGGTGCCATCTAAGATATCTCCAGAGTCTCTAAACTTTAAATCTAACTTTGCAATATCAAAACCGTTTGTTGTTTTTGTAAACTGAGCAAGTCGTTCTGAGGGTTTAAAGTTACTGTAGAGGTAACACCAGCTCTTTAAACCATTACGCCCTACTCTTCCCCTTAATTGATGTAAAGTTGCCAATCCTAGCCTCTCAGCCCCTACTATGACTATAAGGGTAAGTCGAGGTAATGATATGCCTACTTCTACTACAGTAGTAGCCAGTAAAATATCTCCTTTTTCTCTAAACTCTAAAAGTACTTCTTCTTTTTGTTTGTCTTTCCCATGAGTGAGATATACATTTTCAAACTTACTCTCCCAAAATCCTCTACTCTCTTCGAGTGACTGATAAGGTACTTCACTGCTCTGCTCTACCAAGGGGTAGATAATAAGCACTTGATGTTTCTGGGCTATCTCTTCTTTGATATGATCAAGTAAGTTTGGAAAGTCTGCTTTGCTTATGGTCTGAGTAAGTACTTCTCTCTCAAATGGTGTGGTAGTAATGAGGCTTACATCTAAAAGTTCAGAATCCATCATAGCCTGTGTTCTAGGTATCGGAGTGGCTGAGAACTGTATGAAGTGTGGTTTACGTTCACCATTGCTGACTAACGCTTCTAGACTTGCTCGTTGTTTGGTTCCAAAACGATGCTGTTCATCGACCATTACCAGTGACGCCTGTGGTAAATCTTCTTTATAAAGTAAAGCGTGTGTCCCTATGATAAAATCTGCTTTGGGGTAGTCACCTTTGTCTTTCCCTTGCATCACTAAAGCGATATTTACAGACTTTGATAAATGTTTACATGCTTCTTCATAAAGTTGTAAAGCTAAGAGTGATGTGGGAGCCATCAATATACTTTTGTGAGGAAGTGCCATCATCACTGAGGCAAGTATCACCATAGTTTTACCTGAGCCTACATCACCTACTACCATACGTTTTGCAGCTTTTTTCTCACTGCTTAAATCTTTTTTTATCTCTGCTATCACTACTTCTTGTTCACTTGTCAATGTAAAGGGTAAGGCATTTACAAAAGATTGACAATCCCCATTTAATGCTCTTAACGGTAAAAAGTCTGCTCTTTTACCTCGAAGCTTTTTCAGATGATTGAAGGCCTCTATAAATTTAAGTACTTGTATGTATTCTTCTTTAAATTTACCTTCATTATAAACATCATCTATACTTTTAGGAAAATGACATTTCATAAGTGTGGCAACCTCTTTAGAGTCCAAACCTTCATTGTAAAGATTTTGCTCTGATACATACGCTTCTATCAATGCACTTATCTCTGAGTGTTTAAGTACTGTTTTGTATTTTGGTGTTGTCTTTCCTACTTGTTTAATGGACTTTGGCTGTGACATTTGCCAGTAGCCTTTGTACTCTTCTAGTTTTCCTTGTATGACGTGAGAGGAGCCAACTTCAAAGAGTTTATAATGGTAAGGTGTTACTCTAAAAAAGGTGGAAGATACTCTTCTACCTGAGCATGTGAGTGTAAATGTCACACGTAATTTACCATGATAAACGGCACTTTCAACTACTTTAGCTTCTAAGGTATTGATTTTGCCAAGCTCAGGATTTATGGTGAGTGTCGTGTCGTTGTAAGATATGGGTATGAGAAGTGCCAAGTCGAGAAGTGTATGAATTTTGAGCTTTTTGAAAAGCTGTTTTGCCTCTTGCATACTTGATTCTTTTGATTCTTTCATAGATACTCCCAATTGCTAAGTACGTAAATTATAACGAAGCTTTTTATATTTATATCACTAGTATGTCATATTGTCATATTAATTACTTTTGACTTTTTTTGACTTTTTTTGATTATTATGGCTCAACTTAACGAATGATTTAAAAGGTCAAATATGTATAAAATACTATCAACAACAGCACTATTGCTAATATTAAATGCCTGTGGTAACAGCAGTATTACTTCAACTACAGGTGCTTATGAGACTACAAGTCCTAGCACAACTAAACAAGCTTCTGTTGTTTCAAACACATCACTGCCGACATGTGATGAAAATGACCCTAATGTTCAGATGATTGAAACTGCTGATGATTGGGATACTATTAATATAGAAGAAAAAACTATTTTTTGTGTCTCCCCTGGAGATTATACGAAAAATGATAAACGTATCAACCTTACTACTAGTGGAACAGAAGAGAGACCTAGATATATTTTATTGAATAATGGGAATGACAAACATCCTGCACTCCTTGACAAAGAAGAACTTGCAAAATATAGATTGACATTTAATAATGTAAACTATTGGACAGTAGATAGACAAGCTGACTGGGAAAATACAGATAAAGATGGCGCTTTTGTAAACTTGATAAATTCTGACCACAATCACTTTCGAAGAGGTCTTCTTAAAGATACCGCATCTGGTATCTATGTACGAGATAGCTCTTCTTCTAATATCATAGAGTCACATCATTTTGAAAAAACACAATGGTCTATAGACAATAAAGTGTTTGATGATAATGCTGCTATAAACCTCTTTGCTCAGTACAAAAATGAGAAGATAAAAAATACATATATTTCTAATAATGAAATCATAAATTATGTAGATGCTGTGCAAACTGTTAGAATTTATGAGGCAAAAGATACAGATATAGACTTTCAAGGTACAGTCATTGAAAATAACAATATGTATGTTACGCCTATTATGTATAAAGTTATAGATGGTACAACATATAGTTATACTGAGAATGCCATAGATTTAAAAGGTGGGTCTCTTAATAGTTATAATCCTATTATCATTCAAAATAATCGTATGAGTGGATATAAACCATCAGTTCAAGGATTAAATCTCTCTGATACTGGTAGTGCTATAGTTACACACTATGATGTGAAGAATGTTATTATTAAAGATAATTATATCTTTGATTCTGACTTTGGTATCACATCTGGTGCCTCTGATGTATCGAAACACTCCCTAGAAAATGCCACTATATCGAATAATGTTTTTTATAATATTAAGCATTCTGCACTTACTCTTGAGGGAGATAAAGAAAAAAATAGAAATGGTGTGAAAAATATTAATATAAAAGAAAATAGATTTTTAAAGTGTGGTCAGGAAGAGTATGCTCTGAAAATATATCATAGTCAAAATGTTACGCTTACGCAGAATATTTTTGCAGACAATATTCGAGATCTCTATATACCCAATGAACGAGAATCTAAAAATCTTAGTTTCAAAAACAACACATTTTATCTAAAAGACAAATCAACGCTTGCAGACAATGTGATACAAGAGAACAATGAAGTGTTAACCTATGCATATGACTATGATCAAGATATGTCTTATACGCTAAGGAAATTTGACACTATCCCTCAGACACATCAACTGTTTCAATAAAATTTTGCTATTTTTCCTTTTTGGTTACAATAGCAAAAGAGAGTTTTTTTAGCTCCCTATGTGACTTAATAAAGGTATTCATTTCATCTAGTGTCACAGACTCTATGTTGGATAATTGTTCTTTCGCAAAATCAAGTGGCCGTCCATAGTAGAAATCACTATAAGAACGTCCTAGCCTTTGTGAAAGTGTCTCTGTTCGTAAAGGTTCACTCCCTAATAAAAACTTCTTCGTATCATCTAGTTCTTTTTGAGTGATACCATTTTTAACAAAATCATCTACCACTGATTGTATGAGTGCTTTAGCTTCATCTTGTGTAGAAAGTTTTGTTTGCATGTATCCACTCATATACGAAACTGATTTTGTACGACGTAAGGAAGCGTAGACACCATAAGTAAGCCCACGTTTTACGCGTATCTCTTCCATCATACGAGAGCCAAATCCTGCTCCTCCCAGTAGATATTCTGCAATTTTTGCTTTATGCTGGTCTTTTTCCGTATACGAATAATCAAAAGGTGCCCCAAAAAAGATGTATGCCTGCTCCGTCTCTTCATCTAGAAGTACTGTCTCTTTTTTGCTTGATGCTGTTGTGGTTTCAATCTCTTTACTCTCTACTTTTGGTAATAAAGTAAGTATTTTACGCACATAAGCCTCTGCCTCAGAAGCACTTATATCACCACCAACGACTGCTATAACATTGTTATAACCCAAGTGTTTTGTGATAAAAGTTTTGATGTCTTGTACGCCCATTTTTTCTATACTTTCTAACGTACCATCATAAGGTTTTGCTAAACTTGATCCTTTAAAAAGCATCTTACGTAATGCAGATGCTGCAATATAGTCAAAGTCACTCTCTTTTTGTTTCAGCCAACCTATTTTTTGGTGTTTTATCTGAGTAAATGCTTCTTTTGTATAGTTAGGATCTTGTAAAAGCTCTATAAGTCTTTCCACAGCATAGGGGAACTCACTCTTAAGTGCTGAGACTTCCAATACTAAGCTTTCACGACCAACACTTGCATGCAGGTCTATGGCACGGGCATCTAATTTAGACGCAAAGCCTATACTACCCTCTGTTGATGTACCTTCGTTGAGTAATTTTGCAGAGATATCTGCTAGTCCATCTATAGTGTCTGATAATTGTCCTGCATTTTTAAATACTAACTGTATAGAGACGATAGGAATATATGTTCCCTCTTCATGCACCAACGGTACTTTAGTATCTTTAATCGTTATTTCGTTCAGGCTTGCTGCCATAAGTAGTCCTTGTAATAGTAGTAGTAAAATAAATACTTTTTTCATTCGCTCTTCCTCTTTAATCACACGATAGTGTGCTTTGTCGTTGTTAACACCCTTGAAAACGGAGTGATTTGAGAACAACGACGCTTTTTTGCTTCGTTTTTCTAAAAAAATACAGAGAATTACAATGCCTCGAGTTAAATAAAGGGCAATTTAATTAAAATAGTTAAAAGTTTAAAACCTCTCCAATATATCATAAGCCGTATTACGTTTAGCAGGATTCTCTCCTACGTCACGTATAAGCTCTATCATCTCTTCTTGGTTCATGGAGTTCGCTGCTCCTGCTGCAGAGACTACATTTTCTTCCATCATGGTGGAGCCTAAGTCATTGGCTCCAAAAAGTAGTGCCATTTGTCCTATGTAGCTTCCTTGCGTGACCCATGAACTCTGTATGTTTGGTACATTGTCTAAAAATAGACGTGCTACTGCTAAGTAACGCAAGTACTGGTTAGGTGTGGTTTTTGTAATAGTCGGTAGTTCACGTTTAAGTTGAGTATGGTCACTCTGATAGCTCCACATGATAAACGCTCTGAATCCACCCGTTTCATCTTGGAGTTGACGTACATAGTCCCAATGTTCAACTATCTCACGTACTGTCTCTACAGTACCATACATCATGGTGGCTGTAGACTTAACACCTAGTTTATGTGCTTGACGATGGACTTCAAGCCACTGGTCTTTGTCGTGCTTTTTAGGTGCTATGATGTCACGTACTCTATCACTCAATATCTCTGCTCCAGCACCTGGTATGGAGCTCAGTCCTTTGTCTCTAAGACGTCGTATGACTTCACTTATACTGATTTTAGAACGGTTGGCGATGTAGTCTATCTCTATAGAAGAAAATCCGTGGATAGTCACTTGTGGGTATTTGGTCGAGATATGCTCTACCAAGTCTTCATACCACTCTATCTCAAGCTTAGGGTGTACACCACCTTGAAAGAGTATTTGTGTACCGCCAATAGCCAAAAGTTCATCTATTTTTTCATCTATCTCATCAAATGTTAGTATATATGCATCTTCTTTTTTCTCATGGGTATAAAAAGCACAAAACTTACAGTCTACCCAACAAATATTTGTATAGTTGATGTTTCTGTCTACCACAAAGGTAGTCACTTTTTCAGGATGCATTTCATGTTTACGTGCAAGAGCCATCTTGCCTAAAGTTTTTAGGTCAGCTTTTTCTATGAGTTCTACTGCCTCGTCTATCGTCATACGTTTTGTTTGTGGGGCTGTCATTTTGTGCTCCTATTTTACTTCTAGTGCATCCAAAACACCATTAATAAACTGTGGTGCTTTATCATCTGCAAGTTTTTTAGCAAGTTCCACAGCTTCATTGATGATAATCGCTTTATCGGTTTTAGCTACGAGTATTTCGTACGCAGCTAAACGCATGATGGCTTTTTCTACCTTACCGATGCCATCATAATCCCAGTCTGTCAAGTGTGCTTCAATCTCTTTGTCTAACATTTCAAGATTTTCAATGGTACCTTCAAAAAGTGTATGTGAAAACTCTCTTTGCTTGTTGCGTATTTTATCTTCTTCAAGTATTTCATCTGAAAATTTAGCAATGTCCTCATTGCCTAGATCATAGGCATAAAGTAAACCTACTACGGCTGTACGTGCTTGATGTCGTGTTGCCATTTATTATTTCTCTAGTTCATCATAAAGGTTGATGAGTTCTATAAGTCCTACCATCGCTTCTGCACCTTTGTTTCCTGCTTTGGTTCCTGCTCTTTCGATAGCTTGTTCTATGCTATCTACTGTAAGAACACCAAAAGTCGCAGGCTTTCCATGCTTCATTGTCACTGACGCCACGCCTTTGGTAGCTTCAGCTGAGACATAGTCAAAATGAGGTGTCGCTCCACGAATGACTGCACCTAAACAACATACTGCGTCATATTTACCAGAAGCCAATGCTTTATCTAATGCAAATGGCACTTCAAATGCACCAGGCACTAAAATAAGATCTAAATCTTTAGCATTCCCACCATGTCTTG